>CBCTTO010000024.1:0-24871 GCA_965149855.1 uncultured Collinsella sp.
TTAGCGTTGGAGCGTACGTCGATACAAAGGAACTCCGCTCCGATGACTCGCCTCTTGAGATTAGCCCGTTTTCCATCCAGACGCACATCGACGATCTGGGCATTGACGCAGTCACGAAAAAGTTGACCGTTACCTACAAGGATGGATCGGAGCAGATTATCGAAGACGATGCTGCAGGCGCGTACAATTCCTATGTTTCGCTGACGCGCAATAGCGGGGAGAACATCTCGGTTCCGACAAAGCTGATCAATGTCGATCAAGTGGTCTCGGTAACCCTCGAGGGCACGAGATACACATCAACAGGAGAGACCGAAACAGAAGTTCCCTTTACCATCGTCTATTCGTAAGGTCTGGGCCGCTTCCCAAGAGGGGAAGCGGCCTTTTTAGCGTTATATGGACGAGTGGATTGAACGCTATTTGCCTGATTCTCGCAAGAACGTGGCAAATGGATGCGAATCACCGTGAAGAGCGGCGTTTCCCCAGATAAAACCGACCAAAATAAACCTGTCCCTTTTTGGCAGGGAACGTTGCCCCGACGAGCACGTCGGATTCCCGGCCCGGGCGGCCCGCTGTTTAAGTTTGTCGCGAGTTCCGCACGAGCCGGAGGCCACTTAATGTGGCCTCCGTGCGAGCCAGGACTGTAGAGCAGCAAACTTAAACAGCGGGCCGCCCGGGCCGGGAATCCGCCCCCGCGCACAGAAGGGGATTCCTTTTGTGTAGGCTTTGCGGAAATATACTCATTTTGGGATACGCCCGGCGGCGTGGTCTGTTGACGGCACAGCTAACGCCACGTATCCTATCGAACTGCGTGTTTCGTAGGGGGATGCTGACCCCTCGATTCAAGCCGTTGCACTTTACAGAAAGCTGGAATCATTCGAGAAGGAGTACGCTTTGCCTACTATTAACCAGCTGGTTCGCCAGGGCCGTCGTTCCGTGCCCAAGAAGTCCAAGAACGCTGCTCTGCAGCACAACTCCCAGAAGCGCGGCGTGTGCACCCGCGTCTTCACCACGAGCCCCAAGAAGCCGAACTCGGCTCTTCGTAAGGTTGCCCGTGTTCGCCTCGTCAACGGCATCGAAGTTACCGCTTACATCCCGGGTGAGGGCCACAACCTGCAGGAGCACTCCATCGTGCTCGTCCGCGGCGGTCGTGTCCGTGACCTCCCTGGTGTCCGTTATCACGTCATCCGTGGCGCCTACGACGCTGCTCCGGTCCAGAACCGTATGCAGGCCCGTTCCAAGTACGGTGCTAAGCGCCCCAAGGCCAAATAAGCCAGATAACGTTTTGATACTTTCGCCGTGTGCCGCCTAAGCGCCGCACGGTAGACACTTAAGGAGATTTCACATGCCGCGTCGTGCAGCAGCTAATCGTCGTGAGGTTCAGCCTGACGCCGTTTACAACAACCGCCTGGTGACTCAGCTCATCAACAAGGTCCTTCTTGACGGCAAGAAGGCCACCGCTGAGCGCATCGTTTACACCGCTTTCGAGATCGTTGCCGAGAAGTCCGAGGGTGGCGACGCTCTCGCTACCTTCAAGAAGGCTATGGACAACGTCAAGCCCACGCTCGAGGTTAAGCCCAAGCGTGTCGGTGGCGCTACCTATCAGGTCCCGATGGAGGTCAACTCCCGTCGTTCCACCGCTCTGGGTATCCGCTGGATCGTCAACTTCTCCCGCGCTCGCAAGGAGAAGACCATGGCCGAGCGTCTCGCCAACGAGATCCTCGACGCTTCCAACGGCCTGGGCGCTTCCGTCAAGAAGCGTGAGGACGTCTTCAAGATGGCCGAGGCCAACCGCGCGTTCTCTCACTATCGTTGGTAAGTTAAGGTAAGGAACTAACATGGCTAAGCCTAAGTACAAGCTTTCCGATACCCGTAACATCGGCATCATGGCTCACATCGATGCCGGTAAGACCACCACGACCGAGCGTATTCTTTACTACACCGGTAAGACCCACAAGATCGGTGAGGTCCATGAGGGCGCTGCCACCATGGACTGGATGGTTCAGGAGCAGGAGCGCGGCGTAACCATTACCTCCGCTGCTACCACGTGCTTCTGGAACAAGGACGGTAAGGACTACCGCATCCAGATCATCGACACCCCGGGCCACGTTGACTTCACCGCCGAGGTCGAGCGTTGCCTGCGCGTTCTCGATGGCGCTGTCGCCGTCTTCGACGCCGTTGCCGGCGTTCAGCCCCAGTCTGAGACCGTTTGGCGTCAGGCTTCCACCTTCAACGTCCCCCGCATCGCCTTCATCAACAAGTATGACCGCGTGGGCGCTGACTTCTTCAACGCTATCGAGACCATGAAGGATCGTCTCGACGCTAACGCCGTGGCCGCTCAGGTCCCGATGGGCGCCGAGGACAACTTCTGGGGCGTCATCGACCTGGTCACCATGACTGCATGGGACTTCAAGGCCGACGAGAAGGGTATGACCTACCCCGAGCCGATGGACGAGATCCCGGCTGAGTTTGCCGACATCGCTGCCACCAAGCGCGAGGAGCTCCTTGACGCTGCTGCCAGCTTTGACGACGAGCTCATGGAGAAGATCCTCATGGAGGAGGACTTCACCGTCGAGGAGCTCAAGGCTGCTCTGCGTAAGGGCGTTCTGGCCAACGAGCTCAACCTCGTCTTCGTGGGCTCCGCCTACAAGAACAAGGGCGTTCAGGAGCTGCTCGACGCTGTCGTCGACTACCTGCCCAGCCCGCTCGACGTTGAGGCCGTCACCGGTACCGATCCGGACACCGGCGAGGAGATCCAGCGTCATCCTTCCTTCGACGAGCCCTTCTCCGGCCTGGTCTTCAAGATCATGACCGACCCGTTCGTCGGTAAGCTCACCTATGTCCGCGTTTACTCCGGCCGCGCCGAGTCCGGCTCCTACGTGGTCAACGCTTCCAATGGTCAGCGCGAGCGCCTCGGCCGCATCCTCGAGATGAACGCCGCCGAGCGTATCGACCGTGACGACGCCGCCGCCGGCGACATCGTCGCTTGCGTCGGCTTCAAGAACTCCACCACCGGTGACACCCTGTGCGCCGAGGGCAAGGAGATCGTCCTCGAGAAGATCGAGTTTGCTAAGCCCGTTATCGACGTTGCCATCGAGCCCAAGACCAAGGCCGAGCAGGACAAGATGTCCCTGGCTCTGACCAAGCTCGCCGAGGAGGACCCGACCTTCCAGGTGTCCACCAACCACGAGACCGGCCAGACCATCATCGCCGGCATGGGCGAGCTGCACCTCGAGATCATCGTCGACCGTCTGCTCCGCGAGTTCAAGGTTGACGCTAACGTCGGTAAGCCCCAGGTCGCCTACCGCGAGACCGCTGGTCACGACGTCGAGAAGGCTGAGGGCAAGTTCGTCCGTCAGTCCGGCGGTCGCGGTCAGTACGGCCACGCCGTCATCAAGCTCGAGAAGATGGAGGAAGGCTTCGGCTACGAGTTCGTCAACGCTATCGTCGGCGGCGTCGTGCCCAAGGAGTACATCCCGTCCATCGACAAGGGCATCCAGGAGGCCCTGAACACCGGTGTTATCGCCGGCTTCCCGGTCCTCGACGTTAAGGTCACCCTGTTCGACGGTTCTTACCACGAGGTCGACTCCTCCGAGGCCGCCTTCAAGATCGCCGGTTCCATGGCTATCAAGGATGCCCTCAAGAAGTCCGATCCGCAGCTGCTCGAGCCGATCATGGCTGTCGAGGTCGAGACCCCCGAGCAGTACATGGGCGACGTTATGGGCAACCTCTCCGGTCGCCGCGGCAAGATCGAGGGCATGGAGGATCGCAAGAACAGCAAGCTCATCCGTGCCAAGGTGCCGCTGGGCGAGATGTTCGGTTACGCTACCGACCTTCGCTCCCAGACCCAGGGCCGTGCATCCTACACGATGCAGTTCGACTCTTATGAGCCCGCGCCCAAGTCCATTGTGGACGAGGTCATGAGCAAGAACGCCTAAGTTCGAGCTCCCTGTTACGTAATCCGCGAGAACATCTCTCGCACTCTTTGGAGGTTTAAGTTGGCTACCCAGAAGATCCGCATTCGCCTCAAGGGCTATGATCACGAGGTCGTCGATCAGTCCGCGAAGCTCATCGTCGAGACCGCTCAGAAGACCGGCGCTCGCGTTTCCGGTCCTGTCCCCCTGCCCACCGAGCGCAACCTGTACACGGTTATCCGCTCGCCGCACGTGAACAAGGACTCCCGTGAGCAGTTCGAGATGCGCACCCACAAGCGCCTCATCGACATCCTCGACCCCACCTCGGGCACCGTTGATTCGCTCATGCGTCTCGATCTCCCCGCTGGCGTCGACATCGACATCAAGCTCTAAGCGATATCGCTCTTAGCTTAAAGGGCCCCGCTGCCGTTACGGTAGCGGGGCCCTTTTGTTTTGAATGATGGTTTGGACTGCCGGGCAATGCTGCCGAGTAGGTGGTTGCGGCGCCCTATTCGCTCAAGGGACGCAGCGATGCTTCCTCAAAATGGAAGGATCGCAAACCGCCTTCCGCTTCGATACACGCGCGACCAAAGCCATCGACGGTTTTAAAGATGCCGCGTGCCAGCTCGTCGCCGGCAGGGGAACGGGCGATAACGTGCTCCCCAATCCAATTGAGGTGAGTGACATATTCGCCGTGGACGGGCGCGAGCGGACCGGCGTCTTCTTCCATGACGTTGAGCAGATCTGCCCACGCGTCCACAGCGTTTACGACGGTGTGATAGACCTCCTTGAGTAGCACATCGACGGTGGGAACGTTCTCGTTGAGATCCGAGAGACCGATTGCCGGCAGACCGCCATCGGGAACCTCCGAGGGCACATAGTTCACATTGACGCCAATGCCGCAGACGGCGAAAGGTTTGCCTTCGTTATCGCGTGCAGCTTCGACCAGAATGCCGCCGAGCTTGCGTCCTCGCGCGACCAGGTCGTTGGGCCATTTGAGGCCAATCTCGTTTGCAAGACCCTGCTTTTCGAGCGCCTTGAGCACCGCTAGGCCGCTGACGGCAGCAAGACCAGAGTACTTTGCAGGATTAACGCATGGACGCAGGACAATCGAAAGTAATAGGTTGCCGGCGGTTGAATCCCACTTGTGGCCGCGCCGGCCGCGTCCTGCTGTCTGAGCCCGGGCGGCAAGTCCTGTGCCGTGCGGCGCTCCCTGTTTTCCTGCTTCGAGCAGGTCATCGTTGGTCGATCCGGTTACGTCGACTATCGTTAATTTGGCATCCATAACGGTTGCTACCTCCTAAGTTAATAAGGCAATCGCGTAATGGTGTCGAGAGATAGACACAATGTGAAGCCTTTGTCGCATTTGGACAATTTAATGTTAACACGTCAACAACGACTAAAATGCGCTATCCTCTCTTGGTCGATGTAAACACGTCAACAACTCAAAGGAGGCTAGTGATGGGTTTCACGATTCTTGGAACAGGCTCGGCGCTTCCTGAGCGCAGTGTTTCCAATGACGAGCTGTCTGAGTTCCTCGATACCTCGGATGAGTGGATTTTTACCCGCACAGGTATCAAGAGCCGCCACGTCTGCACCACCGAGTCACTTGACGACCTTGCCGTAGCGGCGAGCGAGCGGGCACTCCAGGTGTCCGGAATCGACGCGAGCCAGCTGGATCTGATCGTCTGCTCGACGACGACGGGTGACCACCTTGTTCCCGCTGAGGCGTGTGCCGTTGCTGAGCGACTAGGCGCGACGTGCCCTGCCTTCGATGTCTCGGCGGCTTGTGCCGGCTTCGTATTTGCGCTCGATATTGCCGAGGGCTATATCGCCCGCGGCCGTGTCGAGCACGTGCTGGTCGTTGCTGCCGAGCAGATGACGCGCGCGCTCGACTGGACCGACCGTGCCACCTGCGTGCTCTTTGGCGATGGGGCAGGCGCCGCAGTGATTGAGGCTGGGGGAGACAGTCCCCTTGCCGTTGAGCTTTCGACGGCGCCCGACGTCGAGACGTTGCGCGTTCCTGGTCTAGTTGGCACCTCGCCGTTTAAGGCCTCCGCAGATAGCGAGAGCGTGCTGTCCATGAATGGCCGCCGCGTGTTCAAGTTCGGCGTCAACGCCATCTGCGACACGGTCCATAAGCTTGCGATCGATGCGGGCATTTCGGTCGAAGACATCGATCATTTTGTATTCCATCAGGCTAACGAACGAATCCTGAGCCAGGCGGTCAAGCGCCTGGGCGTGCCGGACGAGCGCGTGGTTCGCACGTTGCGCGAGACCGGCAACATTTCGAGCGCATGCATTCCGCTTGCCCTCGACCGGCTGGCAAACGCCGGTGCACTTCACACGGGCGACACCATCGCCTTGGTTGGATTTGGCGCCGGTCTGGATATAGGTGGCTATCTGCTTCGTTGGAAGTAGTCGCACATAGGAAATAAAAACGCCCTAGGGCACAACCAAAGGAGAACTACCATGGCAGATCAGAAGACCTTCGAGCGCGTTTGCGACGTTATCCGCGAGACCGCCGGTCTTGACGATGTCGAGATGAAGCCCGAGTCCACGCTCGAGGAGATTGGTCTCGACAGCCTGGGCACCGTCGAGATCCTCGTCGCCGTCGAGGACGAGTTTGGCATCCAGCTCGATACCGAGGAGAACCCCAAGACAGTCGGCGAGTTCGCCGATACGGTCGAGGCGGCATTGGAGAAGTAGAGATGCTCAAGACTCCTCTCTGCGATCTGCTCGGCATCGAAAAGCCCGTGTTCCAGGGCGGTATGGCCTGGATTGCCGATGCCTCGCTGGCGTCCGCAGTGTCCGAGGCGGGTGGCTTGGGCATCATCGCGGCCATGAACGCCGACGCCAACTGGCTTCGCGACCAGATTCATGAGCTGCGCGCCAAGACGGATAAGCCCTTTGGCGTCAACGTCATGCTCATGAGCCCGTTTGCCGACGAGGTTGCACAGGTCGTGATTGACGAGCGAGTGCCGGTCGTCGTGACGGGCGCCGGCAATCCCGCCAAGTACATGAAGGCGTGGAACGAGGCGAGCATCAAGGTCATCCCGGTCGTTGCCTCGGTGGCGCTGGCGCGCCTCGTGGCACGTCGTGGAGCCACGGCGGTTGTTGCCGAGGGTACCGAATCGGGCGGCCATATTGGCGAAACCTCGACGATGGCACTGGTGCCGCAGGTCGTCGATGCGGTCGACATTCCCGTTGTGGCCGCCGGCGGTATTGCCGACGGCCGCGGCGTGGCGGCCGCCTTTATGCTGGGCGCTGCCGGCGTCCAGGTGGGTACGCGCTTTCTCGTTGCAAATGAGTGCACCGTCTCGGAGCAGTACAAGGAGATGGTCCTGAAGGCCAACGACACTTCGACGCGTGCGACCGGTCGCTCGACGGGACATCCAGTGCGCGCCCTCAAGAGCCCCTTCACCAACGCCTATGCCAAGAGCGAGGGTTCCGGTGCGAGTGCCGAGGAGCTCGGTGCTATGGGAACCGGTGCGCTGCGTAAGGCCGCCAAGGACGGCAACTACGAAGAGGGTTCGTTTTTGTGTGGACAGATTGCCGGCATGGTCAACGAGCGCCAGAGCGCACGCGAAATCGTTGACGACCTGGTCGATGGCGCCGAGCACGTCCTGAAGGGTGCGTGCGCATGGGTGGCGTAGCGTTTTTGTTTGCCGGCCAGGGTGCCCAGCACCCCGCGATGGGCGTCGACTTGATCGAGACATCGCCGGCGGCCGCCGAGGTGTTCGCCATTGCCGATGAGGTGCGCCCGGGGACGAGCGGGCAGTGCCGGAGCGCCTCCAAGGAGGAGCTCTCGCAGACCGAGAACACGCAGCCGTGCGTGTTCGTTCACGACCTGGCAGCGGCTGCCGCCCTGCGTGAGCGCGGCGTGGTGCCTGTCGCCTGTGCGGGATTTTCGCTGGGCGAGGTCGCCGCGCTCACCTTTGCGGGCGCGTTCGATACGCGAGCGGGCTTTGAGCTCGTGTGCGAGCGCGCGGCGCTGATGGCCGCGGCTGCCGAGCGCCATCCGGGCGGTATGCGCGCCGTCATCAAGCTCGATGCGGCGCAAGTCGAGAACCTGGCTGCGCAGGCCGGCGAGGACTGCTGGCCGGTCAACTACAACAGTCCCCAGCAGACGGTTGTGGCCGGAGCGCCCGATGCGCTGCAGACCCTCGACGTCCTAGTAAAAGAGGCTGGCGGCCGCGCCATGAAGGTCGCGGTGTCGGGTGCATTTCATAGCCCCTATATGGCCGAGGCGACTGAGGGGCTGGCGAAGTATATCCAAGCCGGCCACGCGCCGTCTCCGCTGCTGATTCCGGTCATGGCAAACATGACGGCGGCGCCCTATCCGGCGGACCCGCGAGCGGCATCGGATGTCTTGGCCAACCAGGTGAGTCATGCCGTACGCTGGGTCAATACGCTGCATGCTCTGCAGGATCAAGGCATCGACACATTTATTGAGGTCGGCCCCGGCAAAACGCTGTCCGGCCTGGTCAAGCGTACGCTGAGCGACGTTCGTGTGTATTCGTGCGAGACGGCCGAGCAGGTCGCAGCTATTGCCGACGAGCTCGCATAGTCCACAGGGCTGTAACCCGAAAGGAATGACATGGGCAACTTGAACAATGGCGCGCTCGAGCGCAACGACTCACGTCGCGTGGCACTGGTCACGGGCGGCTCGCGGGGTATCGGCCGCGCCTGCGCTATCGGTCTGGCGGAGGATGGCTACGATATCGCCGTCGTCTATGCCGGCAGCGTCGATGCGGCGCGCGAGACGTGCGACGCCTGCGAGGCGGCTGGCGCCACGGCGCGCTCATATCAATGCGACGTGGCCGACCCCGCTGCCGTCAACGCGTGCGTGGAAGCGGTCCTCAACGACTTTGGCTCCATTTGGGCGCTCGTCAACAACGCTGGCATCACCCGCGATGGCCTGCTCATGCGTATGGGTGACGATGCCTTCGACCGCGTGCTCGATGTCAATCTCAAGGGCACGTTCAATACGACGCGCGCACTCACCAAGACCTTTATGCGCCAGCGCGGCGGTTGCGTCATCAACATGAGCTCGGTTGTGGGCCTGATGGGCAATGCCGGGCAGGCCAACTACGCTGCCTCCAAGGCGGGCGTGATCGGCCTGACCAAGGCGGTGGCGCGCGAGCTTGCGCCCCGCGGCGTACGAGTGAACGCGGTTGCCCCCGGGTTTGTCGAGACGGATATGACGGCAAAGCTCTCGGAGAAGGTGCGTACGGTAACCGAGGAGCAGATTCCCCTTAAGCGTATGGCGCGCCCCGAGGAGGTGGCCGGCGTAGTGCGCTTTCTGGCGAGTGATGCGGCTGCCTACATTACGGGTGAGGTCGTGCGCGTCGACGGCGGAATGGCGATGTAGAAACCAGGGCCGAAGAACGGCTTGGATGAGGAGACCATGATGGAACAGAGAGTTGCAATCACCGGTATCGGTGCCGTGTCGCCGCTCGGCAACACCGCGCTTGCCACCTGGGCGGCAATGTGTGCTGGCACGTGCGGCATCGGCCCGATCACGCACTTCGATACCGATGCGTTTGCCGTTAAGGTGGCAGCCGAGGTCAAGGGCTTTGACGGCAACGAGTACTTTGGCAAGCGTGACGCCAAGCATCTCGACCCCTGCGTTCAGTTTGCGATGGCGGCTTCGGACGAGGCCATGCACGATGCGGGCTTTGATGTCGAAGGCGCCATCGATCGCGAGCGCCTGGGCGTCTACGTGGGCTCGGGCGTGGGCGGCATGACGACGCTCGTCGACAACGTCCATACGATTGCCGAACGTGGGCCCCGCCGCGCATCGCCCTATATGATCGCGATGATGATCCCCAACATGGCATCGGGCAATATCGCAATCCGCCACAAGGCAAAGGGCCCGACCCTGCCCGTGGTGACCGCGTGCGCAACCTCGGCCCATGCGGTGGGCGAGGCGTTCCGCGCCATCAAGCACGGCTATGCCGACGCGATCCTCGCGGGCGGCGCCGAGGCTGCAATTATCCCCGATGCCGTTGCGGGCTTTACGTCCTGCCGCGCATTGACCACCAACCCCGATTCCGCGACGGCCTGCCGTCCGTTCGATGCAGACCGCGACGGCTTTGTGATGGGCGAGGGCGCCTGCGTGCTCGTGCTCGAGAGCATGGAACATGCGCAGGCGCGCGGTGCGCACATTTATGCCGAGGTCGTGGGCTACGGCAACACCGATGATGCCTATCACATCACGAGTCCTGATCCCGAGGCTGCCGGCATTGCCCGCGCGATATCGCTGGCGGTGACCGAGGGCGACGTCAAGCCTTCCGAGGGTCTCTACATCAATGCCCACGGCACATCGACCAAGCTCAACGATTCGTCCGAGACGGCGGGCATTAAGCGTGCGCTCGGCGAGGACGCGGCGCGCGCCGCGCACGTCTCGTCGACTAAGTCGATGACCGGCCACATGATCGGTGCCACGGGCGCCATCGAGGTCATGGCCTGCGCCATGGCGCTCGAGCAGGGCGTGGTGCCGCCGACCATTAACTACCGCACGCCCGATCCCGCCTGCGATCTTGACTACACGCCCAATCGCGCAGTTCGCGCCGACCTTACCTGGGCGCTTTCGACCAACCTAGGCTTTGGCGGGCACAACGCCGCCATCGCGCTGCGTAGATATACGAGGAGCTAGAGCATGGATTCCAAAAGACTTGCCGAGATAGCCGATGTTATGGAGGACCGCGGCCTCACGCGCGTGCGCGTTGAGGAGCCCGATGGCACCGCGGTCGAACTCGAGCGCGCGAGCGCCGCACAGCCGGTTGCCGTGCCCATGCCCATGCCGAGCGCTATGGCCGCTCCAGTTGCAGCTCCCACAGTCGCGCCTGCCGCACCGGAGCCCGCCGCGCAGACACCTGCCGCCGCACCGGAGCCCAAGGGCACCGAGGTGACCGCTCCCATGGTCGGTGTTTTCTATGCTGCCCCGGCGCCGGGCGACGAGCCGTTTGTGCACGTGGGCTCTAAGGTCAAGGCCGGCGAGACGCTCTGCATCATCGAGGCCATGAAGGTTCTCAACGAGGTAACGGCAGAGGCAGACGGCGAGGTGCTCGAGATCTGCGTGGCCGACGGCGACCTCGTGGAGTTTGGCAGCTGCCTCATGAGGATCGGATAGGTGATATCCATGAACAAAGAAGAGCTTAAGGAACTGTTGCCGCATCGCGAACCGATGCTTTTGCTCGACGAGGCCGAGCTGGTGGGCGACGAGGCCCACGGCAAGATCACGATCACGGGCGACGAGTACTTTTTGCAGGGGCATTTTCCGGGAAACCCGGTGGTCCCCGGCGTGATTCAGTGCGAGATGCTCGCCCAAAACTGTTGCGTGCTGCTGATGGGCGATGAGGAGGCGCGCGGCGCGACGCCGTTCTACACGAGTCTGGACAAGGTGCGCTTTAAGCGTCCGGTGCGCCCGGGCGACACGGTTGATCTGGTGTGCACCATCACGCGTGCGCGCGGGCCGTTCCGCTTTGCGACGGGTACTGCGAGCGTCAACGGTGAGGTTTGCTGCCGCGCCGATATGTCTTTTGCACTCATGCACGAAAGTTAAGGAAGGCTTCATGTTCGACAAAGTGCTCATCGCCAACCGCGGCGAAGTCGCGGTCCGTGTTATCCGCGCGTGCCGCGATATGGGCATCAAGACCGTCGCCGTTTATTCCACGGCCGATGCGGACGCGCTGCACGTGCAGCTTGCCGACGAGGCGTATTGCATCGGCGGTCCGCGTCTTGCCGAGAGCTACCTCAACGACGATGCTGTGCTCACCTGTGCCGTAAAGTCGGGAGCTAAGGCAATTCATCCCGGCTATGGCTTTTTCTCCGAGAAGGCGAGCTTCGTGCGCGACTGCGACAAGTATGGCCTGGCGTTTGTTGGTCCTTCGGCCAAGGTGATCGACAGCATGGGCGACAAGGACGCCGCACGTCGAACGGCTGCCGCGGCGGGCGTGCCCATCGTGCCGGGCTGCGATTTGCTCAAAAGTCCCGAGGAGGCAACGGCCGAGGCTGAGCGCATTGGCTGCCCCGTGCTTATTAAGGCGCGTGCGGGCGGCGGCGGTCGCGGTATTCGTAAGGTCGAGCGCGTGGAAGATGCGGCAAAGGCCTTTATTGAAGCACGCGCCGAGGGCGAGGCCGTTTTTGGCGACGGCGAGTGCTACATGGAGAAGTTCGTCGCGCCGGCGCATCACGTTGAGGTACAGATTATGGCCGATAAGCAGGGCCATGTGTTTTCGCTCGGCGAGCGCGAGTGCTCGGTGCAGCGGCGCAACCAAAAGCTAATCGAGGAGAGCCCCGCGCCGTGCCTCGACGGACACGACGACATTCGTGCTCGCATGCACAAGGCAGCGCGTGACCTGGCTCGTGCCGTCGGCTACGAAGGAGCCGGTACCATCGAGTTCCTGTATTCGGACGACGGCAATTTCTACTTTATGGAAATGAACACGCGCTTGCAGGTGGAGCATCCGGTTACGGAGTTTGTGACCGATACCGACTTGGTCAAGTGGCAGCTGCGCGTGGCAGCCGGCCAGCCTCTGCCCTTTGAGCAGGAGGACATGCCGGTCCGCAACCACGCCATGGAGTGCCGCATCAATGCCGAAACGCCGGACTTTCTGCCGTCATGCGGAACGGTCACCGCGTTGCGTGTGCCGGGTGGTCCGCGCGTGCGCTGGGATTCCGCCATGTTTACCGGTGCTAAAGTTCCGCCGTACTACGACTCCATGCTTGGCAAGCTCATCGTGTGTGCGCCCACGCGTGACGGCGCCATTCGCAAGATGCGCTCGGCCCTGGGCGAGCTCGTGATTGAGGGCGTGAGCGAAAACAGCGAGCTTCAGCTCGACGTGCTGGCAAACGACGAGTTCTTATCGGGCATGTATCACACCGATCTGATGGGGCATCTCTATGCTGATGAATAGAAAAGCGAAGACGGTCAACGTCCTCGAGGGACCGATGACCGAGTCGTGCGCCGAGTTTCCCGCGCGCCACGTGTTTATCAAGTGCCCGGAGTGCCGCCGCGTGATCGATGAGGCGCGCCTACACGACAACCTCGAGGTCTGCCCTCGTTGCGGCAAACACTTTCGCGTGAGCGGGCGCGACCGCATGCGCATGACGATTGACGAGGGCACGTTTGAGGAATGGGATGCCAGTCTGGCGCCGGAGGACTTCCTTTCGTTTCCCGGCTATGTCGACAAGCTCAAGAGCGTGAGCGAACGTTCGGGCGAGCGCGATGCCGTTGTGTGCGGCAAGGGCAAAATCTGCGGTTGCGATACGGCGCTCTTCTTTATGGACGCCAACTTTATGATGGGCTCGATGGGTTCCGTGGTGGGCGAGAAGATCTGCCGCACATTTGAGCGTGCGACCGAGCTGGGACTGCCGGTCGTTGGCTTTACCGTATCGGGTGGCGCCCGCATGCAGGAGGGCGTGACCTCGCTCATGCAGATGGCCAAAATCTCTGCGGCGGTTAGGCGCCATAGCGAGGCGGGCGGCCTGTATATCACGGTGCTCACTGACCCCACGACCGGAGGCGTAACCGCGAGCTTTGCCATGGAGGGCGATATTATCCTGGCCGAGCCCGATGCCCTGACGGCATTTGCCGGCCCGCGCGTGATCGAGCAGAACATGCACAAGCGCCTGCCCAAGGGATTCCAGCGCTCCGAGTTTTTGCTGGAGCACGGTTTTTGCGATGCCGTTGTTCCGCGTGGCGAGATTGCGCTCACGGTAGGCGAGCTGCTGGCGCTGCACGAAGGGCACGCGCCCGGCCTGGGGGCACCGCATGAGATCGTGCATACGGGTCGCCGCGGCAAAAAGCTGGGACACTTGTTCAAGCGCTCGGCCGCACCAAAAACCGCGCTCGAGATTGTCAAGCAGACCCGCTCGGCAGATCGCGCCACGGCAGGCGAGATGATCTCGCTGGGCCTGGATGGATTTGTGGAGCTGCACGGCGACCGCTACTTTGGCGACGACGCCGCTGTGGTGGCTGGCATTGGCTGGAAAGACGGGCGCCCCGTAACGGTCATCGCCATCGAGCGCGGCACCACGACCAAAGAGCGCATGCGTCGCAACTTTGGCATGGCACATCCCGAGGGCTACCGCAAAGCGCGTCGCCTTATACGCCAGGCCGAAAAGTTTGGTCGACCGGTTCTGTGCCTGGTCGATACTTCGGGCGCGTTTTGCGGCATCGGTGCCGAGGAGCGCGGCCAGGGCGAGGCGATTGCTCAGAATCTCATGGAGATGAGCGGCCTTAAGACACCGATTGTCTCGGTGGTGACAGGCGAGGGCGGCTCTGGTGGCGCGCTGGCGCTGTCCGTGGCCGACCGCATCCTGATGCTCTCGAGCTCGGCCTATTCGGTCGTGAGCCCCGAGGCCTGTGCGTCGATCCTGTGGAAGGATACCGAGCGTGCGGATGAGGCCGCCGAGGCGCTGAAGCTCACGGCCCCCGATCTGTTGGCGCTCGGCATCATCGACGGCATTGTCGACGATAGGGGCCTGTCACATGAGGAGATTGCCGGTGCCGTCATGTCCTCGGCATTTGATGCCTTCGATACGCTTGGGCGGCTCGACGACGCGACCCTCACAAACCTCCGCTACGAAAAGTACCGCGTAATCGGTCAGTACCGCACGATGTGACAAAGGGACAGTCCGCATGTCACATTGGGAAAGGGTTCCTGTGTCACAAGTTTCTAACACCTCGTTTACAACGACGGTCTCATCAAATGCCATGGCCGTGGTGGACTATCT
Organism: uncultured Collinsella sp.; assembly: GCA_965149855.1. GTDB lineage: Bacteria > Actinomycetota > Coriobacteriia > Coriobacteriales > Coriobacteriaceae > Collinsella. The sequence continues at coordinate 14,658 of CBCTTO010000024.1, forward strand.
GTCCAAAAGCATGATGTCGGCGCTGCCGTTTATTGTCTGCGCGGCGTTGTTCCGCACCGTCGCCGTCATTATGGGCGAAGGCATGCTGGGCCTGTGGTCTGCCGATTCCGAAATCTATCGCCTGTTCTACAGTTGGCTCTATAACGCCGGCTACTACTTTTTGCCCATTTATCTTGGTTGGGCGGCCGCCCGCCAGCTCGGTTGTTCGGAGCAGCTGGGCATGATGCTGGGCGGCGTATTGATTGCGCCCGATCTGCTTAAGCTCGTCGATGCCGCATCGACGACGGGGGCATCGATGACTTCCGTGTATGGTCTGCTTCCTGCGCCGGTCAACGATTACACGACGACTGTTATTCCGGTTCTCATCTCGGTGCCCGTGCTATGGCGAGTGGAGTGTTTCTTTAAGCGCGTTATCCCTAAGGCCGTGGCGTTTTCGTTCGTTCCGTTTGCGACCATGCTTGTCATGGTTCCGGTTTCGCTGTGTATTACGGCGCCGGCGGGCAGCTATCTGGGCATGCTGTTGGGCCAGCTTATGTTTATGCTTGGCAATTCCGGTGGCATCGTGTCGCTGCTCACGCTCATGGGGCTTGCTGCGGGCTGGGAGTTCCTAAAGATCGCCGGCGTCAGCAACGTTGTCCTATCGCTCGCCTATGCGCAGTTTATGAGTGTGGGAACGGATTCGTGCATCCTGATCGCCGCGACGATGGCAACGTTCGCCGTTTGGGGCATGCCCTTTGGCGCGTCGCTTCGCGTTGCGGATAAGGACGAGAAGGCGCTCATGCTGGGCTATTCAATCTCGGGTGTTCTTGGCGGCGTAAGCGAGCCGGCGCTGTACGGTTGCGGCTTTAAATATGGCAGGTGCCTGACGTGCATGGCCATTGGCGGCGCCGTCGGAGGCCTTGTTGCGGCCGTGGGCCACGTTACGGCCTATACCATCGGCATGACGAATGTCCTTATGGTCATTGGCTTTGCCACGGGCGGCATCTCGAACCTGCTGTGGTGCTGCGCTGCCGGCGGTGTGGCATTTGCGGTGTCTGCGGCGCTGAGCTACTGCTTTGGCGTGGTGCCGGCGAAGGGACAGACGACGGGGGACGGAGCCGATTCACCCGAAACCTCGAAGAGCGTGGCCGAAGTAAGCGCGTAAACCTGTGCGACACAAGGACGATTCCTTTGCCATATTCCAAGGCCGTGGCCCGTGTGGGTTGCGGCCTTTTTTGTATCTGGGGGACAAAGTGGCTACACTACAATCCGTTTGAGCAATAGATATATAGGTAGTACCGTGGGGGCGGATGTAGATGGTCGAGTGGATTGTTAAGCGTGCGCAGGGCGACCGTGCGCGCGTGGGCACGTTGACGGGCGTGGTGTGTATTCTCGCCAATGTGGCACTATGCGCTGCGAAGGGCGTAATTGGCGTGCTGTCGGGATCGGTTTCGATTGTGGCGGATGCCATGAACAACCTGTCCGATGCCAGCTCGAATATCGTGAGCGTGCTGGGCTTTAAGCTGGCGAGCAAGCCGGCCGACCCCGAGCATCCTTACGGCCACGGTCGCTACGAGTATCTCTCGGGTCTGGTCGTGGCGGCACTCGTGCTGCTGATTGGCGTTGAGCTGGTGAAGTCCTCGGTCGAGCGCGTCATCCACCCCGAACCTGTCGAGTTCTCGCTTGCCCTGGTGGCAGTTCTGGTGCTTTCGATGGTCGTAAAGCTCTGGATGGCGGCCCTCAACCAAAAGCTCGGCGATCGCATTGAGTCCGAGACGCTGCATGCGACCGCGCAGGATTCCAAGAACGATGTTCTTGCCACGGGCGCCGTACTGGCGTGCGCAATTGTTTCGCAGGTGACGGGCATCAACCTTGACGCTTGGGTCGGCCTTGCCGTTGGTGCCTATATTGGCTGGAGCGGTTTTGAACTCATCCAGGATACGGTGAGCCCGCTTTTGGGCCAGACGCCCGATCCTAAGCTGGTCAAGCACATTCGAGACAAGATCATGAGCTATCCCGGCGTTTTGGGCGTTCACGATCTGATGGTTCACGATTACGGCCCGGGCAGGAAGTTCGCAAGCGCTCACGCCGAGATGGCGGCCGAAGCCAGCCCGATGGAAAGTCACGACACGCTCGATAACATCGAGCAGGCGTTTAGGGACGAGGACGGCATGATCGTCACGCTCCATTACGATCCCATCGTGACCGATGACCCCAAGCTGGCGAGCATGCGCCTGCGCATCAACGCTATGGCTCAACAGATCGATAGCCGCCTTTCGATTCACGATCTGCGTTGCGTGCCGGGCCCCACGCACACCAATGTGATCTTCGACTGCGTGCGCCCCTCGGATCTGCAAATGAGTGCCGAGGACCTAAAGCACGCGCTGGCACAACGGGTCGAATCGGAATATCCCAAGTCGGTCGCCAAAATCACGATCGACGAAGACTACGTAGGCCATACCCACGAGTAGGGCTGCGCCGGTAAAGCTAGTTATACAGAAGGGGAGAGCATGAAGCGTCTATATCTACTCCGCCATGGTCAGACGGAATTCAACGTAAAAAAGCTGGTCCAAGGTCGTTGTGATTCACCGCTCACCAATTTGGGTCGTCAACAGGCACAGACAGCAGCCGCATGGCTCAAGGCCCACGGCGTCGTCCCCAACAAAGTGGTCTCATCACCCTTAGGACGAGCCATGGACACGGCAAGTCTCGTCGCATGCGAACTCCTCGGTCCGGACGCCGCAGTCGAGCCCTGTGAAGGCATTATCGAGCGCAGCTACGGCACCTTCGAAGAAGGCCCCCACGACGCCCTTCCCACCGACGTCTGGGATCCGGGCGAGGACCTGGTCCCCTTTGGAGGAGAAGGAAGCCGCGCGCTGCAAGAGCGCATGGTAGACACCCTCACCAATCTCATGGGAGCCGAGGGCATCGAAACCCTCCTAGCAGTAAGCCACGGCAGCGCCAGCCGCCAATTCATTAAGGCTGCAGCCCCAGAGGGCTTCGAGCTCCCAACAAAACTCCCCAACTGCGCCATCATGATTTTCGACTTCGATGAGGCAAGGCTACAAGCAGAAGGCGAACCGTCCCAATGCAAGTTCACCCTCCAGCAAATAGTGGACCCCCAACAAAGTTATTAGCCTGAGCGAGCAAGGTTTAGCAGACATCAACGTGGCGTTCCCAGTGTGCGGCGGAGGGGGCGGGCCTGAGACATATTAAGGTTGTCGCGAGTTCCGCACGAACAGGAGAGCACTTAATGTGCTCTCCGTCGTGAGCAGGACTGTAGAGCAGCAACCTTAATATGTCTCAGGCCCGCCCCCTCCGCCGCACACTGGGAACGTACCACGCACTTTACCTGCGTAAACAATGTGAGTGAAATATGAATCTCGATGGATACGCCCGCAGCCGTGTATACTAAACAGCTGTGTGTAACCAGGGGAGTATTCTGGCTGGACAAAATGCCTGCTTAATAGGGTTGTCAGGTAGTCCGGGCGAAATACAAGGCTGGGGAGCACGTCGTGTAAGTAGTGGTCCTCTAGGGGCGTACGCTCGGTGGTGTACGCATTGTCCCAAGACCACGCGAGAGTTGGGATCATATCTTGATCAGCATGATTCTCGGCCGCAAGATTGGCATGACCCAGGTTTGGGACGAGGACGACAACGTCGTTCCCGTCACGGTCATCCAGGCTGGCCCCTGCGCTGTCTCGCAGGTTAAAACTCAGGCAACCGACGGCTATGACGCCGTCCAGATCGGTTTCGGCGACATCAAGGCCAAGAACGTGAACAAGCCCATGGCTGGTCACTTCGCCAAGGCTGGCGTCGAGCCTGTCCGCTTCCTTCGTGAGGTCCGCGTCGAGAACGGCGAGGAGCACAAGGTCGGCGAGGTCGTCACCGTCGCTGATTTCGCTGATGTCGAGAAGGTCGACGTCATCGGTACCTCCAAGGGTAAGGGCTTCCAGGGTCGCATCAAGCGCTGGGGTCAGCGCCGCGGTCCTATGACGCATGGTTCTCACTTCCAGCGTCACCCCGGTTCTATCGGTCAGTGCGCCTATCCTGCGCGCGTCCTCAAGGGCGTCAAGATGGCCGGTCACATGGGTAACGAGCGCGTTACCGTCAAGAACCTTTCCGTTGTCCGCATCGATGCCGAGCAGAACCTCATCTTGGTCAAGGGCGCTGTCCCGGGTGCCAAGAATGGTCTCGTCGCCATCCGTATGGCCTAAGGGCCCAGCCCATTTAGCCCAGCGTCATACCAAGGAGAACACTTAAATGGCAAAGTTTGAAGTTAAGAACAGCGAGGGCAAGAAGGTCGCCGAGGCCGAGCTCGCCGCTGAGGTGTACGGCATCGAGCCGAACATCCACGTTATGCACCACATCGTCAAGTGCCAGATGGCCTCTTGGCGTCAGGGCACCCAGTCCGCTAAGGGCCGCTCTGAGGTTTCCGGTGGCGGCAAGAAGCCTTGGCGTCAGAAGGGCACCGGCCGTGCCCGCCAGGGTTCCATCCGTGCTGCCCAGTGGCGTCACGGTGGCGTTGTCTTCGCCCCCAAGCCCCGTTCCTACGCCAAGCGTATGAACAACAAGGAGGTCAAGCTGGCTATGCGCTCCGCGCTGTCCGCCAAGCTGGCCGATGGCGAGCTCGTGCTCGTCGACGACTACGGCTTCGAGAAGCCTTCCACCAAGGCTGCCGTCGCCATGCTCAAGGCTCTCGGTCTTGAGGGCAAGCGTCTGACCATCATCGTTCGCGATGAGGACGTCAACGCCTACCTGTCGTTCCGCAACATTCCCAAGACGTTCATCATCACCGCTGACGAGGCCAACACCTACGATCTCGTCAACAACAACGCTGTGCTGATGCCCGCCGACATCGCCGCTCACTTCGGGGAGGTGCTTGCATAAATGACCGCCCACGAGATCATCATCCGTCCGATCGTGTCCGAGCGTTCCTTCTCCGGCATGGAGCTGAACAAGTACACGTTCGAGGTCGCCAAGGATGCTAACAAGTATCAGATCAAGGACGCTGTCGAGGAGATCTTCGGCGTCAAGGTCGTTCGCGTGAACACCCTGACGGTCAAGCCCAAGACCAAGCGCGTGCGCTATGTCGCCGGCAAGACCCGTTCTTGGAAGAAGGCCATCGTCACGCTGGCCGAGGGCGACACCATCGAGGTCTTTGGCAACCAGGCCTAAGACTCGCTGCTGTTGAGTGAGCTCATGCCTCCCAAATAGGGGAGGCGAGAGCTCAAGGTTTTGGGCGTATAAAATGGACACGCCCGGAACCGTGTATACGTCCGGTGTCATCGCACCCGAGGCAGAACCTCGTATCCCTGTCTGCGATGGCTAACGGATTCCTATTGAAAGGGATTGTAATGGCTGTAAAGCACCTTAAGCCGACCTCCGCTGGTAGGCGTTGGCAGACGATCTCCGACTTCTCCGAGATCACCTGCACCAAGCCCGAGAAGTCTCTTCTCGAGCCCCTGCCCAAGAAGGCCGGTCGTAACAACAACGGCCGCATCACCACCCGCCACCAGGGCGGCGGCGTGAAGCGTCGTTACCGCGTGATCGACTTCAAGCGCAACAAGGACGGCGTGCCCGCCAAGGTTGCCACGATCGAGTACGATCCGAACCGTTCCGCTCGCATCGCTCTGCTGCACTATGCTGACGGTGAGAAGCGCTACATCCTGGCCCCCAAGGGCCTCGAGGTCGGTCAGACCGTCATGTCCGGTTCTGACGCCGACATCAAGCCGGGCAACGCTCTGCCCCTCGCCGACATCCCCGTCGGTACGCTCATCCACGCCGTCGAGTTCCAGCCGGGCAAGGGCGCTGCTATTGCCCGTTCCGCCGGTAACTCCTGCCAGCTGATGGGTAAGGAGGGCAAGTACGCTATCGTCCGTATGCCTTCCTCCGAGATGCGCCGCATCCTCGTTACCTGCCGCGCCACCGTCGGTGAGGTCGGCAACGCCGATCACTCCAACATCGTCATCGGCAAGGCCGGCCGTAAGCGTCACATGAACGTGCGCCCGACCGTCCGCGGTACCGTCATGAACCCTGTCGACCACCCGCACGGCGGTGGCGAGGGCAAGAACCACACCTCTGGTCGTCCCTCCGTTACCCCCTGGGGTAAGCCGACGAAGGGCCTTCGTACGCGCAAGAAGAAGAAGGTCTCGAACCAGCACATCATTCGTCGCCGTAAGAAGTAATTTCGGATACCGAGTTTTAGGAGAAAGCACTTATGAGCAGAAGTCTCAAAAAGGGCCCGTTCGTGGAGACTCGCCTTCTCTCGCGTATCACCGCGATGAACGAGGCTGGCAAGAAGGACGTCGTGAAGACCTGGTCCCGCGCGTCCACCATCTTCCCCGAGATGGTTGGTCACACCATCGCCGTCCACGACGGCCGCAAGCATGTGCCCGTGTATGTTACCGAGTCCATGGTTGGTCACAAGCTCGGCGAGTTCGCGCCGACTCGTACGTTCCGTGGCCACAAGGCCAAATAGGGGGTTAACCGTAAATGGCAACTAAGTCTATTGAAACTGAGGCCACCGAGGTTCGCGCCGTCGCTAAGTACGTGCGTGTTTCCCCCAGCAAGGCCCGCCTGGTGGTCGATCTGATCCGCCGCAAGCCTGTCGCTCAGGCCTTCGACATCCTCCACTTCTGCGACCGCGCCGTCGCCGTGGATGTCGAGAAGGTTCTCCGTTCCGCCGTTGCGAACGCCGAGAACAACAACGGTCTGCGTGCCGACAACCTGGTTGTCGCCGCTGCCTATGTTGACGAGGGTCCGACGCTTAAGCGCATCCGTCCCCGCGCCAAGGGTTCCGCTTCTCGCATTCTGAAGCGTACTTCCCACATCACCGTCGTCGTTGCTCCTCGAAAGGAGGCGTAAAGCTGTATGGGTCAGAAAGTCTACCCCACCGGCTTCCGTCTTGGCATCACCGAGAACTGGCGCTCCCGCTGGTTCGCAGAGAAGGATTACGCTAAGACCCTCGGTAACGATCTTGAGATCCGCAAGTACCTCGAGAAGCGTCTTTCCCGCGCAGCTGTCTCCCGTGTCGAGATCGAGCGCGCTGGCGACAAGGTGAAGGTCATCATCCTCACCGCTCGCCCCGGCGTTGTCATCGGTAAGAAGGGTGCCGAGATCGATACCCTCCGCACCGAGCTCGAGAAGGTCGCTGGCGTCTCCAAGGGCCAGCTCTCCGTCGACGTTGTCGAGATCAAGCGCCCCGAGCTCGACGCCAACCTCGTTGCTCAGTCTATCGCCGAGCAGCTCGAGGGCCGCGTTGCCTTCCGTCGCGCTATGCGCAAGGCTGTCCAGTCCGCCCGCAAGGCCGGCGCTAAGGGCATCCGTATCCAGTGCTCCGGTCGTCTCGGCGGTGCCGAGATGGGCCGTCGTGAGTGGTACCGCGAGGGTCGCGTGCCTCTGCACACCCTCCGTGCCAAGATCGACTACGGCACGGCTGTCGCCAGCACCACCATGGGCGCTTGCGGCGTGAAGGTCTGGATTTACCTGGGCGAGAAGCTCCCGGGCCAGCCTGTTCCCAACCCTGCACTCGAGGGCTCTTCCCGTCCTCGTCGTCGTAACTCCGAGAGGAGGGGTCAGTAGTGCTTGCCCCTAAGCGTATTCTTCACCGCAAGGTGCAGCGTGGCTCCATGAAGGGCCAGGCCAAGGGTAATACCGAGCTGCATTTCGGCGAGTTTGGTATCCAGGCTCTCGAGGCCCATTGGATCACCAACCGTCAGATCGAGGCCGCTCGTATTGCCATGACCCGCTACATGAAGCGTGGCGGTCGTGTCTACATCACGATCTTCCCCGATAAGCCCATCACCAAGAAGCCTGCCGAGACTCGCATGGGTTCTGGTAAGGGTAACCCCGAGGAGTGGGTGGCCGTCGTCAAGCCCGGCCGCATCATGTTCGAGGTCAAGGGTGTTCCCGAGGAGGTCGCTCGCGAGGCTCTGCGTCTTGCGCAGCACAAGCTCCCCATCAAGACCAAGATTGTTGCTGCCAAGAACGCTGAGCAGCGCATCGAGAAGGAGATGGCTGAGGAGGCCGCTCTCGAGGCCAAGTGGGCTGCTGAGGACGCCGCCGCCGCCAAGGAGGAGAACTAATGAAGCCCGCAGAGATTCGTGAGCTCTCGGACGCTCAGCTCGTTGAGAAGCTGAAGGAAATGCGCACCGAGCTCTTTAACCTTCGTTTCCAGATGGCCACCAGCCAGCTGGACAACACCGCTCGCGTCAACACCGTGAAGAAGGACATCGCTCGCGTCCTCACGGAGCAGCGCGCCCGCGAGATCGCAGCGGAGAAGTCCGCTGTCGCCGAGTAGGACCTAAGGAGAGAACATGACTGATTCGCGTAACTCGCGTAAGGTCCGTACGGGTGTCGTTACCTCCGTCTCCGGTGCCAAGACCATTGTCGTCACCATCACCGAGCGCAAGCGTCACCCCAAGTACGGCAAGATGATGACCAGCTCCAAGAAGCTGCACGCTCACGACGAGGAGTGCACGGCTGGCGTGGGCGATACCGTCCGCGTTATGGAGACCCGTCCTATGTCCAAGATGAAGCGTTGGCGCCTCATCGAGGTCGTCGAGCGCGCTAAATAAGCAGTCGCTCTTACGACTTGTACGTTTCCGAAGATGTGCGTATGCCTGGCTTGCATACCACGAACCTCATAAAGGCTGCGCACCTCTCTTCGGTTCTTAGTTCGGAGGAACATCTACCATGATTCAGATGCAAACCATGCTGAACGTCGCCGACAACTCCGGCGCTCGCAAGATTCGCTGCATCAAGGTGCTTGGCGGTTCCAAGCGTCGTTATGCAGGCATCGGCGATGTGTTCATCGGTGCTGTCCAGGAGGCTACCCCTGGCGCCAACGTCAAGAAGAAGGACGTTGTCCGTTGCGTCGTCGTTCGCACCGTTAAGGAGATCCGCCGCAAGGATGGCTCCTACATTCGCTTTGATGAGAACGCTTGCGTTGTCATCAACAACGATGGTTCGCCCGTCGGCACCCGTATCTTCGGGCCTGTCGCTCGCGAGCTTCGTGACAAGAAGTACATGAAGATCGTCTCGCTCGCTCCCGAGACCCTGTAGTTAGGGGAGATATATGTATATCAAGAAGGGCGATAAGGTCCAGGTTCTCTCTGGTAAGGATCGCGGCAAGCAGGGCGTTGTCCTGCGTGCTCTCCCCGCCGAGAACAAGGTCGTTGTCGAGGGCGTTTCGGTCGTCAAGAAGGCCGTCAAGCCCAACGCTGCCAACCAGCAGGGCGGCATCGTTTCGCAGGAGGCTCCCATCGACGCCTCCAACGTCAATCTCGTTTGCCCCGAGTGCGGTAAGGTTACCCGCGTCGGTCACGAGAAGGACGGCAAGAACAAGCTGCGCGTCTGCAAGAAGTGCGGCCACAAGTTCTAAGCTGCCCGCAACATCAAGTTGCTAGCAAAGGCCCGGATGCCACGGCACCCGGGCCTTTTTCTATCCCCACTCATTTGGGACACACTCATTGGGGACAGACTTAAATGAGTAGTCGTCGCTTGGCATTCATTGGGGACAGGCTTAAATGAGTGCCGTTGAAACGCCGGTAGCTGGGGACGTTCCCTATGTGCCGGCAGTTAGGGAAGTCCCTATCTGCCGGCAGTTTGGAACAGTCCTTTGATGGCTGCGCCCCCCAGAGGGGTGGAGTAATACAGCCTACTCTGTCTTTTATGGCTATGGTGTTCCGCCCTTTTATGTTTCATAAGGATCGTCGCATGCGCATTTACGCGCATAGCCTTGCGCGATAATGCGCATGGCCGCGCAAATATCTGCTAACTATGGTTAAATAATGACCGATAAACAAATAAACACGCAAATACAAGCAAACGCGCGCGCATTTGTGCGAATATAAGGCTGTTGGAAATGAAGGACTTCCGATGACTCAGGAGGCACATAATGGCAGATTCCAAACAGGCTCCGCTCGACGCCGAAGCAGCCGCAAAAGCAGCGTTCACTTCGGTCCAGGACAAGCCATTCCCCGATGATATCTTTACGGCTCCCGAGCTTCGTTGGGCTGTGATCGGGTGCGGCGTTATCGCCAACCAGATGGCCCAGTCTCTCGCTCTTGCCGGTCGCAAGCTTGCGGGCGTCGCCAACCGCACGCTGTCCAAGGCTCAGGCTTTTGCTGAGCAATATGGCATCGAGAAGGTCTATGAAACGGTCGAGGACCTCTACGCCGATCCGAACATTGACGCAGTCTATATCACCACGCCGCACAACACGCATATCA
>CBCTTO010000025.1:0-23896 GCA_965149855.1 uncultured Collinsella sp.
CTCCCGTAAAAAGAAATGCGGAAGGTTACCGAGTCCCTCGGACGTGGGCCTAACCAAAGTCTTTGAACGGGTGTGTCTCTATGGATGCATTCGCTTGATTTTGGTTGGGCTATATTTATGAAGGGACATGCCACCATGGGTTTCTTTTCTCGCCTTATGGGTGGCTCGGACAAGCAGGCGACTGCGACTTCCGAGTTCGAGATTCTCGCCCCTGTTTCCGGCGAGCTTGTTAATCTAGAAAATACCAATGACCCCGCTTTTAGCAGTCGTGCAGTGGGCGATGGCGTTGCCGTGGTTCCCCAAGAGGGAACGGTGTGCGCTCCTGTTTCCGGTACCGTTGCGGCGCTGTTTCCGACTGAGCACGCGCTGGGCATCATGTCCGACGACAGCTCTGCTCAGGTGATGCTGCATATCGGAATCGACACTGTTAAACTTGAGGGCAAGGGCTTCCATGCGCTTGTTGCCCAGGGTGACCATGTCGACGCGGGCCAGCCCCTCGTCGAGGTCGATTTCGACGCGGTCCGCGCTGCCGGCTTTGATCCTACGGTCTTCGTTATCGTGTGCGAGCGTTCGGAGAACTCGACTCTTCGTGAGCATGCTTCCGGCCCTGTTGCTGTTAAAGAGCCTGTCGTCTGGCTTTCCGAGTAAATTCTTGTGGTGGGTACCGTGGTTATCAAGCGAGTTTTTAACAACAACGTCGCAATGGTCACTTCGGACGATGGCTCCGAGCTCATCGTCATCGGTCGAGGTCTCTGCTTTGGCCGTCATGCCGGCGATGCCATCGACGAGGCGTCAATCGAAAAGACCTACGCGTTGCAGAAGGGAACTTCTCAGGATTCGCGTACGATTGACCGCTTGGCACATCTTTTGGAGTCCATCCCCACCGTCAACCTCGTGATTTCCGAGGACATCGTTCAGATGCTTCGTCGAGAGCTCAATGTCGACATCAACGATAAGATCCTCATCGCTCTCGCAGACCATATCAGCCTTGCTTTGGAGCGCGAGCGCAAGGGCGTCCCCTGTGAGAATCCGTTGCTGCTCGAGATCCAGCAGTTCTATCGCAAGGAGTACGCGCTTGCGGGCCGTGCGCTGCAGATTATCAAGGAGTATATGGGCATCCAGATGAGCGAGGAGGAGCAGGGTTTCATTACCTTGCATATCGTCAACGCCACCATGCCGCAGCGCTCTGACCGCCTGATTGTTTCGGTCCAGCTTGTTCGCGACGTGCTTGCGATTGTTTCCGAGCGCTATGCCACGACCCTCGACGACACCTCGCTGCCTTACGAACGTTTCGTTCGTCACCTGCAGTTTTTCGCACAGCGAGCGCTCGATCCTACGGCCGGGCAAATCAACGGAGACGCGCTGTTCCGAATCGATGAAACGGCGTATCCGTGTGCATTCTCGTGCGCGGACGCCATAGCCGCTCACTTGTCGTCTATCTATAACGTTGTCGTTACCGATGCCGAGAAGAGTTATCTCGCATATCACATTGTTAACCTGCTTGGAGAACCTGGTCTCTAGGCATAACGTGCCCACACATCGATTGATATAAGGCAAGGCTCACGGTCTTGTCTAGGGCACATCTGTCTTAATTTGCGGAAAGGGAAGGGGAGTACCGCTATGACCGCAAAAAAGAAGTTCAATTTCAAAGCGCCGTTGGAGGTGTTCGCGAAGTCGATCGTCCAGCCGATGATGTATCTCTCGGTTGCCGGCATCCTGCTCATTGTGGGCATCATTCTGACCAACAAGACCATCTGCGCTTTGGTCCCCGTACTGGGCTCCGGTCCGTTCCAGCTTGTGGGCGCCGTTGTCTACCAGTCGCTGATGTTTATCATCAACAACCTCTCGATTCTGTTCTGCGTGGGCATCGCCGGCGCCATGGCAAAGAAGAACAAGGGCCATGCTTCGCTGATCGCCCTGATGTCGTTCTTCCTGTTCCTGCAGGCTAACAACATCGTGCTCAACGCCACCGGCTCTCTTGCCGATGCGAGCGGCATGCTCGGCCTTACCGGAACCGGCCAGGCCACCGTTATGGGCATCCAGGTGCTCGATACCGGCGTGTTCGGCGGCATCATTCTCGGTTGCATCACCGGTGCCGTGTTCAACAAGTACTCGAACAAGCAGTTCCCCATTGCCCTTTCGATGTTCTCGGGCGTTCGCTTTCCGTTCCTGATCATGATCATCATTTCCTGGATCATGGGCGCTGGCTTCTGCATCGTTTGGCCTCCGGTTCAGGGTGCCATCTCCTCCGTTGCCGGCATCATTAAGGAGTCGGGCAACATCGGTCTGTTTATCTACGGCATGCTCAACAAGCTGCTCGTTCCCACCGGCCTGCACCACCTCATCTACACCCCGTTCCAGTTCTCCGATGTGGGCGGCACCCTGACGCTGGGTGATCAAGTTATTGCCGGCGCCTATCCCATCCGTGTTGCCGAGATGGCAATGACGGGCCAGCCCTTCTCCGATAGCACCTACTTCAACAGCTATACCTTCAACAACCTGTGGCCCTACATCGGTATCGGTCTCGCCTTTATCGTCACCGCTTACAAGGGGAACAAGGATAAGACCAAAGCCGTTATCATCCCGCTGATCATCACCGCCGTGCTCTCCTGCGTGACCGAGCCCATGGACTTCCTCTTTGTCTTTGCCGCTCCCGTGCTCTTTGTCGTTCACTCGGTTCTTTCCGGCATCTTCCTGGTCCTGCTCAAGGTCCTCTCCGTGCCCGCTTCGACTGCAGGCGGCATCATCAACATCGTGGTCTCCAACCTGGTCCTGGGCGTCGATAAGACCAACTGGCCGGTTATGCTGGTGCTCGGAGTCGTCAACGCCGCTCTGTACTTCTTCCTCTTCACCTTCCTTATTAAGAAGCTCAACCTTCACACCCCTGGTCGCGAGGAAGAGTCCGAGCTTGCTGAGTCCGTTGCCGAGGGCGAGGCCGCCGCGTCTGTCGCGGTGAAGCAGGGCGCTGTTGCCGCAGCTCCCGCAGAGGGCGTCGATGCAGGTATTGCCGACCTGGTCGCAGGTCTTGGCGGCAAGGACAACATCGAGGAGCTCGAGAACTGCTTTACGCGTCTTCGCGTGAACGTTAAGAACCCGGACCTCATCGATGAGAACCTCATTAACCACGTGCCCAACAGCGGCATCAACCGCAACGGTAACAATATCCAGATCATCTTTGGCATGAAGGTCGCCGAGATGCGCGACAAGGTCGAAAACGCAATTGAGAAGGAGCAGTAAACAATGATCATTACTCTGTGTGGTGGCGGATCCACCTTTACCCCCGGCATCGTCAAGTCCATCGCCCTGCGCAAGGACGAGCTCGACGTTGACGAGATTCGTCTGTACGACATCAACGAGGAGCGCCAGCGCAAGATCGGCGTGCTCGTGGACTGGATTTTGCACGAGGACCTCGGCCTGGACATCAAGCTCACGGTGACCACCGACAAAAAGACGGCTTTTACCGACGCGAGCTTCGTGTTTGCCCAGATGCGCGTGGGCGGCTACGCCATGCGCGAGCAGGACGAGAAGATTCCGCTGCGTCACGGCTGCGTGGGTCAGGAGACTTGCGGTTGCGGCGGCCTTGCCTACGGCATGCGCACCATCTTCCCCATGGTCGAGCTGATCGATGACGTTGAGAAGTACGCCAAGAAGGATTACTGGATTCTCAACTACTCCAACCCTGCTGCCATCGTCTCCGAGGGCTGCCGTGTGCTGCGTCCCAACGCTCGCATCATCAACATCTGCGACATGCCGATCGCGATCATCGACGTGGTTTGCGCCGCGCTCGATATCGACAAGAAGGATGTCGAGTACGATTACTTTGGCCTCAACCACTTTGGTTGGTTCACCTCGATCCGCCACAAGGGCGAGGAGGTGCTCCCGCAGCTGCGCGAGTACATCAAGGAGCATGAGATTCTGCTGCCCGACTCTTACCTCAAGGGCATGGGCTCGCTCATGGCAAAGAAGCCCGAGGAGGCCGTCGACGAGCACCCCGAGCAGAACCGCCACACCAAGGGCAGCTGGTACTACGTCTGGAAGGGCGAGTACGAGATCATGGAGTGCTTCCCGGAGTACCTGCCCAACACGTATCTGAACTACTACCTGCAGCAGAAGGAGTTCGTCGAGCACTCCAACCCCGAGCGCACCCGTGCTAACGAGGTTGAGGAGACGCGTGAGAAGAACCTCTTTGATGGTATCGACCATTACGAGAAGACGGGCGAGATCGACGAGAGCACGTTCTATGCGGGCAGCCACGGCGACTGGATTGCCGATCTGGCTATCGCTCTGAAGAACGACACCAAGCAGCGCTTCCTGGTCATTTGCGAGAACAAGGGCGCCATCCCCAACATGCCCTACGACGCTATGGTCGAGCTGCCTGCCTACATTGGCAAGAACGGCCCCGAGGTCATCAGCCGCGACAACATTCCGCTGTTCCAGCAGGGCCTCATGATGCAGCAGCTGAACTCCGAGAAGCTCATTGTCGAGGCTACGATCGAGGGTTCGTACGAGAAGGCGCTTAAGGCCTTTACGCTCAACAAGACCGTGCCGTCGATGAAGGTCGCCAAGGAGGTTCTCGACGACATGATCGAGGCCAACAAGGGTTACTGGCCCGAGCTTAAGTAAAAGCAACAGGGTCGCTGGCCGCATGCCTGAAGCAATGCCCCGCCCACGTGATTGCGTGGGCGGGGCATTGTCGTTTGGTAACGCGTTTTATCAAATATGGCATTTATCTGCGATAATGTTCATTTTCACCGCTGATGGTGACATTTCATACCGCCTGCCGAACTGCGTGGAGACCTAACAACTTTTTAGGTCAGTGTTGTGCGTGTAGCAATTTCGCCCGGCCTCGCCTCCGGGCTGCCATGTGAGAGGGGATCTTATGGCTCGACTGCACGTAATGGAACGCAGCCACGCTCAGGCCGTCATGGACGACCTGCACGATGCACTCGGACGTCGTCTGGCGGTGAGTTCACTCGCCCCGTGCCCCGTCGAGTTTACGGCGGCGCTCGTCAACCTGTGCTCCACCCAGAGCTGCGGCAAGTGCACGCCCTGCCGCGTGGGCCTGAGCGCGCTGAGCGACCTGCTCGCCGATGTGCTCGAGGGCCGCGCCGACGAGTCCACGCTCAACTTGATTGAGCGCACGGCCCGCACCATCTACCTTTCGAGCGACTGCGCCATCGGCTACGAAGCTGGCGCCATGGCACTCACGGCCATTCGCGGCTTCCGCGACGATTTTGAGCACCACATCCGCGAGCACTCCTGCGGCTTTGACCGCGAGGCTCGCGTCCCGTGTGTCTCGGGCTGCCCGGCGCACGTCGACATTCCTGGTTACATCTCGCTCGTCGAGGCAGGCCGTTATGCCGACGCCGTCAAGGTCATCCGCAAGAACAACCCGCTACCGCTCGTCTGTGGCCTGGTGTGCGAGCATCCCTGCGAGATGCATTGCCGCCGTGGCATGGTCGACGACCCCATGAACATCCTCGCCCTCAAGCGTTTTGCCGTTGAGCATAGCGACCTCAACGACCACAAGCCACATGTAGTGGACAACACCGGTAAGCGCGTCGCCGTGATCGGCGGCGGCCCGGCCGGCCTTTCCTGTGCCTACTACCTGGCCGTGATGGGCCACAAGGTGACCATTTTTGAGCAGCGCCACCACTTGGGCGGCATGCTGCGCTACGGCATCCCCAGCTATCGTCTGCCGCGCGAGCGCCTGCAGGCCGAGATCGACTGGATCTTGAGCGCCGGCATCGACGTGGAGCTCGACCACTCCGTGAGCGGCGAGGAGCTCGCCCGTCTGCGCGACGAGTTCGATGCCGTCTACCTGGCCATCGGTGCCCACAGTGACAAGAAGCTCGGCCTTCCGGGTGAAGAGGCGCCCGGCGTGGAATCGGCCGTCAAGATGCTGCGCGCCATCGGCGATGACGAGCTGCCCGACCTGAGCGGCCAGCGCGTGTGCGTCATCGGCGGCGGCAACGTTGCCATGGACGTGGCACGCTCCGCCGTGCGCTGCGGTGCCGAAAAGGTAAGCATCGTCTACCGCCGTCGCATCTGCGATATGACGGCCCAGGACGCCGAGATTGCCGGTGCCCAGGCCGAGGGCTGTGAGGTGCTGGAGCTCACGGCGCCGCTCGCCATCGAGACGGGCGAAGATGGTCGCGTGAGCGGCCTGCGCGTGCAACCGCAGATTATCGGCGAGCCCCGCCGCGGTCGTCCGGCTCCGCGTGCCGCCGCTACGCCCGAGCGCGTCATCCCCTGCGAGCGCGTGTTTGTCGCCATTGGCCAGGACATCGATTCCAAGCCGTTTGAGGACATGGGCATCGCCTGCAAGTGGGGTTGCGTGGTCACCGACTCGGACGGTGCCGTGCCCAACTTCGATGGCCTCTTTAGCGGCGGCGACTGCCAGACCGGCCCCGCCACCGTCATCCGTGCCATCAACGCCGGCCGCGTGGCTTCGGCAAACATCGACCGCTATCTGGGCTTCGACCACAAGATCAAGCTCGACGTGGAGCTGCCGACCGTTCAGTTTAAGGGCAAGCACGAGTGCGGCCGCTGCGAGCTGGGTGAGCGCGAGGCCGGCGAGCGTATTCACGATTGGAATCTGGTCGAGCAGGGCCTTACCGAGGAGGAGGCGCGCCAGGAGGCAAGCCGCTGCCTGCGTTGCGACCACTTTGGTTTTGGCGCGTTCCGCGGAGGGAGGAACCTGGAATGGTAGAGCTCAACAACCCCACTGTCAGCGATAACACCGAAAGCGGAGCACTCAATATGGTCAAGCTCACTATCGATAATTGCGAGGTCGTGGTGCCCGAGCACACCACGATCCTGGACGCGGCCAAGTCCGTCGGCATCCAGATTCCCACCCTGTGCTACCTGCGCGATCTGAACGAGATCGGCGGCTGCCGCGTGTGCGTGGTCGAGGTTGAGGGCTGCGACCAGCTGGTTGCCGCCTGCAACAACTACGTGCTCGATGGCATGGTGGTCCACACCAACAGCCCCAAGGCCCGCGAGGCGCGCCGCACCAACGTGCAGCTGCTGCTTTCGCAGCACGATTCACGCTGCACGAGCTGTGTGCGCAGCGGTAACTGCAACCTGCAGACCATTGCCAACGACCTGGGCATTTTCTATCTGCCGTATCAAAGGCATTTGGCGGGCGAGGGCTGGGATTTCGATTTCCCCATCATCCGCGAAAACGACAAGTGTATTAAATGCATGCGCTGCATCAAGGTGTGCGAGAGCGTACAGGGCCTAGGGATTTGGGACCTGACCAACCGCGCCACGCATACCGCCGTGGGCACCCGCGGGCGCGTGCCGATCGGCAAGACCGATTGCGTCGCGTGCGGCCAGTGCATCACGCATTGCCCGACGGGCGCGCTGCGCGAGCGCGATGACACCGAGACCGTGTTTGACGCCATCGCCGATCCCGACAAGATCGTGCTGGTGCAGATTGCGCCGGCCGTGCGTAGCGCCTGGGGCGAGGAGCTCGGCATTCCGCGCGATGAGGCCACCGTCGAGCGCCTGGCCTGTGCGCTGCGCCGCGTGGGCTTTGAGTACGTGTTCGACACCGATTTCTCGGCCGATCTCACCATTATGGAGGAGGGCTCCGAGCTGCTCGAGCGCCTGGGTAAGGCCGCCAAGGGCGAGGGCGACAGCCGCAGCTGGCCCATGTTCACGAGCTGCTGCCCGGGCTGGGTACGCTTTGTGAAGGCGCGTTACCCCGAGTTTGTCGACAGCCTGTCCACGTCCAAGTCGCCGCAGCAGATGTTCGGCGCCATCGCCAAGACCTACTACGCCAAGGTGCTGGGCGTGGAGCCCGAGCGCCTGTTTGTGGTGTCCGTGATGCCGTGCACGGCCAAGAAGGCCGAGTGCGCGCTGCCGAGCATGGTGGGCGAGGGCGGCACGCCCGATGTGGACGTTGCGCTGACGGTGCGCGAGATGGTGCGCATGGTCCGCGCGAGCCACGTGAGCGTGGATACGCTAGTTGAGGAGCCGCTCGATACGCCGCTGGGCTTTGGCACGGGTGCGGGTGTGATCTTTGGCGCCACGGGCGGCGTGATGGAGGCCGCCGTGCGCTCGGCCTATTACCTGGTGACGGGCAAGAACCCCGACGCCGACTTCTTTACCGATGTGCGCGGCCTGGACGGCTGGAAGGAGGCCGTCGCCGATATCGATGGCACTAAGGTGCGCGTCGCCGTGGCACACGGGCTGGGCAACGCTGCCCGTCTGCTCGACGCGATTCGCGACGGCCGCGTGAGCTATGACTTCGTTGAGGTTATGGCGTGCCCGGGCGGCTGCGTCGGTGGCGGCGGTCAGCCCATCCACGACGGCTGCGAGCTGGCAGCCGAGCGTGGCCAGGTGCTCTGGGGCCTGGATGCCGCTGCGGACATTCGTTTCTCGCACGAGAATCCCGATGTCCAGGCGTGCTACCGCGAGTTCTTGGGCGAGCCGCTCTCGCCGCTGGCTGAGGAGCTGCTGCATACCGACCATCACGCATGGACGATGCCTAACGAGGGGACGTGCTAGCGATGCGCGCGTTTGATTTTGAGATGTCGCGCCGGGGGTTTGCCTCGGCGCTCGCCGCGGGCGCCCTGTCGCTTGCGCTCGCGGGCTGTGGCGGCGGGGCTGCCGGTGCCGGGTCTGCCGCGGGCTCGGCTGCCACGGACGGCGCCGGTGCTGCCGCAGAGCCGGTCGAGGTACACGTCGCCTCGCTCAAGGGGCCGACCTCGATTGGCCTGGTGCAGTTTATGGACCAGGCTGCCGATGGCGAGACGGACAATGAGTTCGACTTTGCGATCAACACTGCCGCCGACGAGATTGTGCCCAAGGTCATTCAGGGCGATATCGATATCGCCCTAGTGCCCGCCAACGTGGCGAGCGTGCTTTACAACAAGACCGAGGGTGCGGTGCAGGTCATCGACATCAACACGCTGGGCGTGCTGAACGTGGTGACGGGCGACGCGAGTGTGGCCTCGTTTGGCGATTTGGCGGGCCATACCGTCTATATGACGGGCAAGGGCACCACGCCGGAGTACGTCATGAACTACCTCCTGGAGCGCGCGGGCCTGACCGGCCAGGTGACGCTCGAGTTTAAGAGCGAGCCCACCGAGGTGCTGTCGGCGTTGCTTGCTGATCCGTCTGCCGTGGGCGTGCTGCCGGAGCCGTTCAAGACCGCTGCCATCGCCAAGAGCGAAGGCAAGCTGTCGGCGCCGGTGAGCCTGACCGGTGTGTGGGATGAGCTGGCGGGCGACACGGGCTCCCGTTTGCTGACGGGCGTAACCGTGGTGCGCCGTGCCTTTGCCGAGGAGCATCCCGAGGCCGTGGCGGAATTCTTGCGCTGCCATGAGGCGAGCGTGAAGGCCGTCAATGCGGCGCCGGCGGACTGGGCTCAGGCCGTGGTCGATGCAGGCATCGTGGATAACGTCACGATTGCCGAAAAGGCGATTCCCGGGTGCATGCTCGTGTGTCAGACGGGGAAGGATATGAAGGCCGCGCTCGGTGGGTACCTGCAGGTGCTGGCCGATGCGGACCCGAGCGCCGTGGGCGGCAAGCTCCCGGCTAACGATTTCTACTACATGGAGTAGCCCGTGCGTGCGTTTGCTCGACAAATGACAGAGCGTATAAAGGCGGTGACGGCAGCAGGTGCCGTTGCCGCCTTTTGGCTTGCCGTGTGGGTGCTGGTAGCGGGTCTTGTGGCGCAGCCGTTGATTTTGCCGGGTCCGGGTGCTGTTGCCTTGGCGCTGCTGCGCCTGGTGTGCGATGGCGGTACCTGGGCGATTTTGGCGGGCTCGGGCGCGCGGATACTGGGCGGGCTGGCGCTTGCCGCGGTGTGTGGTGGCGTGCTTGCCGGCATTTCGTCACGTTCGCGGGCGTTTGCGCACCTGGTTGCTCCGGCGCTGTCGTTTGTAAAGGCGACGCCGGTCGCCTGCGTGGTGGTCCTGTTGCTTATCTGGCTGGGGTCGGCACGCGTGAGCATCGCGGCGGTCTTTTTGATGGCGCTGCCGGGCGTGTATTTTTCGCTGGTCGAGGGTTTGACGCAAGCGGATAGGCCGCTGGAGCAGATGTTCCACCTGCATGGCGTGCGGGGCTGGCGACTGTTTTGCGCCCACACCTGGCGCGAAGTCCTGCCGTTTGTGCTTTCGTGCGCCCGCGCCGTGATCGGCATGAGCTGGAAGGCCGGCGTGGCGGCGGAGCTGATCGGCATGGCGGCGGGCACCGTGGGCGAGCGCATCTATCAGGCGAAGCTGCTCATCGAGACGGCTGACCTGCTGGCGTGGACCGTGTTGGTCGTGGCGGCATCGTGGGCATGCGAGCGCGTGTTGGTGTGGTTGCTGCGGGTTTCGGGGCCCGCGGCGTGGCGCGCGGCCGTGCGGGCACACAGGTGTGGTCCTCGCGGACGTGCGGGCGGATCTGCTGGCGCCGGCGCTGCGGCGGAGCTTGCGCTTGCCGTGGGCGATCGCGCGCCCTGGGCGCCGGCGCTGGATGGTCTGGTGCTTCGCGTGCCCGCGGGTGGGCGCGCCTGCGTGATGGGCGCCTCGGGTGTGGGCAAGTCGACGTTGCTCGCGCTGGCGGCGGGGGAGTGCGCACCGTGCTCGATGGTGTTTCAGGATACGTGCCTGGTTGAGGACGCCTCTGCTTTGGATAACGTGCTGGTGTGCGCCGATGCACGCGTGAATGCCTCAAGTGCCGCTGCCTTGTTGCGCCTGCTGGTACCGGGGATCGATGTGCGTGCCCGCGTGGCCGAGCTCTCGGGCGGGCAGCGCCGTCGCGTCGAGATTGCCCGAGCCCTGCTGTGTCCGGGCGGCGCAGTGATTCTGGACGAGCCCTTTACCGGCCTAGATACCGCTGCGCGCGACGCATGCGCCGAGATCGTGCTCGACTTGCTCGACGGCCGCATGCTGTTGCTTGCTACACACGATGCCGTCGACGCTCAGGCCCTCAATATCTCGGACATCATCACGCTCTAAATACTTACTCAGCAACAAAATGATCCGTTTTTCTCCGTCCCCATAGGGTTGGGTATGGTATTCTATCTGCGGGGTAATACTTAGGAATACCAAATAATACCAACGCAGTAGAAACAAACTCCAGATGCGGGCCAATCGGGTTGCCTTCACAGCCCGTCGCCCAGCCGCGTGGCCCGCATCTATCCGCACTACCGTCGTTTCAAAAAGGAAGCGCCATGGCAGAACATATGACCCCGGTTGTCGCGAAGGTCTTGCCCGAGGAAAAGGCGGCCTTCGCGGCGGCAACCCAACTCGTAGGCACCACGCCGTCCAACGCCATCCGCATGTTCATCGCTGCCTTCAATCGCTGCGGCACCTTTCCGTTCGACATTTCGCCCAGCGGGGCCTTTGGCAAAGACTGTCCCCAACAGCTAGTCGTTGAAGAGCGTCCCCAATGACTAGTCGTTGGGAGGAGGTCGGCATGCTCAATGCGCTGGTTTGGGCGCTTGCCTGTTTTGGCGTCGTCGCTGCCGATATTGTCCTGAGCATGGTTTTGTTCTCCGTGCTGGACATCGTGTCGGCGCTGACGGGTTTCCCGATCGACAACCTCGATATTCAATGGTTTCAAGCCGTCGCTCAGACGGCGTCGTTTTTGATGGCGCTGCTATGGTGGCGTTATTTGTGGCCGCGGTCGTTTATCGCGCGCTGGCAAGGTGAGCGTCCGCTTGGCGGGGGAGTGCGTAGCGCGTGGAAGCGCATTGCCTGCGTTATCGTGATCGGCTTGGCACTGCAGGTGGTCGTTGGCTACGTGACCGACGCCGTACTGTCATTGTTGCCCGAGGTCGCGGCCGATTACAGTGAACTTGTCGAGGAAACAGGCATGGGCGACACCAGCTATCTCGCCGTCCTGACTACGGTGCTCGGCGCTCCGTTTTGCGAGGAGCTGCTGGTGCGCGGCATCATTTTTGAGTTTTCGCTCCGAGCGTTTAACCCGCAGTGTCGCCCACTTTGGAAGCGCCGACGTCTCGTGCGACCGCAAGACGGCGCCATGGTGCCCTGGGCGGCCCCGAGTACCTGGGGTATCGCCGCGGCGATTGTGCTGCAGGCGGCAATCTTCGGCTTTATGCACATGAATTGGGTACAGGGCTGCTATGCGGGTGCCGCCGGCCTCATCTTTGGCTGGGTACTCGTGACCACCGGAAAGCTCCGCTACACGATTCTGCTGCACTTTGCGTTTAATGCCGGGTCGTATCTCATGGGGCTGCTGTGGTTTGTGAACACACCGTTCGACGCGGTAGTCACGGTCGCTATCGCCGGCGTCATCCTCGTTGAGGCAATGCGCTCGCTGCGCCACGCGTGTGGGATGGACGCAGCGAGCGGACCGCTGCCCTAGTTGCGACGCCCGCCTCCGTTGGCGCCCTGTCGTCCCTGGGCCGCGCGGTTGCGGCCGGCGGTGTTTTGTGCGCGCGACATGCCGCCGTGGCCCTTGCTACCCTTAGGCCCCTTGCCAGCGCCGCCACCGTGGGCCTTACCGCCCTTCTTGCCAGTGCCGTGTCCGCCGCCGGCAGACGTCTCGCCCGGGCGTGGCGGCACGGGGCGAATCAGGCAATGCTTGGTGTAGCCGATCAGATCGCGGCGGCCGGCCTTCTCCAGCGCCTCACGTACCAGCCTGTAGTTTTCGGGCTTGCGATACTGGATGAGCGCGCGTTGCATGGCCTTCTCGTGCGGGTCGCGCGCCACGTAGATCGGCTCCATGGTGCGCGGGTCCACGCCGGTGTAGTACATGCAGGTCGACATGGTGGACGGCGTAGGGTAGAAGTCCTGCACCTGCTCGGGCATGTAGCCCATGTCGCGCACGGCTTCGGCAAGGTCCACGGCTTCCTTCATCGTCGAGCCGGGATGGCTCGAGATCAGATACGGCACCACGTACTGCTTGAGTCCGTATTCGCGGTTCAAGCGTTCGAATTTACGACAGAACGCATCGTAGACGGCGCGGCTCGGCTTGCCCATCACGGACAGCACTGCATCGCTCACGTGCTCGGGCGCTACGCGCAGCTGGCCCGAGACATGGTGTTCCAGCAGCTCGCGCAAAAACTCGTCCGAGGCATCGGCCATGGTGTAGTCAAAGCGGATGCCACTGCGCACGAAGACCTTCTTGACGCCCGGCAGCTGGCGCAGGTCGCGCAGCAGTTGCGTGTAGCCGCTCTCGTCGACCACCATGTTCTTGCATACGCTCGGCCACAGGCAGCGCTTGTTCTTGCACACGCCGTGCTTGAGCTGTTTGTCGCAGGCGGGACGGCTAAAGTTGGCCGTCGGTCCGCCCACGTCGTTGATGTAGCCCTTAAACTCGGGGTCGTGTGTGAGCAGCTCGGCCTCGCGCATGATCGAGTCGTGGCTGCGCATCTGCAACACGCGGCCCTGGTGGAAGGTCAGCGCGCAAAACGAGCACTCACCAAAGCACCCGCGGTTGGAGCTGATTGAAAACTTGATCTCGGCAAAGGCTGGCACGCCGCCTGCCGCGTCGTAGTCGGGATGCCAATCGCGTGCGTAGGGGAGTTCGGCCACCTCGTCCATCTCATCGGTGGTGAGCGTGGCCGACGGTGGGTTCTGCACCACATAGACGCTGTTGGGGTAGGGCTCTACCAGACGATGCCCGGTGATGGGGTCCATGTTCTGCTGCTGTACGTTAAAGCTGCGCGCGTAATTGAGCTTGTCGGCGGCAAGGTCGTCCCAGCTAGGCAGCAGGTCGTAGTCGTAGACCTCGTCGAGCGAGCTGGTGCGGTAGACGGTGCCGTTGATATAGGTGATCTGATCGACGGGCAGCCCCGCGTCGAGCGCGTCGGCGATCTCGACAATCGCGTGCTCGCCCATGCCGTAGATGAGGATGTCGGCGCCCGAGTCGAGCAGCACCGAGCGCTTGAGCTTATCCTGCCAGTAGTCGTAGTGGGCCAGGCGGCGCAGGCTTGCCTCGATGCCGCCGATAATGATGGGGGCGTCCTTGAACGTCTGGCGGATGAGGTTGCCGTAGACCGTGACGGCACGATTGGGGCGGTGCCCCTCCTCGCCACCGGGGGTATAGGCGTCGGTGTGGCGGCGGTGCTTGGTCACCGAATAGTGGTTGACCATGGAGTCCATGTTGCCGGCACTGACCAAAAAGCCCAGGCGCGGCTCACCGAGCACGCTGATGCTGGCGGGATCGGTCCAGTCGGGTTGGCAGATGATGCCCACTTTGTAGCCGTGCGCGTCGAGTACGCGGCTGATGATGGCCATACCAAAGCTGGGGTGGTCCACGTAGGCGTCGCCGCAGATGTAGACAAAGTCACACTGGTCCCAACCGCGCGCGTCCATATCGGCGCGGCTGACGGGGAGGAACTTATCGCGGCCCGGGCGCCAGGGGCGTGAGGGCGCTGCTGGGGTATGCGTGGTGTGGGCGACCGTGGCCTGCGCCTTGCCGCCGCGCTTTTGCTGCTGGCCCTGTTTGCCCTGCTGACTGCGCTGGTTGTTCTGAGCGTGCTGAGGCTTTTTTGCCACGATCCCTCCCGGTGTCTGTATGCTGCACGTAATTGTAACCAGTCTTTTTGGGACGGGGCTAAAAAGACTGGTGGAGTACATGGGCTGGCGGATCGGCGTGTCGATGCGGGTGCCGTTTGTTTCCAGACTGTGTATCCCCGTGTCGAAGGGGCCGTCTCGCGCGCACGCCATGTTGTCAATGGGTTACAGTATGAACGGCGGTTATGTTTCCGCCAACGCACGAGAGGGTCGTCAACAAGGAGGATGCACGACGATGCAGCGTGCCAAACAGATATCGGAGTCCATCGAGCTGGGCATCATCTTGGCGCTCGCCGGTGGCTTTATGGACGTCTATTCGTACATTGGGCGCGATCATGTTTTCGCCAACGCGCAGACGGGCAACATCTTGCTGGTGGGCGTGAGCATCTCAGAGGGCAATTGGGCACTTGCGGGGCGCTACTTCTTCCCTGTGGTTTCGTTTGCCGTGGGCATTATGCTTGCCGACCTGGTACACGAGCGTTTTGGCAGCGTGATCCACTGGCGTCAGGTGACGGTGTTTTTTGAAGCCGTTATCTTGTTGGGAGTGAGCTTTATCCCGGGCGGCAATTTCAACCTGCTCGCCAACTGCCTCACCTCGTTTGCCTGCGGCATGCAGGTCGAGAGCTTCCGCAAGATTCACGGTCACGGCATCGCTACGACCATGTGCATCGGCAACTTGCGCAACGCGCTGCAAAACGTGGACGATTACATCATCACCCACAGGCGCGGCTTTTTGGAAAACGGCCTGCTGTACTTTGGCGTGATCTTTACCTTTGTGTTTGGCGCCGTGTTGGGCAACTGGTGCATTGAGCGCATGGGCCTGCATGCCATCGTCGTGGCGAGCTTGCTGCTGTTTGTCGCGTTTGCCATCATGTTTATCGACCGCGAGCGCGACTTGCGCTTACGCTGGAAGGTTGCGGCCGAAGCTTGGAAAGAGGGCTGCCGAAAGTAACCGAATGCGGCAAAGGGGCTGTCCCTTCGCCGCATTATTTTTCATCATCTGTTGAAACGCTTTAAATAGTTTGACGTTCTCACGCGTTTTTTGTTTCAAAAGCGTTAGGATGGGACTCATAGCGTGGGGCGTAATGGATGCCCCGCACACGATGGGAGGCTATCAATGGCTAATCGTTTCGTTCTCAATACCATCTCTTATCATGGTTCCGGCGCCATCAAGGAGATCCCCGGCGAGCTCCAGCGTCGCGGCTACAAGAAGATCTTCGTCTGTTCCGACCCCGATCTGGTCAAGTTCGGCGTTACCGCTAAGGTGACCGACGAGCTCGACGCTGCCGGCATCGCTTGGAGCCTCTACTCCGAGATCAAGCCCAACCCCACTATCCAGAACGTCAAGGACGGCGTCGAGGCCTTCAAGGCCGCCGAGGCTGACGCTATCGTGACCATCGGTGGCGGCTCCTCCATGGACACCGCTAAGGCCATTGGCATCATCATCAACAACCCCGAGTTCGCCGATGTCCGCAGCCTCGAGGGCGTTGCTCCCACTAAGAACCACGCCGTGTTCACCATCGCTGTGCCGACGACCGCCGGTACCGCTGCCGAGGTGACCATCAACTACGTCATCACCGACCCCGAGAAGGTCCGCAAGTTCGTGTGCGTCGACACCAACGACGCCCCCGAGGTCGCCGTCGTCGACCCCGACATGATGGCTTCCATGCCCGCCGGCCTGACCGCCTCCACCGGCATGGACGCTCTGACCCACGCCATCGAGGGCTATACCACCAAGGGCGCTTGGGAGCTCTCCGACATGTTCCACTTTGAGGCTATTAAGCTGATCAGCGAGAACCTGCGCGACTCTGTCGCCGAGGCCAAGTCCGGCCAGCCCGGCTCCGGCCGTGAGGGCATGGCCCTTGGCCAGTATGTCGCCGGCATGGGCTTCTCCAATGTCGGCCTGGGTATCGACCATGCAATGGCTCACACCCTGTCCGCTCACTACGACACCCCGCACGGCGTCGCCTGCGCCATGCTGCTGCCGATCGCCATGGAGTTCAACAAGCCGGTTTGCGCCGAGCGCCTGGCCAAGGTCGCCGTTGCCATGGGCGTTGACACCACGGGCATGAGCACCGACGAGGCCGCCGACGCCGCTATCGCCGCCGTCAAGCAGCTTTCCGCCGACGTGAACATCCCGCACGTCTGCGAGGCCATGAAGGCCGACGAGATCGAGGTCCTGGCCAAGGACGCCATGGCCGACGCCTGCTTCCCGGGTAACCCGCGCGAGGCGACGCTCGACGACGTCATCGAGCTCTTCAAGAAGATCTGCCCGGCTGCCTAGCTCAGTTTGGTGGCCCTTCGTCCGTAGGTGTATGGTCTTTTGACTTGCCGCTGGCCCCGCCGTGCTACGCACGGCGGGGCTTTTTGTGCTGCGTCGATGCCCTGAGACGGACAAAACCAAGGCTTACTGTCCGCTGCGGATAGGTGGTGCACTTCCCTGCGTGCATTTTTGGGAGTATTCAACAAGCTCTTAAAAATGCATAACGTTGTGAATGGGCGGTAGTGACCCGCAGGCGCCCATCGACAGCCATTGTGGGCGGGCTATCGATGAGTGGAGGGGGTTGTTACTGAGTTTCTGCTTTGCGACGACCTGCAACACTGCTGTAACCGCGTCGTTTTGTCGTTCGTGATGGGGCCGTTGGGGCCCACGGTGCTGAATACTCCGTTTTTTGCACGGTCCAAGGTGGGGCACCCTGAGACGAAGCAAAAAGATACCTCATTTCTATGCAAATACCGATAGGATTTATGCAAGATTGAGATTGTAAACCGTGCACGTGCACAAAACCGGTGCGGGGACGTCTGGAGGCGGCTCGGCTCCTGGGGCATTGCACGTGCAGAACGGTTAAAATCGGGACTCGGTCTTAGTTTTACTTGGAAGGATGCATATGACTTCTAATATTGATGCTTCTCTAGAGGAGACGCTCTCCTATATTACTGGCCAGTTGAAGACGCTTACCTCGATTGCTTCGCCTACGGGCTATACCCGTGCGGCGACTGATTATCTGATGGAGACCCTGCGCGATATGGGGTTTGGGCCTGAGCGTTCTAATAAGGGTAACGTGCTCGTTGAGCTTGGTGGCGAGGGCGAGCCGCTTGTGTTGGCGAGCCATGTCGATACCCTGGGTGCCATGGTGCGCTCCATTAAGGACAATGGCCGCCTGCGTCCCACGACGCTTGGTGGGCACCAGTGGTCTACGGCCGATGGCGAGAACTGCACCGTCTACACGCGTGACGGCAATGTCTACACGGGCGTGGTCCTCAATACCGAGCCTTCGGCGCATGTGGCCGATGAGCCGGTCAAGACCATCGAGAAGAACATGGAAATCCTGCTCGACGAGAACGTTGACAGCAAGGACGATGTGCTCGAGCTGGGTATTCAGACCGGCGACATCATCGCTATGGACCCGCGTACCACGGTGACGGAGAGCGGCTACATCAAGAGTCGCTTCCTTGACGACAAGCTGTCCGCGTCGATTCTGCTGGGCTTGGCGCGTGCCGTCGCCGCTGGCGAGGTGACGCTTTCGCGCAAGGTATCGCTGCTCTTTACGGTGTACGAGGAGGTCGGCCACGGCGGTGCCTTTGTGCCGGCCGACACGCGCGAGATGATTAGCGTGGACATGGGCTGCGTGGGTGACGACCTGGGCTGCACCGAGCGCATGGTTTCAATCTGCGCCAAGGATTCGGGCGGTCCGTACAACTACGACCTGGTAACCACGCTGTCCAACATCGCGCGCGAGCTGGAGCTCGATTACGCCATCGACGTGTATCCGCACTACGGCTCCGATGTTGAGGCCACGCTTTCTGCCGGCTACGACATCCGTCACGGCCTGATCGGCCCCGGCGTGTACGCGAGCCACAACTACGAGCGCAGCCACATCGACGGCGTGCGCAACACCTACGAGCTGGTCCGAGCCTACGTACAACGCTAGGGGAGCAGCTTGCGACTCGGCTGACCAATTGCTCTAAGGCCCGATTGCTCAGGCCTTTTTTCGCTTCAGTCTGTTTAGTATTATGCTGTATGTAACCAATTAACTTTACGTTTGGAATACTTAACGAGGTGATGCGGCATATGAATACATCTGAGTACTTATCTATGGGTGATGCGGCCCACCTGTTGGGCGTTACGAAAGCCCGCATATCGCAACTTGCCGCATCGGGGACGCTTGTGTGCGATATTGTGGGCGGCCGGAAGATGGTCGAGTACAATTCTGCGATCGCCTATCAAAAGGTCCGCAAGCGAGGACGCCGTCCTGCGGCCGATGTGGGACGCAAGTTTACGCTGATGTCGGCCGACCATGAGGTCGCGCATGTCTCATTTGATCCGACGCGCGAGTTTCCCTTCGAAATCGCCGAGGTCCTCGATGCGCAACGAATGCCGTTCGGCACATGCTCGAGTTCTTCTCCAACGGTGAATAAGCGGGAGCTCAACGCGTGGTGGGGGCATCGGTTGGTGCCCGATGTTCGCCCTGGGCTTATCTCGCGCTATCGTGAACTGGGGATTGCCAGTGGCATCGAGGTTCCGGTTCGGTGCCTGGGCCTATCGCTTTCGGATTGTTATTGGCTGCGGCCGGCCGATTGCGACGAACTCAAATGGCAAAACATCAATTACTTTGAGAACGAATTTGAGCGATCGGCGCCCGAGGGGCGTTCGGGTTGGCTGGAGGGCATCGGTCTTAATAATCCGGATAACACGTCCGAGGGCGAGCTCCCTAAATCGTGGATGATTCGCAACGGTGTTCGCGTTCTGGTCAAGGGGTGCGGCATGGACGATCAACGTCCCTTTAACGAGGCGGTCGCAACGGCACTGCATCGCCGCCTGCTATCGGAGGGCGAGTTTGTTCCTTATACGGTTGAGCGGATGTTCGATGGCCCTGTGTGTCTGTGCGACGACTTTCTTGACGGCCGCGAGGAATATGTTCCGGCTGTTTACGTTAAGAACGCCCTTGGCGGCCAGCGAGGAAACTCGACGTACGACCGGTACTGCCGTTTCCTTGGTAAGCATGGAGCAGACGAGGCTGCCGTGAGAAGGTCTATGTCGCAGATGATCGTTTGCGATGCCCTTTTGGCCAACAGCGACCGCCATTGGCGAAACTTCGGCATCATCCGCAATGTCGACACCCTGGAGATAAAACCTGCTCCGCTGTTCGATAGCGGCAACTGCCTGTGGTACAACGTGCCAACTGCCGTGCTCGCAGCTGGGGAGTTTGGGTTTTCCGCTAAGCCGTTTGGGCCTGACCCTTCCGTCCAGCTGGCGCTTGCGGACTCACTCGGTTGGTTCGACGCATCGCGACTCGACGGATTTGTTGATGAGGCGATCGAGATTCTTTCGCAGAGCGAATGGGCGACGGCGGAGGGTCGACTCGAGGCCATTTGCCGTGGCCTCGAGCGTCGCGTAATCGAGGTTAGTGCCGCCGTTGAGGTACTTCGACACGTGCAGCGATAAACCCGCGGCTACTTAAGTGCGCCGGTTACCGTGCCGCCGCCGAGGACGATGTCGCCGTGGTAGACTACAACGGCCTGGCCGGGGGCGATGGCTCGCTGCGGCTCGTCAAAAGTCAGCAGCATTTGCCCGTCTTCGCCGCGCGTAAGGGTCGCTGCTTGGTCTTTCTGACGGTAACGGTACTTGGCGCCCACGCGAATGCCGCCGGCATCGAGTTCTGCCTCCATGCGGTCGGCAGGGGCGCTCCAGATCCAGTCGTCGGCCGTGAGTGCTGTGGCCGTTAGGTCCTCGGCCTCGCCCAGATGCACGGTGTTGTTGGCGGCATCGACGCCCGTCACATACACGGGATGCGCCATCGCGACGCCCAAGCCCTTGCGCTGGCCGATGGTATAGCGCAACGCGCCGTTATGGCGTCCGACCACGCTGCCGTCGCGCCACACAATGTCGCCCGGTGCAGCGGGATGTCCGCAGCGGCGCTCGATATAGCCCGCGTAGTCGCCGTCTGGAATAAAGCAGATGTCCTCGCTTTCGGCCTTCTGGGCGTTGGTAAAGCCTTGCTCGGCGGCTATGCGGCGCACGTCGCGCTCTTTGTCTAGGCCTGCCAGCGGAAAGATCGTGTGCGCCAGGCGCTCCTGCGTAAGCGAATATAAAAAGTAGCTCTGGTCCTTTTTGGGATCTTCGCCGCGATGCAGCTGCCAGGTGCCGTCTACTGTCTGGCTTGTTTTGGCGTAATGACCCGTTGCGATGTAGTCGCAGCCCATGTCCAGCGCCGCACCGAGCAACGCGCCAAACTTTATGTGGCGGTTGCAGATGATGCACGGGTTGGGCGTCAGTCCTTCCTGGTAGGCGTTCACAAAGCGCTCGATAACGTTGCGGTCGAACGTCTGCTGCAGGTCGAGCACATGGTGGGGTATCCCCAGGCGCTCGGCGACGGCCTTTGCATCGGCGATGTCGCGGTCGACTTTGCTCATGCCCATGGCGGGGTCGGGTGCGGGACAGGTGAGGCGCATGGTGGCGCCGACGCATTCGTAGCCCTGGCTTTTGAGCAGGTACGCGGTCACGCTGGAATCGACGCCGCCGCTCATGGCGACGAGCACGCGCTTGTTGTGCATGGGGAGGTTCTCCTTGGTGGCATGTGGCCAAAAAAGAAAAGCGGCGCGGGAGGCTGGTTCCGCGCCGCAGACATTGTAGCAAGTTCGGACGACTCATGGGACACCCTGATGGGATGGGCTCAGACTGCCGGGAGAGAGGAGACCGGCTCGTCCCTGGGCTCAACCTATGGGCGACGGGCCCTAGTCCTGGAAGAGTGCCGTGGACAGGTAGCGCTCACCGGTATCGGCGAGCAGCGCCACGATGGTCTTGCCTTCGTTCTCGGGGCGCTTGGCCAGCTGTAGCGCGGCCCACACGGCGGCGCCGGACGAAATGCCCACGAGCACGCCCTCCTTGTGGCCCACGGCACGGCCGGTGGCAAAGGCGTCGTCGTTCTCGACGGGGATGATCTCGTCATAGACCCGGGTGTCGAGGACGTCGGGCACAAAGCCGGCGCCGATGCCCTGGATCTTGTGCGGGCCGGCCTGGCCCTTGGAGAGCACCGGGGAGGTGGCGGGCTCGACGGCGACGACCTTAATCTCGGGGTTCTGCTCCTTGAGGAACTCGCCCACGCCGGTCACGGTGCCGCCGGTTCCAACGCCGGCGACGAAGATGTCGACCTCGCCGTCGGTGTCATCCCAGATCTCGGGGCCGGTCGTGGCCTTGTGGATGGCGGGGTTGGCGGGGTTCACAAACTGGCCGGCGATAATGCTGTTGGGGGTCTCCTTCTGCAGCTCCTCGGCCTTGGCGATGGCGCCCTTCATGCCCTTGGAGCCGTCGGTGAGCACGAGCTGTGCGCCGTATGCCTGCATAAGCTTGCGGCGCTCGACGGACATGGTCTCGGGCATGGTGATGATCACCTTGTAGCCGCGGGCAGCCGCCACCGAGGCGATGCCGACGCCGGTGTTGCCGCTCGTGGGCTCGATGATGGTATAGTCGCCGCCGCGCACGAGCTTGCCGGCCTTCTCGGCCTCGTCGATCATGTTCTTGGCGACGCGGTCTTTGACGGATCCGGCGGGGTTGAAGTATTCCAGCTTGACGAGCACGCGGGCCTTGAGGTCCTCATCGGCCTCAAAGTGAGTGAGCTCCAGAAGCGGAGTGTGGCCGATAAGCTGATCGATGGACGTGTAAACATTGCTCATGGTGAACCTCCAAAGTGTTCAAATGACTGGATACCGTGTGGTTTTACGGTGTGTATAGCAGCGAAACCCACAAACCTTATGGGTTGTTCGTTTTGCTGTTGGCAAGCATAGTAGACAGTAAAGCCTAGTAACGCAATAGGAAATAGAAGATTATTACGAGTCGATTAACCATCTTGACCGGAACGGGTATTTTCAAAACCAATTTTTCGGCTAGAATTTCTACGGACTAAATGACCGAAAGGCAGCACTATATATGTTGGTTTCTACTAAGGGCAGATATGCCCTGCGCGTTATGGTCGATCTGGCCGAGCACCAGGCGGCCGGTCGCATCCCGCTCAAAGAGATCGCGGCGCGACAGGGGATTTCCGAGAAATATCTCGAGAACATCTTGGCTACGCTCGTACGTGCCAACATGCTCTCGGGTATGCGTGGCAAGGGCGGCGGCTACGTGCTCACGCGCCCGCCCGAGCAGTACACGGTGGGCGAGATCTTGCGTCTGACCGAGGGCAGCCTAGCACCGGTCGCATGCCTGGACGGCGACTGCAAGGGCTGTTCGCGTTCGGACGAGTGCCCCACGCTCGACGTGTGGAAGAACTTGGACAAGCTCATCAACGACTATCTCGACGGCGTGACGCTCGATCAACTTGTCGCTCCCAACCATGGCTACGACTACGTCATCTAACCCACACCTGCATTTGGGGACGGGGTAGAAATGGTAGATCCTCTCGTCCTTTGAGACTTGGCAAATAAGAAGGCCGCCCATTTTTGCGATGGGTGGCCTTTGTTTTGGGTCGATATGACGGTTCGTATTGAACAGTTCTAGCCCTAGGCGATGCTATCGAGAATGCTGCGCATGATGGATACCAGGATGCTGCCCATAAAGGCCGATCCAAAGCCGGCAATGGAGATACCCGCGCCCAGCAGATTGACCGACAGGTAGCTGGCCAGCTCGAGCATAAAGCTGTTGACTACGAGCTGAAAAATACCAAGCGTGATAATAGTGAGCGGCAGCGAGATGACCGTCAGGAACGGCTTGACGAGCGAGTCGACGATGTTGAGGAACAGTCCCACGAAGGCAAAGCAGACCCAAGCCTCGGCAAAACCGAAGGGCTGGATGCCGGGAACGAGGAACGTGGCGATCGCGATGGCGATCGAGGTAAAGAGCCAGTTAAGCATAAAGCGCATGGCGTGAATCCTTTCTTGCGCCGGGGTTGCTGGCGTCGCGTGAAGCGGCTTGCGGCGGCGACCTGGATGGTTGCGCGGGCGTGCCGCGGTGTTTGGGCGCCCATTGTCTCAAATATTCGTGGAGCTTACGTGCGCATACGGTTTCTGAACGGCGTTCGTCCTGAAAAACGCGCCGCTGGCAGAGAGTCTTGTCACTTTAGTTTGGTGGTGTGCTACACTGCTACGGGCAAAAGCCACAGGCGTTGCCCTATTGCATAGAACGGGCGAACGATGCCCGATGTCAGTATCAACTTCGATGCCTTTTGGCGGGTTTGGCGGTGATCGATGAATATCGAGAACATGTTTGACAAGCCTGATGTCAAGCAGCTGGTCCACGCATTTAGCCTTTTGGACGACGAGAAAGATATCCAAGCGTTTTTGACCGATATCTGCACGCCGCGCGAGATTTGCGACCTTTCTCAGCGTTTGCAGGTTGCGCGCTATTTGGACGAGGGCGAGCCTTATGTTGAGGTTCAGGCCCGTACCGGCGCTTCGTCCACCACGGTGAGCCG
>CBCTTO010000026.1:0-23004 GCA_965149855.1 uncultured Collinsella sp.
TCGAGGGTGCTGTCGCCTACGTCAAGATTTCCGATGGCTGCAACCGCTTCTGCAGTTTCTGCATGATTCCCTATATTCGCGGTCGCTATCATTCGCGAAATGCCGAGAGCATTATCTCCGAGGTGCGCGACCTGGTTGCCGGCGGTGTGCGCGAGATCGTGCTGATCGGCCAGGACACGGGTATTTGGGGCACCGACTTTGCTGACGAGGATGTCGCCGAGGGCTCGCCGTGCAATCTGGCGAAGCTGCTGCGTGCCGTCGCCGAGGCCGTGCGTCCGCAGAACGTCTGGGTCCGTGTGCTCTATCTGCAGCCCGAGGGCTTGACCGACGAGCTTATCGAGACGATTCGCGATACGCCCGAGGTGCTGCCCTATATCGATATCCCCGTGCAGCACTGCGACGCACGCATCCTCAAGGCCATGCGCCGTTCCGGTTCGCGTCAGGAGCTCGAGGACCTGTTCCGCGATCTGCGTGAGCGCATCCCCGGCATCGTGATCCGTTCCACGGCCATGGTCGGCTTCCCGACCGAGACCGACGACGAGTTCCGCGACCTTATCGACTTTATGGACACCGTCGGCTTTGACTACACGAGCGTCTTTGCCTACTCGCAGGAGGAGGGCAGCCTGGCCGCCAAGATGGAGGGTCAGGTCGACGAAGAGGTCAAGCTCGAGCGCGCCCAGGAGGCCATGGACCTGGCCGAGTCGCTCGGTTTTGCTGCAACTGCCGCACATGTGGGCGAGCGCGCCCAGGTGATCGTCGACGGTATCGAAGAGACCGAGGACGGCGCCGAGCTGATCGGTCATGCCTGGTTCCAGGCGCCCGATTCCGATGGCGCGGTGCATCTGGACGCTAGCGAGGCATCCGTGGGCGATATTCTGACGGTCGAGTTTACCGATAGCTTCTGCTATGAGCTTATCGGTCATGTTGTGGAGTAGGAGCGCGTTGTGGCTAACGAGAGCAATAAGGAACTGACGAGTGTCTGGACGCCCGCCAATATCGTGACGTGTGTGCGCATCGTCTTTATCCCGGTGTTCATGATCGTGTCGGCGCTGTCTCACATGAGCGTTGCCGGTACGGATTGGAGCACCTTCGACGGCCCGCTCGCCGCCGCTGCCTTCATTCTGTATGTGATCCTGTCGTGCACCGATAAGGTAGACGGTTATCTTGCGCGCTCGCGCAACGAGATCACCGACTTCGGTAAATTCTTGGACCCCATCGCCGATAAGCTGCTCGTGTTCTCGGCCCTGCTGCTGTTCTTGGACTTTGGCGCGGTGACCGTGTGGTCCGTGTTCATTATCTTGTTCCGCGAGCTGTTGGTGAGCGCCCTTCGCATGGTCGCGAGTGCGGCCGGTGTGGTCATTGCCGCCGATAAGCTCGGCAAGTACAAGACGGCGACCACGATGGTCTCCATCTGCGGCTACCTGTGCGTCTTTGCGATGACCGGCCTCCAGTTGGGGCCTGCGGAGCTGTTGCTCGGTGTCTATGGCGTCTCACGCTTCCTATACGCCGTGGCCGTTATCCTGACCGTTATCTCGGGCGCTCAGTACTTCTGGAACTGCCGCAAGATCGTCTTTTCGGTCTAGGTCCTGGTGGGTATGACGGAGTCTTATTTGCAGATCGCCGCAAACAACGAGGAGCTGGCACGCGATATTGTCGAGCGCGCGAGTGCCCGTGGTGTGACGGTGTCGACGGCGGAGTCGTTGACGGCGGGCATGATCGCCTCGACGATTGCCGATATCCCGGGTGCCTCGGCGGTGCTTCGTGGCGGTGCGGTGACCTACTGCGATGAGATCAAGCATCGTGTGCTGGGTGTTGAGCAGGAAACGCTCGACCGCTATACCGCGGTGTCGTATCAGACGGCGCGCGAGATGGCTGCCGGTTCGTTGGAGCTGTATCAGAGCGATATTGCCGTGAGCGCGACGGGCTATGCCGGCCCCGGTGGCGGCACTGAGGACGATCCGGCTGGCACCTTCTATATTGGCTGGGCGTATCGCGCGGCTGATGGGGAAGTGCCGGTTGTGGACTCTGTGCGCTGCCACTATGAGGGTGACCGTTCGTGTGTTCGTACCCATGCGGTCGCGGAGGCATTGGGACGCATTGCCCTTGTGCTCAATTCTATGGAATAGACGTGTTTTAAGGGGCCTTAGAGCCCCTTAATTGTGGAGATAGGGACCTCTGGCGAATTTAGCGTTTGTGCTGGTCATAGGTATATTTTTGCCTTCCTTGTTCTTATTTGGCCCTTTGTGGTCAAGCATTTGGTCAGTGTTTGGTCGGCGTTTGGTTGGGTTTTGGAAAGACCGCCTGCATATGATTTATCTGAACGGTTGACCACGAACAGCCGTTCGTTTATTATCGATGCAGGTTGTTAAGAGGAGGGCTATTCATGGCCAAGAATTCAGGTCCCGTACGTACCGTTCATGCTCGCACGACGGGTAAAGAGCGCGATGAGATGATCGCCACCACCAAGGCCGAGATCGAGAAGAAATTCGGCCAGGGTTCCATCATGAGGTACGGCGACGGTGGCCCCGAGCTCGAGGTCGAGGCCATTCCCACGGGCGCCCTGGCCCTCGATGCCGCGCTGGGTATCGGCGGCGTGCCGCGTGGCCGTATCGTCGAGATTTACGGTCCCGAGTCCTCCGGTAAGACGACGCTTTCGCTCGAGATCCTGGCCGAGGCCCAGGCAATGGGTGGCGTTGTGGCATTTATCGATGCCGAGCACGCGCTCGATCCCACGTATGCCGCGCGCATCGGCGTGGATATCGACGAGGTACTCATTTCCCAGCCCGATACGGGTGAGCAGGCGCTCGAGATCGTTGACATGCTTGTGCGTTCTGGTGCCATCGATGCCATCGTTGTCGACTCCGTCGCCGCGCTGACCCCGCGAGCCGAGATCGAGGGAGAAATCGGCGACACTACGGTCGGTCTTCAGGCTCGCCTGATGAGCCAGGCGCTCCGCAAGCTCGCCGGCTCGCTGTCTAAGTCCAACACGACGTGCATCTTCATTAATCAGCTGCGTGAGAAGATCGGCGTCATGTTCGGCAACCCCGAGACTACGACGGGCGGCCGCGCCCTTAAGTTCTTCTCTTCGGTGCGTATCGACATTCGCCGCATCGACAGCATTAAGCTTAAGGACGAGGTTATCGGTAACCGCGTGCGCGCCAAGGTCGTTAAGAACAAGGTGGCAGCTCCGTTCCGTTCTGCTGAGTTCGACATCATGTATGGTACGGGCATCTCTAAGGAGGGCTCGATTCTGGACATGGCTGTCGAGTGCGGCATCTGCAAGAAGATGGGCTCCTGGTTTGCCTATGGCGAGGACAAGCTCGGCAACGGTCGCGAGGCCGCCAAGGCGTTCCTGCGCGAACACCCCGATTGCGCCGACGAGATTGAGCATAAGGTCCGTCTTGCCTGCGGGCTTGAGTTTGATGACGATGCTCCGTCCGAGGTCGAGCTGACCGATCAGCCTGCGCCTGAGGAGTTTGACGAGCTTTACGCCATCGATGGTTCCGCCATGCTCGATGATGACGACGAGTAGCGGTTACGCTCATGTCGTATACGGTGACCGAGGCCACGGTCGTCTTTCCCGATAAGAAGGCGGCCTCCTCGTTCTCGAGCGGGTATGCGTCCAAAAAGCCTTGCGCACATATCGATTGTGAGCTTGAGGGCGGTTTTGAGCGGTCCATTTGGATTCCCGTGCGGGTCGCGCGCCTGTATGTCAAAAACCGCCCCGATCTTCCCTGTGATTGGGATAACTTTCGTGAGGCGGTGCAGCTCATCGAGCGTAAATGTGCACTTACCATGGTGACTGAGATGTTATCGCGCCGCGACCATGCGACGGGTGAGGTCCGTGACAAGCTGGCTCGCTACGGTTTTCACCAGCCCGCGATCGATTTCGCCGTCGAGCGCGCCACCGAGTATCGCTTTTTAGACGAGAATCGCTTTTGCTCGTACTTTATCGAGGAACGCAAGCGGCGCGGTTGGGGACAGCGCAAAATCGAGACCGAGCTCAAGCGACGTCATGTTGTGCTCGATGACATTCCCGGTTATCCCGAGGATTATTTTGCCGTCGAAGACGATTTGGCGCGTGCGTCAGCCCTGCTCGCCAAGCGGCGTGTTCCAGAGACGCGCGGATTCGAAAAACTGGTTCGGTTTTTGATGGGCAAGGGCTTCTCGTATCACATCGCCGCCGATGCCGTTAAGGCACGTCTCGATGCCGAATGCGAGGAATGTGCGCTTTAGGCGTATGCGTTTTGTGGCCCCGCCGCTCACCGCGTTTTAGCCGCCGTACTGGGGCCATTTATTTGACAGTTGTTGTGGTTCAACGTACGATAAACACTGTCATTTGCTTTGTGATATGTGCTCATCTGTGATGAGTTTGTTTATATGTTTATCTGTATCCGACCCGCATAAGCTGCGCCCATATTACTCAAATGTCGCGAGCCGTTCATAAGGACGGTTCGCTTTGTTGTGTAACGAATCCATAAAAAGGAGTGAGCATGCCTATCATTGCAGCGCTCGTTGGCATCGTTTTGGGTGCCATCGCCGCCATTGCCTACATGCGCACCGCCAAGCAGGGTAGTCTTCACGAGGCCGACGAAAAGATCCAGTCGGCACACGCACAGGCTGAGTCCCTGATCGGTGATGCAAAGCGTCAGGCCGAGACCCTCAAAAAAGAGGCTCTGCTCGAGGCTAAAGAGGAGATCATCAAGAACAAGCAGGCCGCCGAGGCCGAGGACAAGCAGCGCAAGAGCGAGATTCGTACGCTCGAGAACCGCGTGATGCAGCGCGAGGAATCCCTCGATCGCCGCAACGACGCTCTCGACAAGCGCGAGCATCAGCTGTCCAGTCAGGCCGGTCAGGTCGAGAAGCGCTCCCGTGAGCTCGAGGAGCTCTGCGCAAAGCAGACCTCCGAGCTCGAGCGTATCGCCGACCTTACCCGCGAGGATGCCCACAAGGAGCTCCTCGATAAGGTTCGCGGCGAGGTCACCCACGAGGCCGCCACGATTATTCGCGAGTCCGAGCAGCAGGTTCGCGCCGAGTGCCACAAGACCGCCCAGGAGATTCTGTCCCTGGCGATTCAGCGCTGCGCTGCCGACCACACTGCCGAGGTCACCGTTACCTCCGTGCACATTCCCTCTGATGACCTCAAGGGCCGTATCATCGGTCGCGAGGGTCGCAACATCCGGACCTTCGAGCAGGTTTCCGGCGTCAACCTCGTGATCGACGACACGCCCGAGACCGTCGTTCTTTCGAGCTTCGATCCGGTCCGTCGTGAGACCGCCCGTGTTGCTCTGGAGAACCTCATCGCCGACGGCCGCATTCACCCCGCCCGCATCGAGGAGATGTATCACAAGGCTGCCGACCTGGTTCAGCAGCGCGTGCGCGAGGCTGGCGAGCAAGCTGCATTCGATACCGGCATTCACGACCTGCACCCCGAGATTGTCAAGACCCTTGGTGCCCTGCGCTACCGTACCTCGTTTGGTCAGAACGTGCTTCAGCACTCCCTCGAGGTCTCTGACCTGTGCGGCGTAATGGCTTCCGAGCTTGGCCTGGACGTTGTTACCGCCAAGCGCGCCGGCCTGCTGCACGACCTGGGCAAGGCAATCGACCATGACGTCGAGGGCCCGCATGCCGTCATCGGCGCCGAGCTTGCCCGCCGTTATGGCGAGAAGCCCGTTATCGTCCACGCTATCGAGGCTCACCATGCCGACGTCGACCCCAACACGGTGCTCGATGTCCTGGTTCAGGCCGCCGATGCTGTCTCTGCCTCTCGCCCCGGTGCCCGTCGCGAGTCTGCCGAGAACTATATCAAGCGTCTTGAGAAGCTTGAGGAGATCGCCAACGCCCATGACGGCGTCGAGCGTACCTATGCCATGCAGGCTGGTCGCGAGGTCCACGTCATGGTTCAGCCGGACAAGATCTCCGATGCCCAGTCCACGGTCCTGGCTCACGATATCGCCCATCAGATCGAGGAAGAGATGGAGTATCCCGGTCAGGTGCGCGTCGTCGTGATTCGCGAGAGCCGCGCTGTCGATATCGCTAAATAACATGAGCGACGCGAACGAGCTCATCTCATTTATCGCGTCGATGTCGGGGGAGGGCAACCTTCGCGTCGAGGAGAACCTTGGCGAGGGGTATGTCCGCCTCCGCGTTTCGGAGGCCGAGCGGCGCCAGGCAAAGCACGACATTCAGCATGTCGAGGATATCGTCATCGAAATGCTCCGTAATGCTCGCGATGCCGGCGCCGACAAGGTCTATCTCGCCACGACCAAGGAAGATGGCGTCCGCACGCTTGTCTTTCTGGATAACGGCTCGGGTGTTCCGCAGGATATGCAAGAGCGAATTTTCGATGCTCGCGTTACCTCAAAGCTCGAGAGCATGAAGATGGACCGTTGGGGCGTTCACGGTCGTGGCATGGCATTGTTTTCGATCAA
Source organism: uncultured Collinsella sp. (assembly GCA_965149855.1). Lineage (GTDB taxonomy): Bacteria > Actinomycetota > Coriobacteriia > Coriobacteriales > Coriobacteriaceae > Collinsella. The sequence continues at coordinate 6,432 of CBCTTO010000026.1, forward strand.
GCAGAACACCGACGAGGCCCGTGTGGTCACGTCCGGCGTCGATCTTGGTTCAGCCTTTAAGGTGAGCGTTGCGACCGACCGCCTTAGTGAGCGTGCCGATCAGTCCAGCTGGCCCCAGGCCGTCAAGGATGAGGACGGACGTTATGTCTGTGCTCGCGGCCCGCATAATATTATTCGCGCTGCCTGTGAGTTTGCGCTCGAGGAGCTGCGTGGTTGCGATGTTTATCTTGGTTCTCCGTCTGAGATTGCCGCGACCCTTTATGCTCAGGCGTCAAGTCGGCTCGATACGTCTCGTCTCCTGTTCATTGACGACGAGAGCGAGCTTCCGGTTGTCGATCGTTTAGGCCTTGCCTCTGATGCCGAGGACTTTATCCGTATCTGCTCGGGTTTGGGTCTTGAGATGTCCGAGCGCACGGCACATCGCATTTTGGCAGGGCAGATTAAGCCCGTTCGCGGTGTGACCGCGCGTCTGCTGCGCGAGCGTGATTCGTCCTCGCATGCGCCGGCTCCTGTCGATCTCGCGAAGGATCGTCGCGGGCTACGTATTGCCAAGGATGACATGGCACAGTTTTCGCGTGCTGTGGAGCGCGACTTTAATGATCTTGCCGCCCGGTACTATCTCAACCTTTGCGGCGACCCAAAGATTCGCGTTTCGCGTGATCGAATCACCGTGACCTTCGATCTTGCCAAAGAGGAATAGTGCCTTTACCGAGTCCACTCGGTACGATAAAGTTATTGCAGTTAAAACGTACTTTTAAACGCAGGAGTTTCTTCATGGATTGCCTGAAGGTATCAAGCAAATCATCGCCCGCGTCCGTTGCCGGCGCCATCGCCGGCATGGTCAAGGATGGTGTGCCCGTCAACATTCAGTGTGTCGGCGCCGGTGCGGTCAACCAGGCCATAAAGGCCGTGGCTATCGCGCGCGGTTTTTTGATTCCAACTGGGTTTGATATTTCCTGCGCGCCCGTGTTCTCCGACATCCTCATTAACGGGGAGTCGCGCACGGCCATCCGCCTTTCTATCTACGTTCACCAGATCAATCGAGCTGCTATGGATAACGTCGTCATGGATGATGTTAAGCCTGTGGCATAGCTTCTGATTGCCTCGTTTTGCTCCCCATCGTTAGGACTTATGCACATGGACCAGCGTTCCGTACGCGATATTCTTGCCGGTAAAACCTACTTTATCCGCACCTTTGGCTGCCAGATGAATCAGCACGATTCCGAGCGCGTGAGCGGTCTGCTCGATTCGTATGGTTGCCTCATGGCGCTCGATCCCGAGCATGCCGATATCGTTGTCTTCATGACATGCTGTGTGCGTGAGGCCGCCGATACTCGCCTGTACGGTCAGTGCAATTCCTGCAAAAGCCTGCCGCCTTCGCCTTCGGGCAAGCGTGTGGTTGCCGTGGGCGGCTGCATCGCGCAGCGTGATGGAGAGGGCCTGCTCACCAACGTCGATAACGTCAATGTCATCTTTGGCACGCATTCCATCGCACATGTGGCCGAGCTCATTGCCGAGGCGTTCCTTGATGGTAAGCGTCATATCCGCACCAATGAGCATGAGGATACGGATGCCATGAGCATGCCGTGGCATCGCGAGACCCAGTATCACGCCTGGGTGCCCATCATGACGGGCTGCAATAATTTCTGCACCTATTGCATCGTGCCGTACGTGCGCGGTCGCGAAAAGAGCCGCCCCTTCGAGGAGATTGTCGACGAGGTTACCGGTCTGGTGCGCCAGGGCGTGCGCGAGATCACACTGCTGGGCCAAAACGTTAACTCATATGGTCGCGATCTGTTTGGCAAGCCTCGTTTTGCCGATTTGCTGCGTGCCGTGGGCGATACGGGTGTAGAGCGTATCTTCTTTACTTCCTCGCACCCCAAAGACCTGCTGCCCGAGACTATCGACGCTATGGCTGAGACGCCTGCCGTCATGCCGCAGCTGCACTTGGCAGTTCAGTCGGGCTCAACTCGCATCCTTAAAGAGATGAATCGTCGCTATACGCGCGAGGATTATCTGGGCCTGGTCGATCGCATCCGCAATCGCATGCCCGATATCGCGCTTTCGACCGATATCATCGTGGGTTTCCCCGGCGAGACCGAGGAAGACTTTGAGCAGACGCTCTCGCTCGCCGAGACGGTCCGTTATGCTCAGGCCTATACGTTTATCTACTCCAAGCGCGCCGGTACTCCGGCCGCCGAGATTGACGATCCCACGCCGCATGAGGTGATTCTTGAGCGCTTCAACCGTCTGGTGAAGGTTATCGAGACCACTGCGCACGAGTATAACCAGGGTGAGCTTCACACCGTCGTGCCGGCGCTTATTGAGGGTACGAGCAAAAAGAATGACGCGGTGCTGCTGGGCAAGAGTCCTAAGAATCAGACCGTTCATGCACCGATTCCCGAGGGCTACAGCATCGATCAGTTGATTGGCAAGATTGTCGATGTTGACATCGATGTTGCCAAGACGTGGTATCTGTCCGGATCCGTTGTGGGCGAGCCGCGCTAATGATTTCTCACGGGGCAAGCCTTTCTGCCGTTGCGATTGTCGGTCCGACCGCGGTTGGTAAAAGTGATGTCGCAGATCGTTTAGCGGCTCGTCTTTCGTCCGAAGTGCTGTCGTGTGACGCGATGCAAATCTATCGAGGCATGGATATCGGCACTGCCAAGATGGCACCAGAGGAATGCGCGGCGCCTCTACGCCTGGTCGATATTGTTGAACCGGGCGTTGCATATTCTGCAGCGTTGTATCAGGCAGACGCTCGCGTACATGTTGAGCGCTTGCTGGGCGAGGGCCGCCTACCGGTGTTTTGCGGGGGTACGGGCTTGTATCTCAAGGCGGCCCTGGATGAGATGGATTTTCCCTCGGGCGAACTTGAGGACGATCGCCGCGCGGGGTATCAGGAGCTTGCCGAGCGCATTGGCGAGGAAGCGCTGCACGCGCTGCTTGCCGAGCGTGACCCCGAGTCCGCCGCGGTCATCCACCCCCATAATGTTCGTCGCGTGATTCGCGCGCTGGAAATGCACGATGATGGCGTGTCCTACGCGCAGCAAAAGTTGCAGTTTAGTGTTCCGCGCGAGCATTATCACGCTCTGTGGTTTGGATTGATGCGTAATCGCGAGGCGCTTTACGAGCGCATTAACCTTCGCGTCGATCTGATGTTTGAGCAGGGTCTTGTTGATGAGGTTCGTGGTCTTATGGACAAGGGGCTGGGAGATGCCCTGACTTCGATGCAGGCGATTGGCTATAAAGAGATTATCGATGCCTTTAACGGCGTGATTTCTATGGATGAGGCTCGCGAACTCATCAAGATTCGTTCGCGTCGCTATGCCAAGCGTCAGCTTTCGTGGTTTAAACGCGATGACCGCATCGTGTGGTTCGATATGGACGAGTTTACGATCGATGAGGTCGTTGATGACATCCTTCACCGTATCGAGGCGGCCTAATGGCTCGGTTTCCCCTCGTTCCCACGGCGCCTGAGCCCGAACGTGCCGTTCTTGTCGGAGTTGAGTGGCGCGATAACGCCTGGCCGCTCGATCGTTCGCTTGACGAGCTTGAGCGCCTGGCCCATACGGCTGGCGCCCAGTGCGTGGCGCGTTTGTCGCAGCGTCTGGTTAAGCCATATCCAAAATCGTTTATCGGCTCCGGTAAGGTTGAGGAGCTTTGCGGGCTCGTGCATCGTATGGATGTCGATGTTGTTATCTTCGACGACGATTTAACGCCCTCGCAGCAGTCTTATCTTGAGAAAGCCGTGGGCGAACCGGTTAAGATTATCGACCGCACGGCGTTGATTCTCGATATCTTTGGCCTGCACGCTCAGACCCGTGAGGGCCGCCTGCAGGTGCAGCTAGCCCAATTGCAGTATCTGTTGCCTCGCTTGCGCGGTATGTGGAGCCATCTTGCTAAAGAGCAGACACGCGGTGGCATTGGTTCGCGCTTTGGCCAGGGCGAAAGCCAGCTCGAGGTTGACCGACGTTTGATTCGCAACAAGATTGCCGCGCTTCGTCGCGAGCTTAAGCAGGTTGAACAGCGCCGCGATGTCCAGTCAAAGAGTCGTATCGAGTCGCCGGCGTTTCGTGTTGCCTTAGCCGGTTATACCAATGCCGGTAAGTCGACGTTGCTCAATCGCCTGACTGGGTCTACGGTGTTTTCACAGGACAAATTGTTTGCCACGCTCGATCCGACGACGCGCTCGTATCGCTTACCCGGTGGTCGTGGTATGACCATTACCGATACCGTTGGCTTTATTCAAAAGCTACCGCATGGTCTCGTTGATGCCTTTAAGTCCACGCTGTCTGAGGTCCTTGGTGCCGACCTGATACTTAAAGTTGTGGATGCCTCCGACGAGGACTACGAGCGCCAGCTCGAGGCAGTCGATCGCGTTCTTGACGAGATCGGTGCCGGCGAGCGTTTGACGCTTACGGTGTTCAATAAAATCGACCTACTCGATAGCGTCGATCGATTGAGTTTCCGTCGTCGCTATCCCGAGGCCGTGTTGTTCTCGGCCCAGACAGGCGAGGGGCTCGACGATCTCGTCGACCGAATTGCTCGTGAGGCGGCTGCCACCGATGTGTTGCTCTCCGCTGATATCCCGTATCGCGAGGGCGCCCTCATTACGCTGGTGCATGAGCAGGGAACCCTTCTGCATGAGGAATATCTAGAGGACGGCGTTCGCATTGTGGCAAAGATGCCGGCCCGAATCGCGCCGCGTCTTGAGCGCTATCGTACGGAGTAAACGAGCTCTAGCACGCCTAGAATGACAGGCTGATGGAGTAGGTAGAACGGTAAGGCATGCCGACCGAGGACTGCGAGCGCCGGGATGGGATTGGCGTATGCCCATGCCGGCGCTTCGTGGCTTGATGCTTGTGCTGCCTGGGCAGTAAAGAAGCCGGTAAGGTACATAAAGACAAATGGAATGAGCGGATAGTAGTCTCCCGAAACAAAATCCGGGCCCGGGAATCCAAGCCATGCCAGGTAGGGGAGTGGGTAGACCGCCTTTGGAATGCCCCAGGTTAGGGTAAAAAGAACAAGGCATACTGCGATGCCCCACGTGCCCGGTAATTTTTGGAGTAACGGACGGGTGAGTGCAACCACCGCGGTGCACGCCGCCATGCAATAAATGATGCCAAAGTTTACCGAATCGTCGACTGATACTAGTGTAGTTGCAATCCATACGACCAAAGCTGCGGCCGCGTATTTGAGGGCGCGCTTAACGTTATTGCGCGAGAGCGTGCACATCCAACCGGCGATAAACAAAAATACCCAGCTGATGCTGGCGCGCCAGATGTCTTGAAAGACGGTCTGGGTAAACCAGGGCATATCCCAGTCGTACAGGTAGGCGAGATCGTAGCAAGCGTGAAAACCTGCCATTGAAATCATCGTAAACCCGCGGACGGTATCAAAGATGGTGATGCGTTTTTGCATTACGAGAACCGGCGCATCAAGCCGACGACTTTGCCCAAGATAACGGGATTCGTTGCATAGATAGGCTCCATGGTGTCATTCTCTGGCTGCAGGCGTACGCGTCCCTGCTCCTTGTAGAATGTCTTGACGGTCGCTGAACCATCAATCATGGCCACGACAATTTCGCCGTTCATGGCACTCTTTTGTTCACGGACGATGATGTAATCGCCATTGAAGATGCCGACATTGATCATTGAGCTCCCATGCACCTCAAGGATAAAGGAACCCTGATCGGTGGCGATTTCGGTCGGGATAGTAAAAGTGTCTTCTATATTCTGCTCGGCCAGAATGGGAATCCCAGCCGCGACGCGACCAACGAGCGGTAGCGAGACCGTTCCGCGAGGTGCGGTGGGTTCGTCAGATTTAGAAATTGAGACAGAGGAACCGTCCTCGTTAAAGAGTTCCAGGGCGCGCGGTTTGGTGGCATCGCGCTTGAGTAGCCCGCGCGCCTCCAGGGCAGATAGATGGGCGTGCACGGTGCTGGGGGAGGAAAGGCCCACGGCAGAAGCCATCTCGCGCACGCTGGGCGGATAACCTTTCTCCTGCTGATATTCCTTGATGAAGTCGTAAATTTGCTGCTGACGCTTGGTAATTTTGCGAGCCATCAGGGCATCCTCTCTATCCATGTCAAACAAATGTTCGAATTTTGCTTGACAGGAACAACTGTTCGAAGATAATAATAACCGAACATTCGTTCTCGCGCTAGACATTTTTGTCCGCGCGGCTTGATAAAACTGTTCTCAGCAAAACACGCGAGAGGAGAACATGATGAACGCAACGAATATGGTCCAGGGAAACCTTGCCCTTAAGCTCGAGACGCCTGCAGAACCCACTTTTACGGTTGTTCAGGGTGGCCGCTCCGGCTTTCAGCCTTTGACCGTAAAGCCTGCTCGCAATCAGCAGGCTGTAGTCGCGCCGGCTCGCGTTGCCCTGAAGGTTCCGACGATTGTCGCCGTTGCCGTTGCGCTTACGCTCTTCTTTGTCCTCGCTACGTCGGTCTTTAGCGCTCGTCACGCCGCGTATGCCGAGTCCGTTTCCAACGTTACCTACGAGACCATTCGCGTTCAGCCTGGTGATTCTCTTTGGTCTCTTGCCGAGGAATATCCAATCGAAGGCCTTTCCACGCAAGAGACTTCCGACATGATCCGTAACGTCAATCATCTGGAGCATGGTTCGCTCGCCGCCGGTGCGCATCTTAAGGTTCCTGCTCGTTCGTAATCATTATCGCGCTGCGCATGGTACCCTTGTTATCGTTTAAGAGGAGGTACCATGCGCTGTCCCAAATGCGGCAAGGCACATACCCGCGTCGTTGATTCTCGTATGCAGGAGTCTAATAACACCATTAAGCGCCGTCGCGAATGTTGCTCGTGTAACTATCGTTTTACAACGTTTGAGCGATGCGAAGACCCAATCGAGGTCATTAAGTCAGACGGAACCAAGCAGCGGTTCGATCGCAATAAGCTGCTCGTCGGCTTGATGCGCGCCACCATCAAGCGCGATATCGACACTAAGAAGCTCAATGAGATTATCGACGACATCGAGGTCGAGCTGCGCTCTCGCACGCTGACGGCCGTCACCTCCCATGAGTTGGGTGACATGGTGCTCAAGCGCTTGGCCAAGATCGACAAGGTGGCCTACATCCGTTTTGCCTCGGTCTACCGCGATTTCAAAGACGTCGATGAGTTTCTGCAAGAGCTCGACAAGCTAAGGTGATTCCATGTCCAGCATTACCGTCAACATACAGCGTCTCGACCCCACCGTCGAGCTTCCCAAATACGCCCATCCCACCGATGCCGGCTTGGATCTGCGCTCCAACGAGGACTGCGTCCTGAAGCCCTTCGAACGCCGTCTGGTCTCTACTGGGCTGGCCATCGCCCTGCCCGACGGTTACGCCGGCTTCGTCCAGCCCCGCAGCGGCTTGGCCATCAAGCAGGGCCTGTCTATAGTCAATACGCCGGGCCTCATCGACGCCCACTACCGAGGAGAACTCAAAGTCATCCTCATCAACCTGGATTCCACCAACGACATTCAGATCAACAAGGGCGACCGAATCGCCCAATTGGTCATCCAAGAAGTCCCCACCGTCAACCTCGTAGAAGTAGAAGAACTAGACAAAACCGACCGAGGCAACGGAGGCTTCGGCTCCAGCGGCGTCGCTTAATCACTTTCAAGATGTAGAGTTGGCCTCTCACCCGGGGCCCACACATATCATCCCGTGCTCAAACATTCTCGCGGGGCGCTCGTATCCCTCCCGCCCGCCTCTCACACATATCATTCCATGCTTAAACATTCTCGCTTCGCTTCGCTCGCTGCGAAACTGCGCGTGGAACGATATGTGAGAGAGGCGGGCGGCTACCAGCTTGAAACAATATTTACTTTTCTAGTAAGTCGATGCGATAAAGGGACGCCTCCTTTGTCGCATCGACTTACTGTATTTATATTTTCTGGGTCCCCTTTGCAGGTTCTAGTGGTGGGGAATCTGGTATAGCTGCTAGTACGTTAACGCAGCTTACCTGCGGGAGGCCCCTATATATCGTCCCACGCGCAGTTTCGCAGCGAAGCGAGAATGTTTGAGCATGGGATGATATATAGGGGCCTCCCGCAGGTAAGCGGGCAATCCAATGCTAGCGGATATGCGCGGGTTTTTCGCCCCAGTAGAAGCGGCAGAAGGCTCGTTTGCGCTTTTGGGGTTTGCCTACGAGCTCCATGGTTGCGATGGCTATGTCTTCGGCTGCGTGGGGGCGGCGTAGTACTTCGCCGTTGATGAGTAGGGCTTTGAGTGATTCGGGATGATCGTGCAGATGGCGCAGGGTTACGATGAGTTCTCGTGCGGTGGTGACATGCATGCTGGCGCCCATGCCGGTGAGCATAGTGGTGTTGGCCTTTTCCTGGCCATAGGACTTGCCCAGTAGGATCATCGGCAGATGCGCGCACAGGCACTCAGTGACGGTGAGTCCGCCCGATTTGAGGATTGCCAGGTCGCAGCCGTGCATGAGGGCCGCCATGTCGTCCACGTAGTCCAGAACCGTGACGTTTTCGAGCTTCATGGCGTCGAAGAGCGTCTTGAGGCGGGTGGCGTATTCCTCATCCTTGCCCGGCAAAAAGACAAAGTGCATGTCCTCGAAACTGCGCAGGAAGGGGAGTGTGCGGTCCATCTCCGCGCGAAAGCGAACGTACGGTTGAGGTAAACTGGCACCGGCCATCACCAACACAACGGTCTTGTCAGCGGGGAGATTGAACTTCTCGAGTTCTTCCTCGCGATTGTAGTTCGTATCAAACCCGGCGCGAATGGGGATGCCTGTAATGCGGATCTTGGTCTCGGGAACCTTACGGGGGCGCAGCGTTTCGGCCATAAACTCGTTGGCTACGCAGAATAGGTCGGTGTCCTTGTGGGGCCACCAGCCCTCGACTTCGTAATCGGTCGGCACGCAGATGACCGGATAATCAATACCCGTAATTACGCGGGCGCCCACGGCAACATTGGCTGCTGTGATGTGCGTTGCGACCACGGCTATAGGCCTGCGGCGACGAATATATTCGTTGAAGGCGGGGAACATAATTCGCGACCATGCCGTGCCGCCGCCCCAGAGAAGATGTCCCGTAAGCGTATATCGCCAGGTCAGGTCGTAAATGGGACGCGTGGCGCCGGTAAACGACGCTGCAGTTTTATTACCATCGAACCTAATGCGTCCAAAATCGAGGATATCCAGGACTTCGATCTCAATATCCTCAGGGATTCCCTTGGTGCCGCGGATAAGGTCAAATGCTTGTGCTATCGCGTTGGCGGCGGCTTTGTGGCCCGATCCAACCGATGCGTGCACAATGGTTACTAGGGGTTTTTGTGCAGGTGAAACGGTCATTTGCTCCGGTTGGGGAGTAGCTTGCATGGGCAGGGGAGCGCTATTGCTCGTCTGCGTTTGATCCATCGATAACTCCCCTTCAGCTTTGTTACGCGATTTAACATTGTAGTGCATGAGTGTCATGTTCACGTAAATTTGGGTATGAGCGCAAAGAACGTCAATGTATCGACGAGAGGATATTCCATGACTACCGATCAGCCGATTGATGTTGCGATTATCGGTGGAGGCCCCGCGGGCTATGCTGCCGCCATTTACGCTGCGCGTGCCAACCTGACGACGACTGTGATTGAGCAGGGCATGTCGGGCGGACAGATCGCCACGACCAATGAAGTCGAGAACTATCCGGGCATTCCGCTCTTGAGTGGCGCCGAACTCGGCGAGCTTTTTCAGCAGCATGCAGAGGGCCTGGGAGCACAGGTCGCATGGAGCATGGTTACGGGTATCGATTACGATGCCGATGCAGCGCTGTTTACGGTGCATCACGATATGGGCGATACGCTTGCCTCGAGCGTTATCGCTTGCATGGGTGCCACGCCGCGTCCGGCAGGTTTCGCTGGCGAGGATACCTATCGCGGTCGTGGCGTTTCGTATTGCGCAACATGTGACGGCATGTTCTTCCGCGGCAAACAGGTCTTTGTAATCGGTGGTGGCAATTCGGCATGCGAAGAGGCACTGTTCCTGTCAGACATTGCCAGCAGTGTGACCATCGTGCTGCGCCGCGACCAGTTCCGTGCGCCTGATGGTGTTGTTCAGAAAGTACTCGAAAAGGACAATATTACAGTTAGGTACCAAACTAGTATTGTGGAGCTCTCGGGCGAAGCCATGCCAACGACGATCGCCTTTAAGGACAATTCATCCGGGGAAATTCATACCGAGTCATTTGAGCCCGGCTCTTTCGGCATCTTTGTCTATACCGGGACGCAACCCCATACCGAACTTGTCGAGCATCTAGTCGATCTGGCGCCTGATGGCGGCATTCTGACTGATGAATCCATGGCGACCCGCACGCCAGGTCTATTTGCCGCTGGCGATATCCGTTCCAAGCGTTTGCGCCAGGTTGTGACCGCGGTTTCTGACGGAGCCATAGCGGCAACCAGCGCATACGCATTTCTCCGTAGATAAGTACGATAATATATCTTATGTAATGTTGTTATCAATTTACTAAGTGGCGGGACGATGTATCAGTGCTCCGTCCCGCCAATTTTCTTGCCGGCTATGTGGTATGCAAAACTAGATTACGTAGAATACAATATAAAAAATGAACGGAGGACCTTTATGAATCACGTTAAACACGTTATTCCGATGTCTGATTCGTCGGTCAGCATTAAGCCTGAGGATATTCAGCCCACTGTGCTGCCCGATGCATTTATTCAGTCCGATATCGTGCGCAAACTCAATACGTTGAGTCTGCCGCGCTATGACCAGTTGCCAAATGTGACGCTCTACCGCGACCAGGTCATTGAGTATGTTGCGCTGTGGATGGAGCCGCTGTCCATTTGCGTTGAGCAGCCCATCATTACGCCATCGATGATCAATAACTACGTAAAGGTCGGCCTAGTGCCTGCTCCGGTCAAAAAGCAATATGGCCGCGAGCAGATTGCCCGCCTGATCGCTATCTGCATCTTTAAACAGGTGCTACCTATTGCTGCTGTGCAGGCACTCTTTAACATTCAGCGTTTGAGCTACGATGCCCCGACGGCCTTCGATTATGTGGTCGATCAGCTCGAGGCATCGATTCGTTCGGCGTTTTCCGTCGAGCAGACGCCGGTTCCCGATACGGCGCATCAGGTAACGCGTGAGTCGCTGCTTGTGCGCAGCGCGGTATCGTCCTTCGTTTCGAAGGCGTACCTGATGAGCTATCTCAAGTTCAACGGGTTTAATAGCTAGTCGACGTATAAAACGGGCGGGATAAAGAGGCATCTGTCGCTTTATCCCGCCCGTATTTTTGCTTGGTTGGACTTTATTTGCCCGAAGCTACGCCCATGCCGTAGCCGATGATTAGGCCGTGCATCTCGGCGTAATAGGAATCCAGGCCGTTGCAGGGCATGATGATGGTCTTGGAGCCGGGCCAATGCTCGACTATGCGGTCAGTAAGCGCCCGGGCTCCAGCTTCGTTCTCAACGTGATCGATGATGACCTCGCCGCCCGTAAAACCCTCGGCTTCCATGGTGTCGATGATCTTGTTGAGCATCTTCTTTTCGCCACGCGTGTGCCCGACGAGTTCGATTTTACCGGCCTCGCTCGCCGTGCCCAAAATGCGGATATTGAGCTTGTTGGCAATGACGCCGGCTGCCTTAGGGATACGTCCGGCTTTGGCCAGGTTTTCGTAATTGCACAAGCTGAAGAGGATTTTGCTGTTCTGCTCAAGGCTATCGAAGTATGCGCAAGCGTCCTCGAATGAGACATCCGGATTGCTTGCAAGATAGCGGTCGAACAGCAAGAAAATGAGGTCCATTTTGCCGCCAGCTGCGCGCGAATTGACTAGATGAATCTGCCGGTCGGGCTCCTCGGCAAGAACCATATCGCGAGCCGTGGCTGCTGCGTTGTAGCTGCCCGACACGCCCTCAGAGATCGGCATGCAGATGGTCTTGTCTGCCAATTTGAAGAGCTCGGCCCACTCCCCTACGCTGGGACAAGCGCTCGAAGAAGCGTTCGTCTCCGCCTGAACAGCGCAGTTGAGTTCATGAACATCGAGTGAAAGGTCATCGACGAATTCACGCTCCCCCACTCGAATTTTGAGGGGCGCAAATGCAAAGGTGGTATGGGGCGCAGTCGGTTGCCAATCGCGGAGGTTACAGCTTGAATCGGAGATAAGTGCCCAGCTCATAGAGGGTCCTTTCTAATTGTTCCTCAACAATTATAGCCATCTTGCAAATTGAATGTGCGGCTATCTAGTTTTGAATACTAGATAGCCGCACAATATTAGAGAAAAACGAATGGACCTCGCGACTTAAAGCCACGAGGTCCACATTCACACGCTGTGTAAGATGACTTAGTAACGCACGAAGATATAGTTATTGTTCATGCCGGCGGCAACGGAGCTGATGATAACACCCGTGTTGTAGTCGGAAGCATGAATCATCTGACCACCACCGATGTAAATGCCGGTGTGGTACGAGTTGACCACAACGTCACCGGGCTGCGGATCGGACACACGCGTCCAGCCCATAAAGGTGCCCGTGGTGCCCAGGCGGCAATAGCGACCAGTGAGGCAATAGCTAACAAAACCAGAGCAGTCGAAACTGTTCGGGCCAATTCCGCCCCAGGAATAGGCGCAACCAAGCTTGCTGTATGCACGCGAGACAACAGAACCGCCATCGACGGACTGGCTCGGAGCAGAAGGCGTCGGAGCCGGAGCAGGCGTGGAGGGCTGCGGCGTCGGAGCAGGTGTCGGCGTGGGCGCCGGAGTGTTGCCGCCCTGGTTGTTGTTATTGCTGGTCTGGCCACCGTTGTTGGTGTTCTCGGTCGTACCGGCAGTCTCGTTGCTCACCGTGGCCTTCTCGGCGGTGCTGGCGTTGATGCCGGCCTGCAGCGCGGCGTTGGCCTCGGCCTCTGCGGCAAGCTCGGCCTGCAGCTGCGAATCCAGGGAGTTTACGACGTTCTGGGCTTCAGCCTGCTGGGCGTTAAGCTCGTCGACCTTTTTCTGCGTAGCGGCGACGTTCTTTTCCTGCTCGGCCTGCTTATCGGTGAGCTGCTGCTTAAGCTCCTTGACCTCTTGAATGGTCTGAGCCTGCTTATCGGAAACTTTGCCGTAGTAGAACAGACGGTTGAGCATATCGCTCAGGTCATCGACGCCCGTCAGAACCTGAAGCAGGCTCAGACCGCCGGTTTTGTACTCGCCGGCGACATAGGTCGAGAGCTTGGCCTGACCATCGGCGATCTCCTGCTGCTTTTGCGTGATCTCGCCGGCAGTCTGATCGAGCGCCTGCGTCTGCGTGGCGAGCTCATCGTAAATCTGCTGGGTTTGGGTACCGATCTGCTCGAGCTTCGTACGAGCAGCGGCAAGGTCGGATGCGGTATCGGCGTAGGCAGGAGCCGCGAGGCCCAAGCCCAAAACACAAGCGAGGGTTGCCGTAGCAGCGCAGCGTGCCATGTTTTTATGCGTGTTTGCTGTGCGCATGTAGCTTCCTTTCCAGTAACTAAGGGTAACGGCTAGTCCACCGTCACCAGGCTAAAGAGCTCCACATCGTCATCAGACGGCGTGAGCTTCTCGCGCGGGTTGAGAAACGCAAGCTCAAGGATACAACCGTAACCGATAAGCTTTGCGCCCATATCTCGCACCAGTTTACCTGTTGCCTCGACGGTTCCGCCCGTCGCGACCAAGTCGTCCAGAATCAACACGGTATCTTTAGAGCTGATAGCGTCGGCATGGATCTCAATGGAATCCGTTCCGTACTCGAGCTCGTAGCTCTGGCTTACGGTCTCGCGCGGCAGCTTACCCGGTTTACGTGCGGGAACAAAGCCGGCGCCAAGGGCTACAGCCACCGGTACGCCAACCATAAAGCCTCGAGCCTCTGGGCCCACGACCTTGGTGATTCCCATGCCGGCAAAGTGCTCGGCGAGGGCATCGGTCATGGCTTTGAGCGCCTCGGGATTGCCGAAGAGCGGCGTGATGTCTTTAAAGATGACTCCGGGCTCGGGATAGTCGGGGATGTCGACGATTTGAGATTCGAAGTCGTACATTGCATGACCTTTCAATGGGTTGCCGGATAAGCGGCAGCTGTTACTTGCCCGCGGTGACGGTGCCGGATTGCGAAGGGGCGACGACCTTGAGCGGCTTTACGAGAGAATCCTCGTGCGAAGCCGGCGCGGCTGTCTCTTCGTTTTTGGCCTTGGTGGACTCGGAGCGAGTGATTTCCTCATCGAGTGCATCGATGTCGGCGTCCTCGACCACGGCGTTGAGCGACTCAAAAACGCGATTCTTGAGCAGCGCAGTGTGCACACCTTCCGTTAGGTCGTGAAGCTTCTTAAACGCACGCTCGAGCTTGGCGTCGCGCTCGTCATCGGAGGTATCCATTCCGAGCATGCTCACGAGCACCTGCTCAAACATCGAGGACTCGCGGTTGGCGGAAGACACGTACTGACGCAGGTTGCGCGGCTCGATATGGAAGCGTGACAGCTCGGAGCAGTAGCGGATGATTGGAAAATCGCGACCATCGACGAGCTCTCGATTCTGCGGGCTCTTGATGATGCGAATGAGGTCGTTCTCGGCGAGCGAGCGGATAAACGAAATCTCGACGCCCAGCATATCGGGAATGGTCTCGATGGGATGCAGCTTTTGCTTAGTCTCCTTGGGCTCCGTCTTGAGCGGAACATCGGACAGCAAGCCCACCTCGTAAGCGAGCGTTGACAGGTCCGTGGCGTTTTCCAAGCGCTGCTTAATCACGTTGAGCGGCATGTAGCGGGTCTTCTGCAAGTGCAGGATGACCTCCAGGCGATCAACGTCCTCCTTGGAGTACTGACGGTATCCCTTAGGCGTACGATGAGGGGTAATGAGCCCCTCATCCTCTAGAAATCTAATTTTTGAGTTCGAAAGATCGGGGTATGCGCCTCGAAGTAGGTTGACGACTTGGCCGATACTCAGATAGTTGCGTTCGGCCATGCCCTACTCACCGGTTTCGATGCGCTCCGGCGTGCTCTCGTGGTAGATGAGCGTAAACGTACCGATCTGGACGGAGGAACCGTCGTGCAGCGGGGCTGCATTGACGATGGCACCGTCGACCCAGGTGCCATTGAGCGAGCCCAAGTCCTCGATGCGAGCGCCGAGGCCCTCGCGAATAATGCGCGCGTGGCTGCGCGAAACGGTCATGTCGTTGAGGAAGATACCGTTTGCAGGATCGCGGCCGATGGTGGTCACGTCATCCTCGAGCTCAAAAGCGGCACCAGTCTGCGGACCCTTGACGATGGACAGAACGGGGGCGGTGATGCGCACGTTGGCCATGAGGTCGGGAACGGTGACGTCGCTTGAAGGCACGCGGAATACGCAGGTAGCGTCAGCAGTCTTATCATTCTGAGGCATATTGTTAACCATGTTGTCCATGACAACCCCTAACTTATCGCGGACGTGCCGCAAATAATGAACCGTACGTAATCATACCCCAACGAATCAGTCTTCGATTTCAGGGTTCAGAAAGTCGATGTCCTCGTCCTCGGGATGCGCGAGAGCCTGTTTAATGGCCGCTCCGCCCTTAATGGAGTAGATGACAGCCGTGAGCATGGAGAAGATCACGCCGCCGTACACAAAGAAGATGCCGAGGGGCACCGAGCTTCCGTTGAGGCCCGGGAAGGCCGTAAGGGTTGAAGGTAAAAGATGCAGGCCGTCAATAACGGGGAACCCGAGCAGCATGAGCGAGAAGCCGGTCATGAGCAGTGCAGTGGCAATCTTTCCGGGAAAGACGACATCGATGGGGCGACGGTGATAATGACGCACGATAAGCGTGCCGATGCCCAGATAGATATCGCGGCCAATAATGAGCACGCAGACCCAGATTGGCAGCTCTCCGCGAACCACCAGTCCCAGCACGCCGGTGAACAGCAGCGCACGGTCGCAAATGGGATCCATGACCTTGCCGAGCCACGAGACCGTCTTAGTCATGCGGGCGATTTGACCGTCCATCCAGTCGGTGGAGGCGGCAACGGCGTAGATAACGATGGCGATGACGCGGTTGTTATCCGTCACAAACAGGTACAGAAATACCAGGGTGAGGATCAGGCGCGTAAAGGTTATGAAATTGGAGATCGTAAAGATCTTATTCGACGGGTAATCGGAAGTGCCGATAAGCTCCTTTTTGATCTTCTTTTTGATGCCCACAGGACTCCCCCGCTGGTTAACGACAAAACTTTCGATACTATACCCGTTCCGGCGATGTCTATCCAGCGTAAGCATAGAGAGTCCAGACATGTGGAGGGCGCCCTGGGCTGCGCTGGATTCTGCATTTGTGTACATCAGCCTCCAAAAGCGGCATTTTTCGGCATCTTTGGTGGCTGGTGTACACGTTTTGATTCGGTGATTACATCGATCGGGAAAGTTGTTGCTTTAAGCAAATGCGTACGGGTCGAGAAGGGCTGGCACCAAAAGAGCCCAACGGCCGTTACGGCTTCGTTAGAAACGCGCCCCATCATGGATGGTGAACCCGAAAGGTAAGGCGCGCGGGCACGGTGGCTCGGCCCGCGCGCCCGGAAGAGAAAGGATAAGCCCATGGGTTACATGCTCGAGACGCGCGGGCTCACCAAGCGCTTCGGCCGCGGCG
>CBCTTO010000027.1:0-22564 GCA_965149855.1 uncultured Collinsella sp.
ATAACGAAGCGCTGTTTACGCCTGAGTTGGTGTTTTTTGATTGGGAGTGTGCGACGCCGGATGAGGTGTTCGCGCGGCTTGAGGGCGAGCTTGCACCACATGGCTACATTGCATCCGGTTGGCTCGATGCCGTTCGCACGCGCGAGGATGCCTATCCCACGGGTCTTGCCATGCCGGCGGCAAACATTGCCATTCCGCATACCGATCCGGGGTTTGTGGCCAAGCCCTATATCGCGGTGGTGAAGCCCGCCGCGCCCGTGACATTTAACGCTATGGCTGGCATGGGCGCTCCGGTGCCGGCGCAGATCGTCATCAATCTGGGCATCGCCGAGCCGGGCGGCCAGGTCGAGGCCCTGCAGGCGCTCATGAACATCTTTATGGGCGCCGATGCCGCAGCCGACGTGCTCGGCCAGACCACGCCCCAGGGCATGGTCGACGCCATCCGCCGTCACTTCTAAGGTGGGGCTGAGTCGGCACTTGGGGACTGTCCCTAACTGCCAAGTGCCACATCTGTCCCCTTTGCACCAAAATGGTGCAGATTAACCTGTCCCCCATGCACCAAGCGTGCCGCGGGGGCTGCGTTGTGACACAATGGCGTTTGTTCGATTCGTTATGCGAAAGGCCAACTATGGCAAATAAGAAAAAGAATCCCGCGCCCGAGCCGACGCCCGAGCAGCAGGCTCGCGCCGCCTCCAGTTCTCGCAAGAAGCAGCGCAAGACGTACGTGTCTAAGACCGTCAAGATTGTCCTGGTGGTTATTGGCGTGCTGGCAATGCTACTTTCCGTCTCGGCGATGGCGTGCTCCGGCCTTATGTCGCAGGCCGAGGATACCTCGGGCTACAAGCTGACCGGCGGTGTTGCTGCAACTATCAACGGCACCAACCTCACCGAGGACACCGTGACCAAGCAGATTATGAGCATGCGCACGTCCAACGGCTACACCAAGGATGAGGATTGGGTGCAGTATCTGGTCGACAACGACCTCACGCCCAAGAAGTACCGCAAGCAACTCATCGACTCCTACACGCAGCAGATTCTGCTTCAACAGGCACAGAAGGAGAACGGCGTGACGGTGTCGGACGAGGAGGTCGAGAAGGCTTGGAAGGACGCGTGCAAGAGCGCGGGCGGTGCCAAGGCCTTTAAGAAGACCCTCAAGACCTACGGCTATACCGAGGATACCTACAAGGATTCGCTCAAGGAGAGTCTGGCGCAGCAGAAACTCAAGGATGCCGTCGCGCCCACGAGCAAGCCCAAGGACAGCGAGATTGTCGATTACATCAACGAAAACCTGTCCAGCTACAACGACGCCCGCCGCTCGTCGAACATTCTGATCAAGGTTGATTCCGGCGCCTCCGACGAGGACAAGGCTGCCGCCAAGGCCAAGGCGCAGGAGTGCCTGGACAAGATCAACTCCGGTGAGCTGAGCTTTGAGGACGCCGTTGAGCGGTACTCCGACGACACCGGTTCCAAGGAGAAGAAGGGCGATGTGGGTTGGGATAAGCTCACTACCTTCGTCGACAGCTACCAGACGGCGCTCGAGGGGCTCAACAAGGGCGATGTGAGCGACGTGGTCGAGTCGACGTACGGCTACCACGTCATCAAGTGCACCGACTACTTCCATGTCGATAATCAGGTTGATGACATCAACCAGGTGCCCAAGGCCATCAAGAAGTACGTCTCCAACGTGGTGAAGACGCAGGCGGCCAGCACCGCGTACAGCGAGTGGCTGGAGCAGTACAAGAAGGATGCCGACATCACCGTTAATCCCATGCCCAAAGACGTGCCATACAACGTCAGCCTGAAGGGCGTCACCAAGAGTTCGACCGACGATTCGTCGACGACTGAGTAATCATGGGGCGGTGCTCGCGCGAGTGCCGCCCACGCTATTAGAGAGGATTTGCAGATGACCAACGAAGAGCTGCAGAAGGAAATGATTGCGGCCATGAAGGCCAAGGACAAGGTTCGCCTGTCTATCATTCGCCAGGTCAAGGCCGAGGTGAAGAATATCGAGGTTAACGAGCGCCGCGACGTGACCGAGGAAGACGTCAACAGCATGATCAAGCGTCTGATTAAGCAGACGAGCGAGACGCTGGAGATGTCTATCAAGGCCGGTACCGACCAGGAGCGTACCGACAACCTGACCGAGCAGGTCAAGATCCTGGAGAGCCTGCTGCCCGCGCAGGTTTCGGGCGAGGAGCTCGAGGCCCTGATTGAGCAGGTCATCGCCGAGCTGGGTGCCACGTCCAAGAAGCAGATGGGTCAGGTCATGGGTGCCCTGGGCAAGGCCACCGGCGGCAACTTCGATAAGCCGGCAGCAGCAAAGATCGTCGGCGCAAAATTGGCGTAAGTGCCGGCCGACACATAGCCGATGCTGAGGGGCGTGACCATCGCGGTCGCGCCCTTTTTGTTGGCCGATGAAGGGCGCCTCCCCTGTCTGGTCATTGGGCGCTCATTGGGGACAGACTTAAATGAGTGCCCAATGAGCGGGTACTCATTTAAGTCTGTCCCCAATGAGTGGGTTAAAGGTTGCGGGTTCTTTACGGGAATGTAGTGTGGGCTGCGGAAACGTGGTTCTTTCCGTACAATAGTTCAACTCGTGTAAACGCAGGGAAGGGACATTCATGGCAGACATGATCGAGATCAAGCATCTCAACAAGTACTTTGGCGACCTGCATGTGCTCAAAGATATCAATCTCACCGTCAAGCGCGGCGAGAAGCTCGTAATGATCGGGCCTTCCGGCTCGGGTAAGTCGACGCTCATCCGTTGCGTCGATTATCTGGAGGAGCCCACGTCGGGCGAGGTCGTCATCGACGGTACGCCGCTCACCAAAAAGAACCACCTGGAGATGGCTCGCAAGTATAGTTCCATGGTGTTTCAGCAGTTCAACCTGTATCCCAACATGACGGTGCTGGGCAACCTGACGCTCGCGCCCATCAAGCTGCAAAAGAAGAGCAAGGAGGAGGCGACCGAGATCGCCATCGCCGCGCTCAAGCGCGTCGGCATGGCGCATAAGGCCGGCGAGTATCCGCAGAATCTCTCGGGCGGTCAGCAGCAGCGCATCGCCATCGCCCGTGCCCTGTGCACTAAGCAGCCCATCATCCTGTTTGACGAGCCGACCTCGGCGCTCGACCCCGAGATGGTCCAGGAGGTTCTGGACGTTATGATTGAGCTCGCGCAGGAGGACATCACCATGATCTGCGTGACGCACGAGATGGGCTTTGCGCGCCAGGTGGCCGACCGCGTCATCTTTATGGAGGACGGCCGCATCCTGGAGGAGGGCACACCCGAGCACTTCTTCGATAACCCCGAGAACCCGCGCTGCCGCGAGTTCCTGTCCAAGATTCTGCACTAGGCACGGTGATGGACATGACGGATATGACGAGGGCGGCCGTGTCGCGCCGTCACTTTTTGCAGCTGGCTGGCGCCAGCATGCTTGCGCTGACGGGGACCGCGCTTGCCGGTTGCGGCAACTCCACCAGCGGCGAGGGCTCCGACAAGGGCTCCAAGCTTGCGGCCATCAAGTCGCGTGGCCATCTGAATGCCGGCGTTAAGAAGGACGTTCCCGGCTATGGCTATTACGACACCGCCAAGGGTCGCTTTGAGGGCATGGAAGTTGATTTGTGCTACCAGATCGCCGCTGCCGTCTTTGGCGTGAGCTATAAGGAGGCCCGCGCCCAGGAGCTTGTCGAGTTTACCGACGTAACGCCCAAGACACGCGGCCCGCTGATCGATAACGGCCAACTCGACGTGGTCGCGGCGACCTACACCATCACCGACGAGCGCAAGAAGAGCTGGGATTTCTCGACGCCGTACCGCACCGACTACGTGGGACTCATGGTCAAGAAGCGTTCGGGCTTTACCTCGATTGAGGACCTGGACGGCAAGGTCATCGGCGTGAGCCAGGGTGCTACTACGCAGGGCCTGATCGAGCAGATGATCAAGGACAACGGCTTTAGCTGCAAGCCCGAGTTTAGGGCCTTTAGCGGCTACCCCATCATCAAGAGTTCGCTCGACGCCGGCAATATCGACGTCTTTGCCATGGACCGCTCCACGCTGGCCGGTTACATGAACGAGACCGTTGAGCTGCTGCAGCCCGAGGTCAAGTTTGGCGAGCAGGGCTACGGCGTGGCGACCAAGAAGGGCTGCGACCTTTCGGCCGTGGTCGATCAGGTGATATGCGATCGCCTGGCCGACGGCTGGCTCGACCAAGAGGTCAAGACCTGGGGTCTTGTATAGGCGGATCGTCCAAGGAAGGAATCAAATGCTCGAAGGATTATTTGACGCCGACCGTTGGTCGACGACATTTCAAAACATGGGGCCCTTCTGGGAGGGCTTTGGCGTGACGCTGCAGGTGGTCGTTGCCGGTCTGCTGCTGTCGCTGGTGCTGGGCACGCTGCTGGGCGTGTTCTCTACCACTCGCTCGCGCGTGCTGCGCGCCATAAGCCGCGTGTACGTTGAGTTTTACCAGAACACCCCGTTGCCCGTGCAGGTGCTCTTTATGTACATGGCCGGTCCGCAGTTTTTGCAGGCCATAACCGGTGCCGACCAGCCGGTGCGTATCGCGCCGTTCGTGCTGGGCTTCTTGGGTGTGGGCCTGTATCACGCGGCCTACATTTCGGAGGTCATCCGCACCGGTATCGAGGCGGTTCCGCGCGGTCAGATGGAGGCGGCCCAGAGCCAGGGCTTCACCCGTGCGCAGGCGTACTGGTATATCGTGCTGCCCCAGACATTCAAGATCATTCTGCCGCCGCTGTGTAACCAGGCGCTCAACCTGGTCAAGAATACGTCGGTGCTGGCGCTTGTGGCCGGCGGCGACCTTATGTACCGTTCCGACAACTTTGTGAGTCTGTACGGTTACCTGCAGGGATACATCGTCTGCTGCCTTATGTACTTCATCATCTGCTTTCCGCTCGCCATGCTGGTGCAGTGGCTCGAGCGCCGCTCCAAGGAGCGTCCGCGCGGCGTGAGCCTGGCCGAGCTGGGGCTCGACAATGTAGAGGAGGCCTAGCGCATGGAAATCTTCAACGCGACCAACCTGCTCTACATTTGGGGCGGCTTTGTTAAGACGATCGAGATCTCGGCGCTGTCGATCTTTTTCTCGCTCATCTTTGGCACGGTGCTGGCGCTCGTTAAGAGCTATGCGCCCCGCCCGTTCCGTATTTTGGTGAGCGCCTATATTGAGCTGTTCCGTTGCACGCCGAACCTGCTGTGGATCCTGTTTATCTACTTTACGGTGCAGGGTTTGGACATTGTGATTTCGACCATCGCCTTTACGCTGTTTACCAGCGCTGTTATGGCCGAGATTGTACGCGGCGGCCTCAACTCGATTCCGCGCGGCCAGTTTGAGGCAGCGCAGAGCCAGGGCTTTGGCTTCTTTGCCACCATGCGCTACATCATTCTGCCTCAGACGTTTAAGACGATCATTCCGGCGCTGTTTAGCCAATGCACGACTGTCATCAAGGACAGCTCGTATCTTTCGGGCATTAACGTGGCCGAGCTCATGTACACGGCAAACGTCGTGATGGCCCACGCGATCGACCTGTCGCAGGTGCTTATGCTCTACGGCCTGGTGTTTGCGATGTACTTTGTGCTCAACTTTGGTATCTCGCTGCTGGTTCGCGCATATCAGAGGCGAATGGTGGCAGCGTAGAATGTGGCAAAGGGACAGCCCCTTTGCCACATAGAGAAAGGAATCGCGATGAGCGATCTGGAGAACAAGAAGAATCCTGTGGTCATTACCATCGCGCGCGACTTTGGCGCCGAGGGCCACGAGATTGGCCGCATGCTTGCCGACGAGTTGGGGATTCCGCTGTACGATAACGAGCTGCTGGTGCGTGCGTCGCTGCGTGCGGGCGAGTCACTCGATAAGATGGCCGCCTACGACGAGCGCCTGGCCGTGGAGAACATGGCGTTTCTGCCCGACCGCTACGATGCGCGTTCGTACTCGGATAAGTTGTTCCAAAAGATGAGTCAGGTGATTTTGGATCTGGGCGAGACCGAGAGCTGCATTATCGAAGGCCGCCTGTCCGATTACCTGCTTCGCAACAACCCCAACCACATTGCCGTGTTGGTGACCGCTCCCTTTGAGGACCGCGTCGAGATCGTGCGCAAGAAGCGTGGCCTTAATAAAAAGAAGGGCGCCAAGCTGGTCAAGCAGCAGCAGAAGGCGCGCGAGGCGTTCTACAAGCGCTACAGCGCCGGCAAGTGGAAGATGACGAGCGGTAAGGATATCGTAGTCAACCGCGCCAAGCTGGGCCGCGAAGGCTGCAAAGACGTTATCGCCGCAGCTTACCGCTACAAGGTGGCGCAGCTCGAAGGCTAACCGATCAAAACCACCACAAAGGGGACAGGCACCTTTGTGGTGGTCGGGTGGCCTGTATAGAAAAAAGTCCCCGCCGGGCGTGTGCTCGACGGGGACTTTGCCGTTTGGCGGCTAGCGCTGTAGGTGATTACTCGCCCAGCAGGCTCTTGGTGATGGAAGCGGCGGCTTTCTTGCCGGCGCCCATCGCCAGAATGACCGTAGCGGCACCGGTGACGATGTCGCCGCCGGCCCAGATGCGGGGATCGGTGGTCTGGCCGGTCTCCTCGTCGGCGACGATGTAGCCCCACTTGTTGAGCTCCATCTTGCCGCCGATCTTGGCAGCGAAGGGGTTGGCGTTGGTGCCGATAGCCGAGATCGCGACGTCGCAGGGGATCTCCTCGATGGCGCCCTCGATGGGCACCGGGCGACGACGGCCGGACTCGTCGGGCTCGCCGAGCTCCATCTTCTGGACCTTGACGGCGCACACGGAGCCGTCCTCGCCAGCGACAAACTCGAGCGGGGAAACGAGCGGCAGAACCTCGACGCCCTCGGCCTTGGCGTGGTGCAGCTCGGCACGACGGCAGGGCATCTCGTCCTCGGTACGGCGGTAAGCGATGATGGCGTGCTCGGCGCCCAGACGCTTGGCGGTACGGACGGCGTCCATAGCCACGTTGCCGCCACCAAAGACGACGACGTTCTTGCCGTGCTTGGTGGGGGTATCGTACTCGGGGAACTTGTTGGCCTTCATCAGGTTCACGCGGGTGAGGTACTCGTTCGCGAAGAAGACGTTGGGCAGGTTCTCGCCGGGGACGTTGAGGAACTTGGGCAGGCCAGCGCCGGTTGCCACGTAGATGGCGTCGAAGCCCTGCTCGAACAGCTCCTCGGCCGTGGCCATGTTGCCCACGACGGAGTTGTACTCAAACTTGACGCCCATGTCCTCCAGGCCGTCAATCTCGCGCTTGACGACCGCCTTGGGCAGACGGAACTCGGGGATGCCGTAGACCAGCACGCCGCCGCCGGTAAAGAAGGCCTCAAAGACGGTGACGTCAAAACCGTTACGGGCGAGCTCGCCGGCGCAGGTGATGCCGGACGGGCCGGAGCCGACGACGGCGACCTTCTTGCCGTTCTTGGGGGCCATCTTGGGCGTGGAGGCGAGCTCGGGGCGGTCACCCAGGAAGCGCTCGAGCTGGCCGATGGCCACAGGCTCGGACTTCTTACCACGGATGCACTTGCCCTCGCACTGGTTCTCCTGCGGGCAGACACGGCCGCAGATAGCGGGAAGCATGGAGTCCTCGCGGATGGTATCGAGGGCGCCGCCGAAGTCCTTCGCGCGGATCTGCTCGATAAAGCGGGGGATGTTGATGTTGACGGGGCAGCCCTCAACGCAGAACGGCTTCTTGCAGTTGAGGCAGCGCTCGGCCTCGGCCAGCGCCATCTCCTCGGTGAAGCCCTTGTCGACGGGGCGGAAGTCGCAGGCGCGCTCGGCAGCCGGCTCCTCGTTATCGGGGGTGCGGGGCGACTTCATATCGGCAACGAAACGACCGTTAACTAGTGGCATGCGCAGCTCTTTTCCTCATAGGCCTTGAGGGACTCGCCCTCTTCGGAACGGTAAGCGGCCTGGCGGGCACGAAGGTCATCCCAGTCGACCAGGGTGGCATCGAAGTCGGGGCCGTCGACGCAAGCGAACTTGGTCACGCCGCCCACCTCGACGCGGCAGCAGCCGCACATGCCGGTGCCGTCAACCATGATGGGGTTGAGCGACGCGGTGATGGGGGTGTCGTACTTCTGGGCGGTGAGGGTTGAGAACTTCATCATCGGAACGGGGCCGACGCAGAAGACCTGGCTCACGGCCTTGTCCTGCAGCAGGCGCTCCAGCGGAGCGGTGACAACGCCCTGCTCGCCGTAGGAGCCGTCGTCAGTGGTGATGTGGATGTGGTCCTCGTCGAGGAGCTCGCGGAACTGGTCCTCCATGAGCAGGAGGTCCTTGGTGCGGGCGCCCATGATGGCGTGCACCTCGTGACCGGTCTCGACCAGGTGCTTGGCGACCGGGAAGGCAATTGCCAGGCCGACGCCGCCGCCAATGACGGCGCAGGGACCCTCGGCCATCTCGGTGGGAACGCCCAGCGGGCCCACGACGTCGCGCAGCGACTCGCCGGCCTCGTAGGTGGACAGCATCTCGGTGGTCTTGCCGATCACCATGAAGATGAACTCGACCCAGCCCTCGTCACCGTTCCAGCCGGCCAGGGTAAACGGGACGCGCTCGCCCGTCTCGTTGGCGCGAACCATGAGGAACTGTCCAGCGTGCGCATGCTTGGCGATTGCGGGCGCCTCGATGCGGAACTTGAACACCTTCTCCGAGAACTGCGTCTTCTCCAGGATCTTATACATAGAACCCCTTTCTTGTTAGGGCTGCCGAACCGTGCCTCCACGGAAATGGACGGTAGCCCGAATAAAACCGTACGCGCACAGGCGTTGTGCAGACATACGGTGCAAATTATACCCTCATGGACATGCTGTTTACGTGTGTCTTCGGCGGTCGGGAGCAGGGTTTGTCCACTTCGGCCTACCAAAGGGGGAGAGGTTTATTTTGGTCAGTTTTATCGGGTAAAACGGCAAAGGGGCCAGCCTCGGGTTGCAATGAGGTCGGCCCTCTTTGGGGTGCTATGTGTGTATGGCGGTGCGCGGTTTATTGCGATGTGGCCGCCGCGGCGTTTCCGCAGGTAAAACCTGCCAAAATAAACCTATCCCTAAATGATAGGTTTTAGTGCTTGCCGTTGGCGGAGGCGGCGCCGTTGACATGGTCGCGAGCATAGACTACGCCGTGCACAATCGCCAGGCCGGCGGCGTCGGCGGCGCGAGCGCAGGTGTCCTGGAAATCCTCGGCCTCGCGGGCGCGCAGCTGCTTAAGCACGTAGTCGGCGACGGCCATCTTGCCGGGAGGGTTGCCGATGCCGGTGCGGATGCGGCTGAAGTCGCGGCTGCCCATCTTGTCGATGATGGAACGCAGGCCGTTGTGACCGGCGTGGCCACCGCCCACCTTAACACGCACGTCGCCGGCGGGAATATCGAGCTCGTCGTGGATGACGAGCAGCTCCTCGGCCTTGATCTTGTACTCGCGGCAGAGTTTGGAGATGGGCCCGCCCGAGGTGTTCATGTACGACTGCGGCTTGACCAGTACAATCTGGCGCTTGCCGCCCTCTTCCTCGGGATCGTTGATGTTGATGAGCGCGACCTCGGCGCCTGCTTGGTTTTTCCAGTACGTGACGCCGGCCTGACGGGCCAGCTCGTCGATTGCTTTGAAACCAGCGTTGTGACGGGTCTCGGCATATTCCTCGCCAGGGTTGCCAAGTCCGGCAACCATGCGAATCTTAAGCGGCTGTGCAGCTGCCATGTTCATCCTTTCGTTGATTTGTCGCCTGCTATGGTGAGCGACCCTGTTGCCGCTGTCAAATGGAGGGCAATTGAGGTTATTTGAGGGCGTTTGGACGGCCGTCGAAATCGAGGTGGACAGTTAGTTCGGATACGTATAAGTTCTGAGAACTCGAATTGCTCGATTCAATGCCGATACGTTGTTTTGGAGCTTTAGTTAGTCCATATGACGCTGTTTTGAAGTCTACCCTGCCTTCAAATCGGGCGAATGGTATAGAGATAACTGCAAAACAGCCTAATTCAATGTGTCCATTTATACGTATTTGAACTAACTGTCCAGCCCTGCTCGACGGTGCACGGGTGATTCGCCGTTTAGACCGGCGCAAGGCCGATTCCGGCCCGCAGGGCGTTGAGCCAAGCGGCCTGACGCTTGCGATAGCCCTTGATACGGTATCGGAATCGGACTCCCGCGAGTCGATGCATCGTTTGGGCGAAGGCTTCGAGTGCAACAAGGTCTTTCATTTGGTCGCGATTGATAACCAGGACGTGGATGCCCATTGCCTTGAGGCCATTATTTCGATTGCCATCGTGGATGCGAGCGTTTTGAAGCTCGTGCCCAATTCCGTTGTATTCGTTGTCGACTCCGGCTGCCGGGCAATATAGGTCACAGATGGCATAGGGGATGCCCGAGGACATGTTGACCGCAAGGGTGTCGAAGTCGATTCGATAGTTGAGTAGCAGGCCTCCCATGGGCAGGCTGCAACATCCGAATCCGCCAAAGCGCATGGGCGCTCCGAGAACGGCAAACATTAGGGATTCGGCTGGGGATGCAGATCCGGGTCGGGCGAGCTTGACTGCCGTGCGAAACGAGGTGTATGAGCTACTTTTGGCGAAGCGTGCGACCGCCTCGAGCTCTTCGATGGTCGTGGCGGGCTCGCATTTGTAGTGTGCCTGTTCGTAGCGGGTTTCGTTCTGCTGTTCGGTCGCCGACTGGTCGCCCCGGCAATCGAGGTCGTCCATCGCTTCGTAGTCATCGCCCTTGGGCCAGATGTCGTCATAGGCAATGGGGTATGTTGCCCCGGGAGGAAGGGAGTAGGTTCCGAGCAGCTCCATAAGGAGCATCAAGGTTTTGGCGACTGATTCATTTTTGGAACAAAGCATGGCTGTCATGGCAGGAGACGTTGCGTAGATGTCGGCCTCGACGTGCATAATTGCACCTTCAGGAAGAGGAGTGGAGAGAATATGCTGAAGAAGTCGCTTGTCGGGGCGCCTGTTGTCTTCGTTTGAAACGAGAAGATCGAGTAGTTCGGAATCATCTTCATTCCAGGCGTCGAGTATCGAAAGTGCGCCAAAGTCTATCGCGTCATTATTGGGAATGCAGCTAGCCAAGGCCTGTGCTTGCTGTTCACTATCAACGGAGTTCCAGGGTAGGGCAGAGTACGCCCGTCGTGCGCGACGAATTGCGCGGAGGGCGGAGAAATGTGAAATCACGGTCGTCATAGCTATAACGTACTAAGTTGGCGGCAGAATGCGACCGCCATACCGTTCTTTTCGCTCAGCGGGGCGCTGTGCGCCATGAACGGCTGGGTGTTATGAAATCGATGGAATCGGTTGAGGGGATTGCAGGAAATTGAGCTCTGCCGCGAAGGTTGACGATAGCTACTGGACAGTTAGTTCAGATACGTATAAGGCGACGGGCATTCGAGGCGTTTCTAAGGGCCTTCGAGGGTGATTTGAGGGTAAATATGCGGCGGTTGTACTCGAAAACGATGAGCTTTGGGCGGCATGGCATCCGCCGGGGAGCTCAGAAGGCTCCGAACGGCCCTTTGGGGCTTTAAAAAATACGTATCTGAACCAATTGTCCAGGGAAGGTTGGCGAGGGATAGAAAAAGGGCCGGAAGCGAGCTTCCGACCCTTTAAAAGCATCAAAGATGATGCGATGCGCGTTGGACTACAGCGCGAAGTCGCCGCCGACGAGCGTGGAGACGGGCTCCTCGTGGTAAACGGCGGAGATGGCCTGAGCGAACTCCTCGGCGACCGAGATGGTCTTGATCTTGCCGCCGACCTCGACGGGAATGGCGTCGGTGACGAGGCACTCGACGATCGGGGCGTCGTTCAGACGCTCGATGGCCGGACCGGAGAAGATGCCGTGGGTGGCGCAGACGTAGATGTCGCCAGCGCCCATAGCCTTGAGCTCCTTGACGTTGGCGCACAGGGTGCCAGCGGTGTCGATCATGTCGTCGTTGATGATGCAGGTCTTGCCCTTGATGTCACCGATGATGCCCATGACCTCGGCGGCGTTGTGGCGCGGACGACCCTTGTGGGCAATGGCCAGGTCGCAGCCGAGCATATCGGACAGCTTCTTGGCGGCCTTGGCGCGACCCACGTCGGGGGAGACGACAACCAGGTTGTCGGTGTCGAAGTTCATGGCGTTGTAGTACTGGCCAAACAGCGGCAGTGCGGACAGGTGGTTGACCGGGATATCAAAGAAGCCCTGGATCTGACCCTGGTGCAGGTCGAGGGTGATGATGCGGTCGACGCCGGCGCGCTCGAGCAGGTTGGCGACGAGGCGGGCGGTGATGGGCTCGCGCGGGCCGGCCTTGCGGTCCTGGCGGGCATAGCCGTAGTGGGTGATAACGGCGGTGATGGAGCGGGCGGATGCGCGCTTGGCAGCGTCGGTGGCGATGAGCAGCTCCATGAGCATGTCGTTGACGTTGCCGCCGGCCACGGACTGAATCAGGAAGACGTCGGCGCCGCGGACGGTCTCGTCGTAGCGGGCGTAAATCTCACCATTGGCGAACTGCTTTAGCGTAAGGCCCGAAAGCTCGACCCCAAGGTACTCAGCAATCTTCTGAGCGAGGGGACGGTTGGAGGAACCGGAATACACGCGGATGGACTTGCGCATATTCTCCGACTTCTCGGGATCATTAATCGGCATTACCCTTCTCCTTTATACATCGAATGCCATATAGATGCCTTGTTGCATTGTAACCGCGCGGCGGGGTTTATCGGGTCCTGATAACGTCTTTACCGCCAACGGACACGAACCGACCACTCATCCGGTTGCGCAGGTCACGATAGAAAAAGGAGCCGCCCCCATGGGAACAGCTCCTTAGATGCTTGGTAAAACGTTATACCTCGTCGTCCTCGTGCAGACGGCGGCGATAATCGGCGGCCCAGCCCTCAATGTTTACCTGACGGGCGCGGCCCAGTCCGAGTGCGTCGGCCGGGACCGGCTCGGTGATGACGGAGCCGGCGGCCACGAGCGCGCCGTCGCCAATCTGGGCGGGCGCGACCATCATGGTGTCGGAGCCGATGAAGGCATCCTTGCCGATGACGGTCTTGTGCTTGTGTACGCCGTCGTAGTTGCAGGTGATGGAGCCCGCGCCCACGTTGACGCCGGAGCCCATGGTGGTATCGCCGATGTAGGACAGGTGCGGCACCTTGGAGCCCTCGCCGATCGTGGACTTCTTGATCTCCACGTGCGTGCCGGCTTTGGAGCCGTCGAGCATGTGAGTGCCCGGGCGCAGGTAGGCGCGCGGGCCGCAGTCGACGCCGTTCTCGATGACGGCCTCGATGGCGATGGTCTCATCGATGATGCAGCCGCTGCCGACGGTGGTGTCGGTGAGGCGGCTGTTGGGGCCGAGCTGGCACTCCTCGCCCACGGTGACGTGACCGATCAGATGCGTCTGCGGCCACACGACGGTGTCGCGGCCGATGGTGGCGTCGGGACCGATCCAGGCCTGCGTGGGGTCGATGAACGTGACGCCTTCTGCCATCCAGTGCTCGTTGATGCGGTCGCGCGCGATGGCGGTGAGCTGCGCGAGCTGGATGCGGCTGTTGACGCCCAGGCCGTCGCGGTAGTCGTCGCAGTGGAAGATGGAGACTGCCTGACCATGGCCTTTAAGGATCTCGAGCATGTCAGGCAGGTAGTACTCGGATTGCGCGTTGTCGTTGCCGATCTCGTTAATGTGGGCGGCGAGCTGCGCGCCGTCGAAGGCGTAGCAGCCGGCGTTGCACTCCAGCAGCGTGGCAGCCTGCTCGGGCGTGCAGTCCTTCTGCTCGATGATGCGTTCGATCTGGCCGTCGGCGCCCAGCTTGATGCGGCCGTAGCCAAAAGGATCGGGCGGGGTCATGGTCATGACGGTGCAGGCGAGCTCGCCGGTAGCGACGGTCTGCGCGAACTTGGCGACGGTGTCGGCGGTGATGAGCGGCAAGTCGCCGTTGAGCACGACGACGGGGCCTTGCGCGATGCCGCAGGCCTCGAGTGCGACCTTCACGGCGTGACCGGTGCCAAGGCGCTCGGTCTGCTCGACGCACTCGACCTTGGTGGCGCTGCTGGCGTAGGCGCCGTCGATGAGGGTGCGCATCTCGTCGGCGTGGCTGCCGATGACGACCACGACGCGGCTGCAGCCGGCCTTGATGGTGGCGTCGACGATCCACTGAACCATGGGCTTACCCAGGATCTTGTGCGAAACCTTGCAGTGGTTCGACTTCATGCGGGTGCCCTCG
The DNA here is from genome assembly GCA_965149855.1 of uncultured Collinsella sp. Taxonomy (GTDB): domain Bacteria; phylum Actinomycetota; class Coriobacteriia; order Coriobacteriales; family Coriobacteriaceae; genus Collinsella. The sequence goes on from CBCTTO010000027.1 coordinate 14,184, forward strand.
CCGGCAGCGAGGATAATTGCGGTTGCGTCCATGTGATCTCCTGTTACGTTATAGAGACGTGTGTTTGGAAACGATACACGGCGCAATATGATACCGCAGGCATATGATGAGCGCGTAACGTTTGGGCCGCGGCGGTTGAGGCTTGCGCCGCCGACGTGGCGTTTGCACTGCTTGCGTGCGGCGTTGGCGGTGCTGCGGAGCTGTCGTTTGAGCGAGGGGACGGGGGTGCCCGTGGACAACATGCGAGAGGAGTTTGGCGGCGAGCCCGTCGCGGTGTTCTCGATGTCGCATCCGGCGGTGCCGGCACTCTATATAGTGCTGACGCTGGGGCTCACCATGTTCTCGATGCAACCGGTGCTGATCGCGCTGTCGCTTGCGGGCGGGCTGGCATACGGCTTTGCGACGCGCGGCGCGGCGCGCACGCTGGGTGCGCTTCGCTGGCAGCTGCCGGTGATTTTGATTATCGCGCTGGTGAACCCGCTGTTTAGCGCCTCGGGGTCGACGGAGCTGTTCCGCATTGGCATGCGCACAGTCTATTTGGAGAGCATGGTGTACGGCCTGTGCATGGGCGGGCTGTTCGTGGCGAGCGTGCTGTGGTTTGAGGCCGCGGCGTCGATGCTCGAATACGACAAGGTGCTTGCGTTGCTGGGCAACGCCGCGCCGGTGGTCGCGCTCATGATCTCGATGTGCATGCGGCTTATCCCGCAGTTTTTACGCCGCGGTCGTACGGTACTGGCGGTGCAGGATGCGATTGATGTGCCGGGTCGCGCGCCGGCCGATCCCGTGCGTTCGCGCCTACGGGCATCGAGCGTGTTGATGGGCTGGGGCATGGAAGATTCGCTGGAGCGCGCGGACGCCATGCGCTCCCGTGGATGGGGCGCCGCGACACGTCGCACGACGTACGCGCGGTATCGGCTGGGTCGCGGCGATGTTGCCGCGCTGGTTGGGCTTGCGGTGTTTGGTGCCGCTGCGGTGGCGGTGGCATGGACCGCGACAACGCAGTATTCGTTTTACCCGCAACTATCGGTGCCGGCGCCGTGGCTGGGCTATGTCGTGTACGCTGCCTGGATGATGCTGCCCTGCGTGTTGCATGCGATCGATGAGAAGAGGTTCGGCTGATGGCTCGGTTGGATAGGGGACCGGTGTCGGGCGCGGCATACGGCCCGGATATGCCGGCGATTGAGGTGCGGAGCCTGAGCTTTGCCTACCCCGATGCGGATGCTGCGGTGCTCGAGGGACTCGACTGGTCTGTTCCCCAAGGTGCATTTGCGCTGCTTGTCGGCGGTACCGGATCGGGTAAGTCGACGTTGCTGTCGCTACTCAAGCCCGAGATCGCTCCGGCGGGCGAGCGCACTGGCGAACTGCTCGTGCTGGGCGAGAACGTCGCCGACATGGATGTGCGGGCATCGGCGGAGCGCGTGGGCTATGTGTTCCAGGATCCCGAGAACCAGATCGTGTGCGAAACCGTGTGGCACGAGATGGCGTTTGGCCTGGAAAACTTGGGGCTAGCGCGTGATGAGATGCGCCGTCGCGTAGCTGAGACCAGCTATTTCTTTGGGCTGGAAGATTGGCTTCACCGCGATACTGACACGCTTTCGGGCGGTCGCAAACAGTTGCTGTCGTTGGCGGCCGTTCTGACGCTGCGCCCGCGCGTGCTGCTGCTCGACGAGCCCACGTCTCAGCTTGATCCGGTTGCGGAGAAGAATTTCCTGCACGCGCTGTTTCGTGTGAATCGCGAGCTGGGCTGCACGGTTGTTGTGGCGACGCATCAGCCGCGCCCAATGCTCGAATACGCGACGTGTGCGTACCGGATTGAGGACGGTCGCGTGCGCGAGGTGGCGGATATGGCTTCTTTGGGACGCCGAGAATCGCTGTTTTCCGATGACATGTTGGGGTGGGGTGCCATCCGATGTGCAAATAAAGGAGTATTCAGCAGGCGTGAGGACAATTTGGGCTCTCTGGAGCCGCCCGGGGACGTATCGAGCGCGAAAAAAAGTTCGGAATTGGACAAATCGTCCGAATTTGTGGCGCAAACGTCGCTCGAGAACGGCTCGGAAGCCTTCTCGCGCACGGATGGAAGCAGAATACTCCAAAAAATGCACGGCGGGTCGGCTACCACCCTGTCGGAAGGCTGGTTTCGCTACGATCGAGCGTCCGGCTGGGTGCTGCGCGGGCTCGATGCTTCGTTTTCGGCTGGCGCGGTGCATGCAATCGTGGGCGGCAACGGATGCGGTAAGTCGACGATGCTCTCGGTGCTGGCGAAGACCGCCAAGCTGCAGCGCGGCCGCATGGTGCGCGAAGCGGCCTCGGCGGCGCTGCTGCCACAGAATCCCAAGGCATTGCTGGTTGCCGAGACGGTTCGCGATGAGCTGATGGAATGGGCCTCGACCTGCGGATACGACGAGGCCGCAGCACGGGAGCAGACAGCGCGCCTGGGTCTGGCGGGCTTGGAGGCGCGTCACCCGTACGATCTTTCGGGCGGTCAGTGCCAGCTGCTTGCGTTGGCAAAGCTGCTGTTGATTGGCCCCGAGCTGCTATTGCTCGATGAGCCCACCAAGGGTTTGGACCTGGCCAGCCGCCGCATCATCGCCCGTGCCCTGCGTGACCATGCGAAGGCTGGCGGCACCGTCATCATGGCTACGCACGATTTGGACTTTGCCGAGCAGGTAGCCGACGACGTCGCCATGATGTTTGACGGCGAGATTGCCTGCGTGGAGCCCCCGGCCGACTTCTTTGCCGACAACGTGTTCTATAGGGCGTGATGGGATGACGGACTGTCGTTTCTCGCGTTTACTCACAAAACTGGAGATTCCGCTGTTGTTGGCGGTGCCGGCGGTGATGGCAACGGCGTTGCTGGCGGGCGTTGAGCAGGCGGCGCTCGCCATGCTTGTCGTGGTGGCGCTGGTGCTTGCGCTGTTCTTTGCAGGCTACGAGGCGTCGCGACCGGGCCTGCGCCAGATTATGCCCACGCTGGTGCTGGCGGCGCTGGCGGCGGCGGGCCGCATCTTGTTCGGCCCCATTCCCGACTTTAAACCCGTGAGCGCCATCGCCATCATCGCCGGGGCGACGCTCGGGCGTCGCAACGGCTTCATGGTCGGCGCGTTGGCAGCACTGACCAGCAATTTCTTTTTTGGGCAGGGCATGTGGACGCCATGGCAGATGTATGCCTGGGGCCTGGTTGGCTATGTTGGCGGTGCGCTGGCGCATGCCGGTGCGTTCGACCGTGCGGATGGAACCGTGCGCATGCCGGCGCTGATGGCGTACGGCTTTGCTTCGGGTCTGCTGTACGGCGTGGTGATCAACGCGTACGACATTATCGGTTTTGTACAACCGCTCACGTGGGCGGGCGTCGTGGCGCGTCTTGCCACGGCAGTGCCGTTCGATATCACACACGGCCTCGCGACCTGCGTGTTCTTGGCCGCCCTCTACAAGCCTTGGTGTCGACGGATCAACCGCGTTGTCGTGAAATACGGGCTGTAGGGCTGGTTGCGCCGGGGCGTGAATCAATACTTCCGAAGTACCATTTCAAAACTATGCCGGTTTACGGGGCTAGATTAGCGTAGGCCGACTATACCGGCTTTTTTCAAAATAGAGCAAGCCGTTTACCTGAGGTTTTATTATTTCGGAATTGCGTATGGTTGGGGGTTCGCGATTCAGCCCCGTAAACCGGCATAGTTTTGGAATGGCCGGCTGATATGACGGGCATCGTGGCCCTCAGAGAGCCAAATCGATCCGTTTTCCTCCGTCTCCAGACGTCCCCGGGGAATCAGTTGGCGGCGCTTGCCACGAAACTGGCCCATCTACTACGTTTAGCTTGATACCCCCGACCATGACCGCGTTTTATGAAAAACCGCAGGCTTTCTACCTGCGGTTTTCTTCTTGCGTTGTTCGCTGTGGTTGAGGGTAGTGGCTTAAACGTAGTAGATGGGTCAGTTCCGTGGCGGGAGGGCCGCGTGGGTTCCCTCGCGAGGTGAAAATGATCCCTTTTCCTCCGTCCCCAGGGGATCAATTGGGGCTAGAGTTCTAGCGTGAGGGTGACGGGGCAGTGGTCGCTGCCAAAGATGTCGCCGCGGATGCCGGTGTCGCGTACGTTGTCGGCGATTGCGTCGCTCACCAGGAAATAATCGATGCGCCAGCCGGCGTTGTTCTTGCGAGCATTAAAGCGGTAGCTCCACCAGCTGTAGACGCCCTCGACGTCGGGGTTTGCCGCGCGCCAGGTATCGGTGAAGCCGGCGTTGAGCAGCTCGGTAAACTTGCCGCGTTCTTCGTCCGAAAAGCCCGCGTTGCCGCGGTTGGACTTGGGGTTCTTAAGGTCGATCTCCTCGTGCGCCACGTTAAAGTCGCCGCAAGTTACGACGGGCTTGCCGCTCTCGCGCTCAAGCGCGCTCAAAAAGCCGCGATAGGCATCGTCCCAGGCCATGCGCACATCGATGCGCGCGAGTTCGTTTTGCGCGTTGGGCGTGTAGACATCCACAAACCAAAACTTGTCGAACTCGAGCGCACAGACGCGGCCCTCGGTTGCGGCTTGGGCAACGAGCTCGGCGGCCTCGCCCTCGCCGGCGTAGGGTAACAGCGCGTCGGCGTGCAGCACGCGCAGCGGTTCCTGGCGGCTAAAGACCGCGGTGCCCGAATAGCCTTTGCGCTCGGCGTAGCTCCAGGTTTGGTGATAGCCGGGCAGGTCGATATCGACCTGGCCCTCCTGCAGCTTGGTCTCCTGCAGCGCCAGGATATTGACGTCGAGTTCTTGCGCAATCTGGATAAAGCTCGGGTCCTTTTTGAGCACGGCGCGCAGGCCGTTGACGTTCCACGAGGCGAAAGTGTAAGTCTGAGGCATGGTGTCCTTTCGACGGGGTTGGCAGGCTTAAGATTAGCGCAACAGGGGCGGGGTGGGCTCCGTGCATGCTGACTTAAAGGCCGCATGCTGGGACGTCGCTCAACGCTGCCCGACTAACAAGGACGGAGGACTCATATGACGCAGGCAATATCGGACCCCAGGCAGGCCTCCGCCGCGCTGGCGGATCTGTTTGACACCCACAAGCGCGTGGTCTTCTTTGGCGGCGCTGGTGTTTCCACGGCAAGTGGCATCCCCGATTTCCGCAGCGTGGACGGCCTGTATCACCAGCAGTTTGCCTATCCGCCCGAGACCATGCTGTCGCATAGCTTTTACGAGGCACATCCTGCGGAGTTCTTCGACTTTTACCGCACCAAGATGATCGCGCTTAACGCTAAGCCTAACCGCTGCCACACCAAGCTGGCCGAGCTGGAGCGCGCCGGCAAGCTCGACGCCGTGGTGACGCAAAATATCGACGGTCTGCACCAGGCGGCCGGCTCACAGCGCGTGTTCGAGCTGCACGGATCGGTCCATCGCAACATTTGCCAGTCGTGCGGCGCGGTCTATAGCGCCGAGTGGATTTGCTCGCGCGAGCACGAGGACGCCGCGGGCGTGCCCGTGTGCCCCGCGTGCGGCGGGCGCATTAAGCCCGATGTGGTGCTCTACGAGGAGCCGCTCGATGAGCATGTGCTGACCGGCGCCGTTGCCGCCATCGCCGCGGCCGATGCCCTCATTGTGGGCGGGACCTCGCTCGTGGTGTATCCGGCGGCAGGCCTTACGCGATACTTTACCGGCGATACGCTGGCTATTTGCAATCTTGCTCCTACCGATCAGGATGCAAATGCCGACCTGCTGATTTCTTGCGACATCGCGGCCGCGTTTGCGTTCTAGCCCGCGTGCGCGGATACAATAGAAAGACTGAGTGCAAAGCGACCCCGCCGCCAGCTCCCCAAGCTCGGCGGCGTGGGCATTTTAGGAGGATGTTCATGGCGAACGACAGCAAGACATGGCGGTGCGGAAAGTACGAGCTCAGCTTTGACCGTCCGCGCATCATGGGCGTCCTCAACGTGACGCCCGATTCGTTTAGCGATGGCGGGGAGCACTTCGACCCGGATGCCGCCATCGAGTACGGCCTGGCGATGCTCGACGCCGGCGCCGACATCATCGACGTGGGCGGTGAGTCCACGCGTCCCGGCTTTACTCCGGTCAACCCCGACGAGGAGGCTCGCCGCGTGCTGCCCGTTGTGCGCGCGCTGGCCAAAGAGGGTGCCATCGTCTCGATCGACACGCGCCACGTGGCGGTTGCCAAGGCGGCCGTGCGCTGCGGCGCCTCGATCGTCAACGACGTGACCGGCTTCACCGATCCCAAGATGGTCGAGTTTGTTAAGACGAGCACCTGCGGCGTCATCGTAATGCACGCCGGCGAGGTCGCCGCGACCGCACGCACGCACGCAACGGTGCAGCTCGATACCTCGGCAGCGGCGTTTGTTGCCGAGAAGGCGCGCGAGGCGGCTGCCGAGGCCGCGCGTGAGGCCGAGAAGCCGGCTCGCCGCCGTCGCGGCAAGTTGCTGGGCGAGCCTAAGCCGGAGGCCAAGCTTCCGGGCGGCGTGGTGCAGCCCTCGTTGCCGTTTGGCGAACCGGAGCCCACGTCCGAGCCTTCAAGCGAGCAGGAGACGCCGGCCGCCGAGCAGGCTACTGCCGCCGAGACCGTCGCGCCCGCGCCCGAGGCCACGCCCGCAGCCACCGAGGCCGCACCGGAGTCCAATGACCGCCTGGCCGCCATGATGCGCCGCAGCGCCCGCCGCGAGGAAGCCTACGTGCCTACCTCGCAGCTCCGCCGCTTCACCCTGCCCGATTCGGCGCCCATCATGCGCCGCGTCATGGGCTTTCTGTCCGACCAGGCCCGCACACTCATCCATGCCGGCGTGTCGCGCGACCGCATCTGCATCGATCCTGGCCCGGGCTTTGGTAAGTCGGCTAACGAGGACATCGTCATCCAGCGCGAGACTGCCAAGATGGCGTCACTGGGCTATCCGCTCATGTGCGCCGTGTCGCGCAAGCGTTTTGTGGGCGCTGTCTCGGGCGTGACCGAGGCCGCCGCGCGCGATGCCGCCACGTTTGGCGTGTGCCTGGGCGCCATCCAGGCCGGTGCCAACATCGTGCGCGTGCACGACGCCGCGGGTTTTGCGCAGTTCCTGAACGGCTACTGGGCGGTTGCCAAGCCGCAGCCGCGCCGCGCGTTTGTGGCCGTGGGCTCCAACCTGGGGCATCGCTGCGACAACATCCGCGCCGCACGTGAGATGATCGCCGAGATTCCACTTACCTGCGTGTCTAACTCCTCCAAGATTTACGAGAGCGAGCCGGCCTACGAGACGCGCCAGGACGCGTTTGCCAACGCCGTCATCGAGATCAAGACCGAGCTGGCGCCGTTGGTGCTGCTCGACGAGCTCATGAAGATCGAGGCCGAGTTGGGGCGCGACCGCTCCAAAAAGGCCAAGGCCAACGGTCCGCGCACCATCGACCTGGACCTGCTGTGGATGGACGGCGAGACCCACGGCGGCAAAAAGCTGCGCCTGCCGCATCCGCTGATCGGCGAACGCGACTTTGTGCTGGTGCCGCTCGAGGACCTGATGCACGACCCGGCGCGGTTCTTCCGCTACAACGGTGTCGAGGTCAAGGAGCCCGAGGACCGCGTGGGCCATATCGTGGGCGAATTGGGGCGTATGTAGATGATCGAGATGAATGCTGTTGCCGCCGGTACCGAGCTTGACGCCGCGCGCGACGCGGGCCGCGAGGGTGCGTCCGCGGGCTGGTGCGCTTGGAGCGCGGGCGATGCTTCGCTGACGTTTTCGCTGATCGTGCGCCCGGACGTGAACATGCATGCCTTCCACGGCCTGCCGTTTGTGGCTGCGATGGGCATGATGGACGCGCTCGTGGGCACGGCTTCGACGCCGGGGTTGGGCCTTGCCGGTAAGGTGGGTATCCAGTGGCCGAGCGATATCGTGTGCGGTGCGCCTGCGTTTGAGACGTCGCTCGCGCGTGTTGCCGTGAACGGCGGTGCCGCTGCTGCGGGCATGTTCGGTGCCGTGACGGTGGATATTGAGCGTTCGGCGCTGGGCGAGCTTGGTGTGGACGTGGCTGACGAAGCGCTGGTCGAGACGCTGGCCGCCGCCGTGCTGGCCCGCGTGGACGCTTGGGCGGTTGTTGCCAACACGCCGCAAGGCGCCGCAGGGCCGCTGGCTCCCGTGCTGGGCGAGTACTTCGACATGGTGCCGCTGCTGGGCCGCCAAGTTGCGGCGGTGTCGCCCAACGGCCTGCCGCTTGCGGTCGGTGTGTTTGCAGGCCTGGACATCTGGGGCCGCGCGACCATTAAGACCGATGCCGGCGAGCAGGAGTTTCCGCCCGAGGCCGTACGAATTCGCGGGCTGTAGCGCGGGGCGTTCGCGCCCAAAGATAGACATGACAACAAGACCCTCCTCGGCCTGTGCCGGGGAGGGTTTCGCCTATCTGGGGAATGGGTTGCCAGCGCCCTATTCCTCAAAACTGAAAA
>CBCTTO010000028.1:0-22302 GCA_965149855.1 uncultured Collinsella sp.
TGCCTACATTTGTAGGAACAGTTCGTGGAGGCGGGTGTCTTCGTCGAGTTCGGGGTGGAAGGTTACGCCGAGCTGGCTGCCCTGACGGGCGGCGACGATACGGCCGTCGACTTTCGCTAAGGCCTTTGCGTCGCCGTGGACCTCGACGATGCGGGGCGCGCGGATAAACGTCAGCGGCACTTCACCGTCGATGCCAGCTACCTGCCCCTTGGTTCGAAAACTGCCGAGCTGCCTGCCGTAGGCATTGCGCTCAACGAGCACATCCATGGTTGCCAGGCGCGGCGTGCCCTTATCGTCATGGGCGGCAAGGTCGTGAGCCAGCAGAATCAGGCCGGCGCAGGTGCCCAGGACGGGCATGCCTTCAACAATGCGGGTGCGAAGCTCCTCGAGCATGCCCAACTCATCAAGCAGCTTCCCTTGAACGGTAGACTCGCCGCCAGGAAGTACCAGACGGTCAAAGTCCTGCTTCAAATCAGCCGCCTGCCTCAGCTCAATACAGCGCGCGCCCAGCTCGGATAGTCTTGCCTCGTGCTCGGCAAATGCGCCTTGGACCGCCAGCACGGCGACCGTTTGGTCTGCATAATCGCTCATGTGCGATCCTTTCTGCCGGACTAGCGTCCGCGCTCCTCCATGATGATTTCGATCTCGTCGGCGTTGATGCCCACCATGGCCTCGCCCAGGTCCTCCGAAAGCTCGGCGATGAGCTTGGCATCGGTGAAGTTTGCCACGGCCTTGACGATGGCGGCGGCGCGCTTGGCGGGGTCGCCGCTCTTAAAGATGCCCGAGCCGACAAAGACGCCCTCGGCGCCCAGTTGCATCATCAGCGCGGCGTCGGCAGGGGTCGCTACGCCGCCGGCGGCAAAGTTCACAACGGGAAGCTTGCCCGTGGCATGGACCTCGCGCACCAGCTCGACCGGAACCTGCAGTTGCTTGGCTGCCTCAAAGAGCTCGTCGTCGCGCAGAGCAACAACGTCACGGATCTGCTTTTGGATCTTGCGCATGTGGCGTACAGCCTGGACGACGTCGCCCGTGCCCGGCTCGCCCTTGGTGCGGATCATCGTGGCGCCCTCGGCAACACGGCGCAGCGCCTCGCCCAGATCGCGGGCGCCGCAGACAAACGGCACGTCAAACTGGGTCTTGTCGATGTGATAGACGTCATCGGCAGGGGAGAGAACCTCGGACTCATCGATGTAGTCGATCTCGATGGCCTGAAGGACCTGCGCCTCGACGATGTGACCGATGCGGCACTTGGCCATGACGGGGATGGAGACGGCCTCCTGGATGCCCTTGATCATCTTGGGGTCGCTCATGCGCGAGACGCCGCCTGCGGCACGGATGTCGGCCGGAATGCGCTCGAGTGCCATGACGGCGCAGGCGCCCGCCTCTTCGGCGACGCGTGCCTGCTCGGGCGTGGTGACGTCCATGATGACGCCGCCCTTGAGCATCTGCGCGAGCTCGCGATTGAGTTTGACGCGATCGGCCTTGCTGGTCTGTTCTGGCATGGTTACTCCCTTGGTTGGCATGTGCATTGCTTGACGGAACATCCTATCTGGGAGCTGGGTATGGCGAAATACTCAGTTTTCGAGATAATAATAAGGTCAGACTAATACCAGATTGAACAGCTCGATAAGATCAGGTGGCAAACTCATGCTTGACTACAATTTGGAAAAACGCGGCGAAGCATCGCTCTATGAGTATGTTTACCAGCAAATTCGAGATGATATCGTAGCTGGACGCATTGTGGCGGGGGAGCATTTGCCGTCTAAGCGCGCCTTTGCCAGTCATCTGGGAATCAGTGTCATTACTATCGAGAATGCATATAGCCAGCTACTTGCCGAGGGCTATGTTTGCTCAAAGCCGCGGCGTGGCTACTACGCTTGCAAGCTTCCGGATGCACCGGTTTTGCCTTTGGCTTCGGAGGGCATCGACCGAGATGCCGTCTCTGTGGACCCCAGCGCGCATGATGTCCGCGGGCGGGTCGAGCAATTCGACGCACTTTCTCCTTCCGCTTTGGAGGCGGCGCGGCTTTGGCAAAGCGCACTGCGGGCGACGCTGGCATCCGAAGACGAGCGCGAGATCTTTTCGCCCGCACCGGTACAGGGCACCGTTCGGCTACGATGCGCAATTGCTCATCATCTGCGCGGGACGAGGGGTATGAATGTCGACCCCGACAACATTGTTATCGGTGCGGGCGCCCAGCTGCTCGATACCATGTTGGTTCAGCTGCTTGGCGCGGACAAGGTGTATGCGGTTGAGGATCCGGGCTATTTGCGTCTGACGCGCATCTATCAGGCTATGGGTTGCAAAGTTCGACATATCCTGTTGGATGATGACGGCGTGGACCTGAGCGCTCTGCAGAAAACTGGGACCGATATCCTTCACCTTATGCCGTCGCATCAGTATCCCACCGGTCTTGTGACGAGCATTGCGCGTCGCTATGCGCTGCTGAGCTGGGCCGCCGAGCGACCAGGTCGGTACCTCATCGAAGATGATTTTGATTGTGAGTTTCGCCTTGCCGGCAAGCCAATTCCCGCGCTCGCGTCGATCGATGCCTCCCAGTCGGTTATTTACACCAACACGTTTTCGAAGAGCCTGTCATCGGCGTTGCGTCTAGCGTACATGGTGTTGCCCGATGAACTAATGGAGCGGTTTAGGCGCAACCTTGGTTTTTACGCCTCGTCGGTGAGCTCTGTTGACCAGGTTGCTTTGGCGCGTTTACTGGAATCGGGTGATTACGAGCGACATGTGAACCGCGTGCGCGTGCGCGCTCGCGAGGCGCGCGATGGCCTGGCGGCGCTTGTGCGGAAGGCGTTTCCGGCAGGGGAAGTCTCGATCGAGCATGCAGACGCGGGTCTTTACTGCACTGTGGTTGCGGAGCGCGGAACGGGCGGAAGCTCTTTTGCGCGGGCTCTCACGCGCTCGGGTATTCCGTTTATCGATATCAGTGACTGTTATTGGTGTGCCGATGGCGCATCTGTCCCTGAAAACTCAACTCAAATTCTTGTCCAGTATGACGACCTGAGTCCGGAAGTGCTTAATACCTTGGAATTGCAGCTAATGGGGGCGCTCTGCAATCTAAGTGAGTAGACTTTTGGCGCTTTGGCGACCGGGTCGTTTTGAAACAAGCTATCTACCTGTGGTTTTGAGAAGCAGGATGACTGGCCTGCGCGGCAAGTTCGAAAAAGTCTACTCACTTGCCGCGTAAAGCTTCTGCATGAGAAAAAAATGGGGTTTTCAACAGGGCTTCGTCCAGCTCTCGACAAGCTTTTGGCCAGTTGGGGAGGGCTGTTGAAAACTTGGCAGTCCGTTCGGCGCCATTTTTGGTGCGTTCGCGCCAATGCGTGACTGACTGGGTTGAAATTCGTGTTCTCCTGTGCCTATGAAGGATCTACTTTGTGACATATCGGCTTTTAGGTACTGGCGTTTGCCTCCTCAAGTCCGCGCTTTGTGTCCGCCGCTTCCACGACCGGAAGAAGACCGGCAGCGATATGATCTCGCCCGCAACCCGACGGCTGCGGTCGCGCTCGGTTTTCCGTTGTATACATTGGTTCGGACGAGAAACAAACGGACTTGTCCTGCCAGCATTAGGCAGCGGCTGTTCCTTGGTGAGCTTCCCAGGGAATCCGTGCTGGAAACGGAGCATGGGTTTTTGATTACGTCTCCTCTACTGACGGCATTCATCATGTTGCGGCATCTGACGGATCTTCAGCTTCTTTTGGTATTGGCGGAGATGTGTGGCTTGTTTGCGGTGTGTGCCCTGCCGGCGGCACTTGAGGCGGAGCTTTCGCGTGCAATTGATTCGGGCGCGATTTCGACAACGTTCGGTTGGGTGCGCTGTCCGTCCGAGGACGGCACCGCCTCAAATTTATGGCGTCGAGACGCTTTGGTTTTGGGCGGAGACCTTCACCGTTTTTGTTCAGATGTTTGCGGGATACGTTACGGCAATAGATTTAGGGAGGTGTCGCAACTCGTTCCATTGGGTGCCGCATCGCCTTTTGAGGTCGAGGCGAATTTGTTGCTTGCACTGCCGCGGTCCCTGGGAGGCGAAGGTTTTTGTGGCATAGAGCTTAATGTTGAAGTGATACTAAGCACAAGTGCTCGAGCGATTGTGGGAAAGTCCCGTGTATATATCGACCTACTTCTTTCTTCACCGGACGGTAGGCGACAGGTGGCCATTGAATGTCAGGGAAAGGCCTCGCACGGACGCGCAGGGGATGGCTTGCGTGACGCTGACCGCATGACGGCCCTTCAGGCCATGGGCTACGATGTACTTCTCCTGACACACAGACAGATATCCGATGAGGGTAGATTCCGCGCGATCGTTAAGACCGTATGCAGGATGCTCGATGCTGAATATTGCGATAAAAGCTCAGATGAGCAAAGGGCTGAGACATTACTTCGGTCTGAACTATTCGTTGACTGGACAAAATTGGGAGTAATTGACGGAAAGATGCCCGTTAGACACAAAACAGTTCGATCGTGGACGGCTGCGGTTCTAAGTGAGTAGACTTTTGGCTTGATGGCGACCAGGCCGTTTTGAAACAAGTCATTTCCCTGCGACTTTATAAAGCAATACGGATGGTCTGCTCGGCAAGTTCCAAAAAGTCTACTCACTTAGTTTTTGACGAGAAACCTATGCCGAAGGCGGTCCTATTTCAGGTAGTTAACAAGTTTGTGAGGCACGAAAAAGGCCCGAACCAATACGGTCCGGGTCTCATCGAGCTAGAGGTTATGTCTCAAGCGGTTGGCTTAGCCAAAGTAGCGCTTGAGCAGGCCGGCGAAAGCCTTGCCGTGACGAGCCTCGTCGCGAGCCATCTCGTGCACGGTATCGTGGATGGCATCGAGGCCAGCGGCCTTGGCGCGCTTGGCAAGATCAGTCTTTCCGGCGGTGGCGCCGTTCTCGGCCTCAACGCGCATCTCGAGGTTCTTCTTGGTGGAGTCGGTCACGACCTCGCCCAGGAGCTCAGCGAACTTGGCGGCGTGCTCGGCCTCCTCGTGGGCAGCCTTCTCCCAGTACAGGCCGATCTCGGGATAGCCCTCGCGATGAGCGACGCGAGCCATGGCCAGGTACATACCGACCTCGGAGCACTCACCCTCAAAGTTGGCGCGCAGGTCGGCAACGATGTCCTCAGAGACGCCCTCCATCTTGGCGACGCCCACGACGTGCTCGGCAGCCCACTCGAGCTGGCCCTCCTCCTGCTTCAGGAAACGAGAACCGGGAACGCCGCACTGGGGGCACTTGAAGTCCTCGGGCAGCTGATCGCCGTCGAACTCTTCCACATAACCGCAAACGGGGCAAACAAACTTCATGATTCGATCCTTTCGATCGATGGCGATTGTGCGCTCGCCCGGTCCCGTAAGGGCCCTCTCCGGACGTGCGTCTTGACGAGTTCTATTATCCATAAATGCAACCAAATGTGAAGCCTATTAGGAATGATTTTTAATAAAACAATTTTGAGATATGAAGATGTTGATTGATTAACGGTTTGCAAGTCATATACGGACGCCGCTGAGTACAATCGGTCGAGCAAATGTTGACCTATCAACAAATGAAGGAGTTTCCTTTATGCATCTAGCCCGTCGTGCCTGGTGCCGAACATATCAGACGGTTTTTCGCATTGCATTGCCGATCCTGCCCTATACCGAGCCGCGCATTTTAGAGCATGCCGAGGATGTGCCCGCGGTGCTTCAAAAGCGCTCGATCCAGAAGGTCCTTATCGTGACGGATCCCGGCATTGCCCGTCTGGGGCTCACGGCACCGCTCGAGACGGCGCTCGCATCCAGGGGGATTGGCGTTACGGTCTATGCCGAAACGCGTGCGAACCCCACGGTCTCAAACGTGGAGGAAGCGGCGTCCCTGTACCGAGAGAGTGCCTGCCGGGCCATTATCGGCTTTGGCGGAGGATCGGCCATGGACTGTGCCAAGGGCGTGGGCGCACGCATCGCGCAGCCAAGCAAGCCCATCAACAAGATGCGCGGCCTGCTGCGGATTCATCGTCGCCTGCCGTTGCTCATCGCCGTTCCAACTACGGCGGGCACGGGAAGTGAGGTAACGCTTGCAGCGGTAATTACCGATGACGAGACGCACTACAAGTACCCCATTAACGACTTTGTGCTTATCCCGCGCTTTGCGGTGCACGACCCCGAGTTTACGCGCGGCCTGCCCGCCTCCATTACGGGGCAAACGGGCATGGATGCTCTAACGCATGCTGTCGAGGCCTTTATCGGGCGCAGTACCACGCCCTATACGCGCAAGATGGCGCGTCAGGCGGTGCTGCTCATCCACGACAATTTGCTCGATGCTTATGAGCGTGGGGACAACATACGGGCGCGCCGCAATATGCTTTCGGCAGCGTATAAAGCGGGTGTTGCCTTTACGCGCTCCTATGTCGGATATGTGCATGCCATCGCGCACAGTCTGGGCGGACGTTATGGGATTCCCCACGGTTTGGCCAATGCCATTATCCTGCCGCACATGCTTCGCGCCTATGGTGAAGCTGCTGCTCCTAAGCTCGCCGACCTCGCCCGCATGGCTGGTATCGCGCCGGCTAACGCACAGGACAACCTGGCGGCCGAGGCCTTTATCGATTGGGTCGATCGAATGAACGCTACCTTGGACATTCCCAAATATGTCTCGGGCATTCGCCGCTCCGACATTCCGCAGATGGCGGCGAATGCCGATGCCGAGGCCAATCCCCTGTACCCCGTTCCGCTTTTAATGGACCGCTTGGAGCTCGAGCATATGTATGAAGTCGTTGCAGGTGGTATGTTTGAGGGCGAGAACTAGGAGGGCACATGAACACCGAGGAAATTGCGCGCATCGTCGGCGATCAGCGCGCCTACTTTAAGACGCACGCCACGTTTGATGTCGATGCCCGACGTCGCGCGCTCGTGAGTTTACGCGATGCGGTACGGGCGCACGAGGCCGATATTGCCCATGCACTCAAGACCGATTTGGGAAAGTCGCATGACGAGGCATATATGTGCGAGATCGGCACGTCGCTTTCCGAGATTCGTCATCAGATCGCTCACGTGGCTCGATGGAGTCGTCCGCGCCTGCGTCCGTGTGACCTTGCCAACGCCGTGAGTGTGTGCAAAACGCAAGCCGTGCCCTATGGCGTCACGCTCATCATGGCTCCGTGGAACTACCCATTTTTGCTAACACTCGAGCCGCTCGCCGGCGCCCTTGCCGCGGGCAATACTGTGGTCATCAAGCCGAGCGCCTATGCTCCGGCATCGAGTGCGGTGCTCAAGCAAATCTGTGAAGAGGCATTTGATCCGCGCCTGGTGACGGTTGTCGAGGGCGGGCGCGCCGAGAACGAAGCGCTGCTCGATGAGTGCTGGGACAAGATCTTCTTTACCGGTAGCGTTCCGGTCGGCAAACTCGTCATGGAGCGCGCAAGTAAAAACCTTACGCCCGTGACGCTTGAGCTGGGCGGAAAGAGCCCCTGCATCGTGGATGCGACGGCAAACTTGAAGGTTGCGGCGCGGCGTATCGCCTTTGGTAAATGGCTCAACGTGGGGCAGACCTGCGTGGCGCCCGACTACCTGCTGGTCGATGCGCGCGTGCACGACGAGCTGCTGGACCTCATCAGGGAAGAGGCCCGCCGTATGTTTGGCGAGCATCCGCTCGATAACGAGGATTATGGGCATATCGTCAACGCCAAGCATTTTGCGCGCGTGCGTGGGCTGATCGATCCCGATAAGGTTGTGCTTGGAGGCACGGCGCGCGAGTCATCGCTCAAGATTGAGCCGACGATTTTGGACGGCGTGACCCCCGATGACGCCGTGATGCAGGAGGAGATTTTCGGCCCCATCTTGCCGGTGCTGACGTTTGAGAGCCTAGACGAGGCCGAGACGTTTATTACGGATCGTCCGACGCCGCTGGCTCTGTATATCTTTAGCCAGGATCGCGCAGTTCAGCAGCGCTTTGTGCGTTACGTGCCCTTTGGCGGCGGCTGCGTCAACGACACGATTATGCACTTGGCTACGAGCCATATGGGCTTTGGTGGCATGGGTGCGAGCGGTATGGGGCAGTACCATGGACGCGAGAGCTTCGATACGTTTAGCCACAAGAAGAGCATCGTGAACAAGGCAACGTGGCTGGACGTGCCATTCCGCTATGCTCCTTACGCAAGCTGGAAGCACAAGTTCGTGCGCATGTTTGTGCATTAGAAAAGGGCGCAGGTAATACGAACAAGTGTTCCTATTACCTGCATTTTGCGTTAGACTACTGTTATGGAGCACGGATGGGCCAACTCCCTTTAGAAGGGATTTGGTATGAACGTAAGCGATGTTATTTCGTTATTGGCGTTGTTGATTGCGGCTATCGAACTCGGTCTGTTTATCGGCCGAATGAAATAGCCGCCCCCGCGTAAGCGAAGACGGCCACTTCTCACGATGAAAACGTGTATCGGAGTTGGCAAGACCCGCGGCAACGGGTGCCATCCGTGTTCCTATCTTATCTGCAAGCGTTCTGTCGCGCAAGCGTTGAGGCAAACGATTGAAGGACGCAGACAGGATGTATTTGTGTCCGCACGGGACCGTAGACTTCTCAATAAGGTTACACACCGGTTTATCCGGCCGTTAGAGGAGCTGCTATGTACGAGCCTTCGCGTGTTCTTCTGTCATTTCACATTGCAGGATTTCAGTATACCGATGGCGCCTTGGTCTTGGGCGATCTTAAAGCGGGCGATAAACTGACGCTGTGTGCCGAGCGCGATAATCCCCATGACCCCGAGGCAGTTGCGATCTACTATGGCAAGACCAAACTTGGCTACGTTCCGGGAAACGAGGTTGGCCCACTGTCCTTGATGATGTATTACGGCCACGAGGACGTATTTGAGGCCCGCGTGCAACAGGTTGCCCCCGAGCGCAGCCCGTGGCATCAGGTGCGCGTTGGGCTCTATGTGGTGGATGCTCGCTAATCGGTATGGGAGACTGCCATGTTTGATGACGATGACCTGTTCGATCTGACAGACGATCCGTTTGAGTGGGATACGCTACTCGATGACGATGAGTTGGAGCGGGATCGTAAGAAGCGGCAGGGCAAGAACGCCCAGGGTGACGCTTCGAAAAAGCAAGACAAGCGCCGCCGCGGACTGTTCGGCGGGCTCTTTGGCTAACCGCCGCATCGCTGTGTCTGTATACTTAGCACGAGTTGGATGCATTGCGAAATGAGGGCATAGACGATGATGTGGTTTACCGCCGACCTGCACCTGGGCGATACGAATATCTTGCACGACATGGATCGACCGTTTGATTCGGTCGAGGAGATGAACCGCAAGGTCATCGATGCCATCAATGAGTGCGTGGCTGCGGACGACCGCCTCTATATCCTGGGAGACTTTACGTATCGCTTGCCCATGGCGGAGGCGGTGCGCCTGCGCGAGCGTATCGAATGCAAGAATGCGACGCTCATCCGCGGTAACCATGACGGCGACTGGGAAGATTCCGACGCCCCGCAAATTTGGGAAGACGTGCGCGATTACCTGGAGATTGCTCCCGGCTATGCCAAGGGCCATCGTCTGGTTATGAGCCACTACCCCATGCTCAGCTGGAACGGCAAGGCACGTGGCGCCATTATGCTGCATGGGCATATCCACAGCAGGGGTGACCGCACCAACGCACGCAACCGCGATCGCGAGCGCCCGATCCTGCGCTATGACGTTGGCCTTGATGCCAACGACTACAGACCCGTAAGCCGCGATCAAATCCTGGGCTTCTTTGGACTGTAATTCTCGAACCACCACAAAGGGGACAGGCACCTTTGTGGTGGTTCTGGCGCCGTTGCCATTATGGCGGCGGCGCCTTTTTTGTCCGCGTGGCGCGGTAGAGTGTAGGCGGTTGAAATTTGCGTCCATCGAGGAGCTGCTATGAACGAGATCAAGTGCCCGCATTGCGGCGAAGTTTTTAAGGTCGATGCATCCGGCTATGCGGATATCGTCAAGCAGGTGCGCGATGCCGAGTTCTCGCGCGACCTGGATGAGCGTGTGAAGGCAGTCCAGCGTGAGGGTGAGCAGGCGCTGGAGCTTGAGCGCTCGCGTTCGACGGCTGCCTTGCAACAGGCAGAGTCTCAGCGCAATGCCCAGCTTGTCGAGCAGAAGAACACTGCGGATCAGAAACTGGCGCAAGAGGTTGCCAAGCGCGATGCTGAGCTTGCCGAGCTGCGCGCCAAGCTCGAGGGCGCTGCCGCAGAGCGCGAGAGTGCAAGCCAGCGTGCGGCGGTTGAGGCCCGCGCCGATGCTCAAAAGGAAAACGCCGAGCTTCAGCGCGAAATCGACAATTTGCGTGCGCAGTTGGGGCGCAAAGATGATGAAGCCAGGCTTGCCGAGGCGGCGGCGCGCAATGCTGCTCAAAACGACCTGTCCGCGCGCGACGCTCAGATTGCCGAGCTGCAGGCCAGGCTCGCCGCGGCGGACAAGGCCCAGGAGATGGCGCTTGCCGCTGCCGCGGCAGAGTCGCAGCGTGAGCTCGATGCCGCTCGCAGCGAGGCCGAGCGCGCGCTTACTGACTATCGCGCGAAGGTGCAAGAGAAGTTTTCCGCCGCAAAGGCTCAGTCCGAGCAAGAGGCCGAGGGCCTGCGTGCCCAGCTGCGTGAGCAGGAACTGATGGCAAAAATGAACCTGTCAGAGGCGGTCGCCGCGGCGGAGCGAGAGCGCGATGAGGCACGTGCCAAGCTGACGAGCGAGCTGGCGGTGCGCGATTCTCGCGAGGAGCAAGCCAAGGCGGCACACGAGCTCGAGCTCGCGCAGGCCAAGCGCGCGAGCGATGACCTGATTCGCTACAAGGATGAAGAGATTGAGCGCCTTAAGGACATGAAGGTCCGCCTGTCCACCAAGATGGTGGGCGAGTCGCTCGAGCAGCACTGCGAGACCGAGTTCAACCGTCTGCGCATGACGGCGTTTCCCAACGCGTACTTCGAGAAAGATAACGATGCGTCCGAGGGTACCAAGGGCGACTTTATCTTCCGCGAGTGCGATGCAAGCGGTAACGAGGTCATTTCGATTATGTTCGAGATGAAAAACGAGAACGACGAGACCACGACCAAGCATAAAAACGAGGACTTCTTTAAGAAACTCGACCACGATCGCCGCCAAAAAGGCTGTGAGTACGCGGTGCTCTGCACGCTGCTCGAGCCCGAGAGCGAGCTCTATAACGCAGGGATAGTCGACGTGAGCTATCGCTACGAGAAGATGTACGTGATTCGCCCACAGTTCTTTATTCCCATGATTACGCTTCTTCGCAACGCCGCCATGGGTTCGCTGCGCTATAAGCAGGAACTGGCGGAGTACAAACAGCAGAATATCGACGTCACGAACTTCGAAGCCAAGATGGAAAAGTTCAAGAATGATTTCGGTCGCAACTACGAGATCGCGAGCCGCAAGTTCCAAACGGCGATCGATGAGATCGACAAGACGATTAGCCATCTGCAGAAAACCAAGGAGGCGTTGCTGTCCTCCGAGAACAACCTGCGCCTAGCCAACAAGAAGGCCGACGATCTTACCATTCGCAAGCTCACGTGGGGCAACAAGACCATGAAGGCCGCGTTTGACGAGGCGCGCGGGGCTGCGACAGAGACAAACGATGAGCCCGCCGAGGCGGATTCGTATGAGGTCGAGGACGCCGAGTAGGGCATAGCGTATAGTGCAAAAGCGGGGCCGCTGGCGATATTGCCAACGGCCCCGTTTCGTTCCAGTATGTTCGGCTAGTCCTCGAGCAGGTCCTCGATAAAGCCGACGCGGTAGTTTTTGAAGATGACCTCGCCACCGTCTTGCGTGGCGTCCAGATCGACATCGCCCATGATGCCAAAGTCGTGGTCGCCGTTCTCGTCGGCAAAGATCTGGTGCACGTGCCATACGTGCGCGGTCTTCTCCTCGGACTCATCGATGGAAAACATCGCGGCGCTGCGGGCATCTCCGTCGGTGAGGATTTCCTCGTGCTGTTCGTGGTAGGCATCGAGCGCCTTTTGCCAGCGGATCTCGCTCATGCCCCAGTCGTCGTCGAGCTCGCCCAGGTCGCGAACGTGCTCGCGGGCGGCAAGGGTCACGCGGCGGAAGAGCGCATTGCGCACCAACAGCGTGCAGCCGCGGCGGTCCGCCACGACCTCGTCGATGCCCTGCGGCGGCGCGGCGTCGAGGGCTGCCGGGTTGCCGGCGTTCTCCCACTCGTCCACCAGGCTCGAGTCCACCGAGCGCACCACAAAGCCCAGCCACGAGATAATGTCGCGCAGGCGCTCGTCGCGCTTCTCGATGGGTACGGTGCGGTCGAGAGAACGGTAGGCCTCTGCCAGGTAGCGCAGCAAAATGCCCTCGGAACGGGCGATGCCGAGCTTTTGAATGTAGCCCTTAAAATCGCTCGCGCTTTCCAGCATATCGCGCAGAACGCTCTTGGGAGAGAGCTGGTAGTCGTTTGCCCAGGGCACTTCCTGGCAGTACTTGTCAAAGGCGGCGTCGAGCAAATCCTCGAGCGGCTTTTCGTACGTGACGTCTTGGATGCGTTCCAGACGCTCCTCATAGTCGACGCCGTCAGCCTTCATCTCGGCCATGGCGCGATCGCGTGCTGCGCGCTCCTGTGCACGCAGCACCTGCTTGGGATCCTCGAGTGTTGCCTCGACCATTGAGATTAGATCCATGGTATAGGTCTCGCTCTCGGCATCAAGCAGCTCCAACGCGGCAAGCAAGAACGGCGAGAGCGGCTGATCGAGCGCGAAGTCCTCGGGCAGATCGACCGTCAGCGCATAGTCGATGTCTGGTGCGGCGTCAGTCGGGGCGTCGGGCGCGGGCGGCACCTCGGTACGAACGACGACGCCGGAATCGATGAGCGTGGCGAAGATTTCGTCGGCGCGAACCTCGAGCTTAGCCTTTTCCTCGGGAGTCTGCAGGCTCGTCTCGATGAGGTCGTGTACGCGGGCTCGGGCATCGCCGCCCTGCTCGACCACGCTAATCACCATGGAGTGTGTGATGCGCAGGCGCGGCTTGAGCGTCTCGGGCTGCGTCTCGATCAGGCGCTCAAAGGTCTGCTTGTTCCAGGTGACAAAGCCCTCGGGGGCCTTCTTCTTTTTAATCTTGCGGAGCTTCTTGGGGTCGTCGCCCGCCTTGGCCATGAGCTTGGCGTTCTCGATCTCGTGCTCCGGGGCCTCGGCGATGACCATGCCCTCGGTATCGAAGCCCGAGCGGCCGGCGCGACCGGCAATCTGATGAAACTCGCGGGCGCGCAGACGACGCATCTTGTAGCCATCGAACTTGGTGAGCGCGGTGAGCACCACGGTGTGGATGGGTACGTTGATGCCGACGCCGAGCGTATCGGTGCCGCAGATGACGGGCAGCAGGCCCTGCTGCGCCAAGCGCTCGACCAGCAGGCGATAGCGCGGCAACATGCCAGCATGGTGCACGCCGACGCCGCATCCAAGCAGGCGCTTGAGAATCTTGCCAAAGGCCGTCGAGAAGCTCGTTCCCTTTGCCGCTTCCTTGATGGCCTCACGCTGCTCCTTGCTGGCGATGCCAAAATTGGCGAGCGACTGCGCCGTCGCAAGGGCGGCATCCTGGCTAAAGTGCACGATATAGAGCGGGGCCTCGCCGCGGCGCATGGCGAGCTCGACCGTGCCCTCGAGGGAGGTCGTCACATAGTCGTAGCTCAGCGGAACAGGACGCGGGGCGTCGACAACCAAGTCGCAAGCAGCGCCGGTGTGCTCCTCGAGTGAGGTGGCGATGGCAGTGACATCGCCGAGCGTGGCACTCATGAGCATAAACTGCGTATGGGGCAGGGTGAGCAGCGGCACCTGCCAGGCCCAGCCGCGGTCGGGGTCGGCAAAGTAGTGGAACTCGTCCATGGCCACGCAGCCCACGTCGGCGTCCTCGCCCTCGCGGAGCGCATCGTTGGCAAGGATTTCGGCCGTGCAGCAGATGACGGGTGCCTTGGTGTTGATATGCGTGTCGCCGGTGATCATGCCGACGTTATCGCGGCCGAGTACCTGTACCAGGTCGAAGAACTTCTCGCTGACCAGAGCCTTGATAGGAGCCGTATAGTAGCAACGTTTGCCCTGCGCCATGCCCATAAAGAGCATGCCCAGCGCGACGAGCGATTTACCCGATCCGGTCGGTGTTCCCAAAATGACGTGATCGCCGGCAGCTAGGTCCATGAGGGCCTCTTCTTGGTGATCCCACAGTTCAATGCCGCGGTCGCTTGTCCATTCAAAGAAGCGTTCGAAGGCCTGATCGGCCGTGAGCCATGGCTCGGGCTCGCTGCCGTCCTCGGGCTCCCACCAGGTGGGGGAGAGCGCGCCGAGCGAGCCAAACTCGGCTTCGGTTCCCGTGCCGCCCGAGAATGAGCTGGCGGCCCCGGCGCTGGAGACGTTGCTGGCGGCGGTATCTGTCGTGGTCTGTGCCATGTGGTTGCTTTCTCTCGCGATTGTCCGCCAACTATTATGGCGTAGCGGCGGCGCGGGGTGCCAGTGCGCGAGAAAATGCAGGAAATGGGCGCGTGAAGTTAGTGCTCTTGCGGCAGGCGCTTCTTGCCTTTGCGGGCGCGGTTTCTAAAGTTCTCGACGGCTTCTTCCATGCCCAGAGGTACATAGGTGAGCTCATCGAGGTTATCGGGCAGGTAGCAGGCGAGGCTTTGCTCCTGCGCGCGTCCTACTGTGAGCTGTTCGTCGGTTGGGTGCGCTCCGGGCATGGCGCAAATGCCATAGACGGCGGCGCCCATCTCGCGCGTGCGGCGCTCATATTCGGTCTCGGGATGCTCGGGATGGTCGCGGCGTACGTCGTCACTTACCCAAAGCGTGTCGTAGCCTGCCGCGGCAAACTGCCCCAGGGCGTAGTCGCGCAATGGCTTGCTGTCGGTTCGCAGCGTGACGGTGGCGCCGGCTGCAAGGAGCGGACGGTAGAGCATCAAATGGTCGACATGGACGAGTCGTTTTTTGGCGTACTTGGCCTTGGGCTGCGGCGTGGGAAAGTTGATGGTGATGGCATCCAGCTCGCCTGCGGCGAATAGCTGCGGCAGCGATGCGGCGCCTCGGGGCAGGACAAGTGCGTTGGGCAACTCCTGCTCGCAGATTTTCTGCGCGGCATAGGCAATGCAGATGGGCTCCTGGTCCATACCGATAAAGAGGGTGTTTGGCTCGTGGGCTGCGCGCTCTACAAGGTACGTTCCCTTGCCGCAGCCAAGGTCCAGGTGAAGGTGTTCAAAGGGCTTGCTGCCAACTGGCGCACAGGCCTTGCGCCAATCTCCGGCATAGGCCTCGGGGTTCGTCTCAATCGCATCGGCGTAGCGCTCCAGGCGCTCCTCGAGCACAAAGTTCTTAGGCGTGCGAACGTGGACGGCTCCCATGAGGCTCCTTGGTCATAAGTATGGAACGCATGGCTGCGCGTTCCGTCAATGGGTTGAAAAAAGGGCGGGCATAGTTTGCCCGAAAGATGCGGTGCAGCTCGACGGCGAGTCGTCGGTGCCTACAGGCGCTTGAGAATCACATAACGGTTGAGCTCGCCGCTGCGACCGTCGGCATGGAAGCGCTCAAGCTCGCGCACGGGGACCTCGCCGCTCTTGTAGAACGTACGGACGCCGCGCACCAGGTCGGTGATCTGCTGATCGTCAAAGTGATGGCAATAGCGGTAGGCGTGGCGGTCGTTTTGCCAGCCAATGAGGTGGTCGCCGGCTTCAAACTGCGCGGAATCGTAACCTTCAAACGGCGGGGTGAGCTCGGCACGGGCCTCGGCACGAACGGCCTTGCGCGCCATGCGCTCGTCGTTCATAAACTCCCAAAAGCTAATGGCGATGATGCCGCCCGGGCGCGTCTGGCGCACCAGGGCGTCGAGCACGCGCACGCGGTATTCACACGACGGCACGTGGTGCATAAAGCCAAAGCAGACCGAGATGTCGGCGAGCGGTGCGTCGAAAAGTACGTCGGGCGTCTCGGCGGGGTTGAGCTTCATGAGGGCATCGAGCACGTCGAGTTCCTGGAAGTGCAGGTTGGGAATGCGCAGGGCGTGACCACGCGCATCGATGGCCAGGTCTTGGCACGAGTCGACGCCATAGAACTCAAACGGGCAGCTGGCGTCTGCCGAGGGGTTTGCGCCATCGACGCCCTTGGCGGCAAGTGCGCCGCCGGCGGCAAAGTTCTCGAATCGCATATTGCCGCAGGCAAGATCGAAGACGCGGACGGGATGCTCGATGGTGGCGACGTCGAGCTGTTCGAGTGCGATGTCCATGGTGCGGACCCAGCCCGGCCACGGGGCCTGGCGCGTATCGGAGAAGGAGGCGGAGTGCTCGCGATAGAACGTGTTGTTGAGCTGGATGAGCGATGAGGCGAAATCGCGGTTCACGGCGCGGGACTCCCTCCGTTGGCGGTGCGGAATAAACGGTACGACCATACTACCGTTAACGCCGCAACGGGGACAACCGGGCTGCGGGTCATTGCTTGGTTTGGACACATTTTCGCAGCTCATGCGCGCCCGCAACCGCCGGTTGTCAAAAATCTCACTAGAATAGGTGGCATGTTTTTGGCGGTGGCGGATAGATTTTAACTGTGCAAGGCGCCTTAAGAACAAAAGCGGTCCGGCGGCACGGCTGGCAAAAGCATAGGAGGAACCATGAATGTAGAAACTGCGCAGCGGCTCGCCGACCTTCGCCGCAGCAAAGGCTTTAGCCAAGAAGGGCTGGCGCGAAAGCTGGGGCTGTCGCGCCAGGCGGTCAGCAAATGGGAGCGCGCGGAGAGCTCGCCCGATACCGAGAACCTGATCTCGCTCGCCAAGCTTTATGGCGTGAGTCTGGACGAGCTGCTCAATCCGAGCGACGAGATCGAGGACGATATCGAGTTTGAGAACGAGGACCGCGCCCGTCAGCGCGAGGCCGAGGCGGCAGAGCGTGCTCGCACCCATGAGGCGGCGGCACGCGCTACCGAGGCGGCAACGCAGGCGAGTGATGCTGCGGCCAAGGCGGCGCAAGCGGCAAGCTGGAGTGCGCAGGCCGCCAATGCCGCTACGGCGCAGGCGACGAGTGGCACTGCGGTTGGCTCGACTCCGGTGAAGGGCCCGTTCCAGTCGTTCCCGTATTGGGCCGTGTGTTGGCTACTGTTCTTTTTACTGATGTTCCTGGTTGGTGCCAGCCCCTTTCCCGCACTGATCTTCTTTACGATTCCTATCTATCACTGGGTGGCACGTGCGCTTGATGGCGATTGGGCACGCGGTGATATTCAGGTTGGTTCGGCGTCGGTGGCGGTCAAGGCCCAGGGGAAGGATGCTTCTGCGGAACCTGATGCTGACGTGGCTACCGCGGCCACCGCTGAGCCATGTGCCAAAGAGGGTGACGAATGATGAAGCTTTCGCATGAATCCAAGCTACGCCTGGGCGTCGGCATCGGAGCGTTTGTGCTCATTGTTGGGCTTGTCTTTGGCGTTTCGCGGCTATTGGCTCACTCCGATATGGTGCGTACGACCGGTATTCTATCTGGCAATTTGTCTGATTTTGACGATATGTTTGACGACGATGATCTCTTGGATAGCGGTAACTATTCCGCTCGGCCTCAGCAGCTTTCGAGCACGACTTTTGATGCCGATGAGTTCCGCTACCTCGATTTCGATATCAATGCGGCTTCGGTGGACGTCAAGGTTGTTGATGGCAACAAGGCTCGCGTTATCGAGCGGGGGCGCGTTGCCGAGGGTATGGATGCCTCCAAGGCCGCGACGCAAAACATCGCATCCGTCGAGGACTCGACGCTCAAGGTTTCCCAGTTTGGAAGTGACGACGGTAAGGCAATCGATCGCTCAGTTACGGTCGAGCTGCCGCGCCGTGTTGCCGAACATCTGAAGGGAGTCAACGCGCACGTGGGCTCGGGTGATCTGCAGATTGCCGGTGTCATCTGTGATGGTTTCGACCTTTTCCTGGGTGCGGGAGATGTAGAGTTTACGGGCAGCGTGACTGATGCGCTCAGCGCTGAGGTCGGTTCGGGCGATGTGACGTTCGAGTTTTACCAGGCCCCCACGAAGTCGATGGACGTGAGTGTGGGCTCGGGCGATGTGGAGATGACGGTTCCGAACTCGACGGGCTTTAAGGCGAGCCTCACCTTGGGCAGCGGCGACTTCGAGAGCGATTTCCTTCCGCTTGGCTACGACGGCGAGACCATTTTGAATCTTGAATTCGATAACGGTGACAAGTCTGCCACGTATCGTTTTGAAGTCGATTCGGGTGACATGTCGTTTGATTCAGAGTGACGGGTGGTTATCGAAGACTTATAAACCATAGACGCGCTGTTTGATGAAGGCGCCGAAGCTGAGATTGGCTCCGGCGCCTTTGCCTTTACAATGGGGTCATGGAACAGATTATCTTGAACATACTCGAGGCTCTGCGTCGCGGCGAGACCGTGGACGACAAGGCACTCGTCAAACTGATACATGCCGAGGCGCGCCGCGAGGGTGCCGACAAGCGCGATTTGGCCAAGCGCCGTCTGCTGCCGTTCTACCAGCGGGTTAAACGTGAGGAGCCGGCTCGGTGGGCTGCGTGGAATGTCAATTCCGAGCTGGAACGTCAACTGCTGCAGGTGTTGCGCATGAAGCCGCGCCGCACGGCTTCGGGCGTGGCGACCATTACCGTCATCACCAAGCCCTGGCCGTGCTCGGGCGATTGCCTGTTTTGTCCCAACGACCTGCGCATGCCCAAGAGTTATCTGCACGCTGAGCCGGCGTGTGCCCGTGCAGAGCAAAACTGCTTCGACCCGTATCTGCAGGTGAGTGCTCGTTTGACCGCGCTTTCGCAAATGGGGCATGCAACCGACAAGATCGAGCTTATCGTTCTTGGCGGTACCTGGAGCGACTATCCGCAAGGGTATCAGGCATGGTTTATGTCGGAGCTTTTCCGTGCGCTCAATGACGATGCCGTCGCCGGCGTGGCTGCCAACCCCATGTTGGCGCGTCCGGGCATCAGCCGTGCCGAGGCAGGGCGCCTGCTCGATGACGCGCCCGCCGATGCGCTGCCGCCGGTGGTGGCGGAGCGTCGCGAGCGCTATCGGGCTGCCGGTATTGCGACCGACGAGGCCGAGCTTGCGAGCGGTGTTGCCGGCGAACAGGAGCGCGTAGATGCTGCCGTGGGCGGCTATAACCGTGCGGTGCGTCGTCTGTACGGCCCCGGCACGCCGTGGGACGAGGTCGCCGAGTGGCAGACGGCCACGATGGAGGAGCTCGAGCGTCAGCAGCGCATCAACGAGACGGCGAAGCATCGCGTAGTGGGGCTCGTTATCGAGATCCGGCCCGATGCCGTGACGCCACAGGCGCTCACGCTCATTCGTCGCCTGGGCTGCACCAAGATTCAGATGGGCATCCAAAGCCTTGACCAGCACCTGCTCGATATCAACGAGCGTCGCATTTCGGTGGCGAAGATCGAGCGGGCGTTCTCGCTTGCGCGCCTGTTTGGCTTTAAGATCCACGCGCATTTTATGCTCAACTTGCTGGGCGCTACGCCCGAGGGGGACAAACGCGACTACGAGCGCTTTATGACCGAGGGCGCCTTTATGCCCGACGAGGTCAAGGTCTACCCGTGCGCGCTCATCGAGGGCTCGCGTCTGGTGGGCCGCTATGAGCGTGGCGAGTGGTGCCCCTATACCGAGGACGAGCTGCTCGATGTGTTGGCCAACGACATCGTGGTGACGCCGGCGTTCTGCCGTATCAGTCGCATGATCCGCGACTTTAGCTCCGACGACATTATGGTGGGCAACAAGAAGCCTAACCTGCGTCAGCTCGTTGAGAACCGTCTGGCTGCTCGGGGTGACGGTGCGACGGTGCGCGAGATCCGTTACCGCGAGATCAGCACGGCGGGTGCCGACTTGGATGAGCTATCTCTTGATGAGGAGGTGGCGTACGAGACGCCGGTGACTTACGAGCGCTTTTTGCAGTGGGTGACGCCGCGGGGCAAGATCGCGGGCTTTTTGCGGTTGTCGCTGCCCGACCATTCGTTTGTTGCCGCGCATGCGGACGAGTTGCCGACGACGCCGGATGAGGCGATGATTCGTGAGGTGCACGTGTATGGCATGGCGGCACGCGTGGGGGATCAAGGTCAGGCGGCTCAGCATCACGGTCTGGGGCGTCTGCTCGTGGAGCGTGCGTGTGAGATTGCCCGGGATGCCGGCTATGCGCGCATCAACGTGATTAGCGCGATTGGCACACGCGAGTACTATCGCCATCTTGGATTTTGTGACCATGGCCTTTATCTGCAAAAGGAGCTCTAGATGAACAAGCCGAGTGTTTCTGCCGGCGTCGTTGCCGGCGTTGCTCTGGGGGCCGCGGCGCTTGGTGCGGCCGCTGTCGCTGTTCGTGCTGCCTGTCTGCAGGTTGCGCGAACCCGCAATGGGTTGGCGCGTGTGAAACGCGTGCACGATGAGGGCGGCGACGAAGTCCGTGTATTGGTGCAAGGCTGCGTCTACCAAAGCGCGAGTTACGTTGGCGAACGCTGGGCGGAGCCCGTCTTTGCGTACTATCGCGCGTTTGACGACGTGTTTGAGGCTGAGGACGCAATGCGTGATGCTTACGGGCATGGTATCGACCGTATGCTTATGCTGGGCGGCGGTGGGTTTGCCTATCCCAAGTTTGCGCTGATGTCGCACGAGAGCTTGCGCATGGACGTCATTGAGTACGATGCCGAGATTACGCGCCTGGCGCGCCGCTGGTTCTACCTAGACGAGCTGGAGCGCGCGGCGGGCGATCGCCTGCGGGTGATAACCGCTGAGGCTCGCTCGTATTTGGGCGTGACGAGCGTGGGCCATCGTCGCTACGACGTGGTCGTGAGCGATTGCTTTGGCGGTGCAGAGCCCGTGCGCGGGCTGGCGACCGTTGAGGCGCTGCGCCTGGTGCGGGGCAGCCTGAACCCCGGGGGTATCTACGTGGCCAATATCGTGAGCGCAAACGAGGGGAGCGATGTGACGTTCCTGCGCGATTGCGCCGCCACGGCACTCGAGGTGTTCGACCATGCTTGGGTGGTCCCATGTGGCGATGCGGAGTTTGGCGGCGAGGAGAACTACCTGCTCATCGCCAGCGACGGCGACTACGCTTTTGCCGAAGCTGTGCCTTTCGATGCCGACTTTCTCGGTGCCGCCCTCCACGACCAGCATTGGGAGTAGTCAATTTGTGACGGGCTCTATGGTTTTGTCAATCATACGCTTCATCTATTTTCAGCATGACGCATCTGGACGCCCGGCGCCAACGCGCCTCGTCTTCGGTTGATTCCGCCGCCCGCTAGGCCAAAATTGTCATCGGAAGTATCAAATGAACAAGCAAGCCACTACGCAACTGCACGTCTATTCCGCCTTTTTCGTTCTCTCGGGATTTGTTTTAAATCGGGGAGTGTTTCTACTTTTCCTTGCGGAGAAAGGAATGTCTGTCACGGAAATCGCGCTTTATCAAGCTCTGTTTAACATTGCAACGGTCGTCCTCGAGCTGCCAACAGGGCTGGTAGGCGATTTCTTTGGAAAGAAGTTCTCGATTCAAGTGGGCGTGCTGCTGCTTTTCTTCCATACGGCTGGCATGCTGCTGCTCTCAGGCCCCTTTCTCGTCGCGCTTTCCCTTGTTGAGGCACTCGCCTACTCCCTTCAATCGGGATCCGAACAAGCGCTTTTATATGAAATTGCCCGGAATGCCGGTCAAGGAGAGCGCTTCCTCACCATCAACGCTCGGCTGCTTGCCGCGCAATCAATCGCTACGGGAATGGCAATTGTGCTCGGATCATTCATTGCCCAAGTATCTTGGAGCGCCCTCTACGTATGTGTCTCCATTTTCTATCTCCTGCAGCTTTTCCTTCTGTATCCCATTGAGAGGACGGAAGCGACCCGTTCTGAAAGCTCTGAAAAGGGAAGGTCTGACGCAGCCAAGATGTTCAGACGCGAAACCTGGCGTGTTGGAGAATCCGCTTTTGCGGTATTGCTTCTTCTAATCGGCACAAGCATGCTCGATGGATTCTATGGGAGTTATTACAACTTGAATCAGCTGGTATTCGACGCATTTGATGCTCCCGTCTCCATAATAGGAATCTTTTTCGGTGCATCCTATGCAGTAAATGCGACGGCCTACATTGCAGCAGATTTCTTCTCATCGCGTTTCGGGAAAAGAAATACCATGCTCGGCTCGATGCTAATCGAGGCTGGCCTTTTCATGATTCTTCCGTGGTTCGCTTCAAATCCGCTGTGTTTGTTTGGCCTTAGCATGGTGCTTTGTTTTCTCCCAGAAGTGGTGTACATCACTTCGGAAAACTTAATCCAAGACGCGATAGCGGACGATCTCCGCGCGACGATCCTTTCCGTCGCGTCTCTGGTAAGGGCTCTCTTTTC
>CBCTTO010000029.1:0-21418 GCA_965149855.1 uncultured Collinsella sp.
ACGAGCGGGGGCTCCTGTCGTTTCCGTGCCCTCGGATTGGGTCATAGTGTCTGACTTATGCTCAATCAGCGACGTTTCCACGCTCATTCGGAAAGTGTCCAAAACATCGGCGTTGCCGGGCCGGCACTTGGGGACGTTCCTTTTCTGCCGGCACCTGGGGACACTCCTTAGCCGTTGGGGGCGTTCTTAAACGACTAGTCTGGGCGGCGGCCGTGTGCTGCTGTCCGCGTGGCGGCGTATAATCGGCGGCAGATGACTTGGACGTTAGGAAACCATGACCGATAACATGCAGCAGATGGCGTTCGACACGCTCGGCGCCTATTTTGGCTACACCTCGTTTCGCCCGGGACAGGACCGCATGGTCGATGCGATCCTTGCCGGTCGCGATGCGCTGGGTGTTATGCCCACGGGCGCCGGAAAGTCCATTTGCTACCAGGTGCCCGCGCTCATGCTGCCCGGCATCACCTTTGTGGTGAGTCCGTTGCTGTCGCTTATGGAGGACCAGACCCGCGCACTGCTCGCGGCGGGTGCGCGCCCCAGCTATCTCAACTCCAGCCTTACGCTGGCTCAGCAAAATACCGTGCTCAAGCGTGCTCGTGAGGGGCGCTACCAGCTAATGTATGTGGCACCCGAGCGCCTGCTCGAGCCACGCTTTCTGGCCTTTGCGCAGGAAGCTGCGGCCGAAGGCGGCATTGGCGTGCCACTCGTAGCTATTGACGAGGCCCACTGCGTGAGCCAGTGGGGGCAGGATTTCCGCCCCGCCTACCTGCAGATTCGCGAGTTCATCGATTCGCTGCCGCAGCGCCCCATCGTGGCGGCGTTTACCGCCACGGCGACCGAGCGCGTGCGTGCGGACATTCAGCAGATGCTCGGCCTGCAAAACCCCGCGACGGTGGTGACGGGTTTTGATCGCAAGAACCTCTACTTTGGTTGCGAGGAGATGGGCGACAAGGCCAAGACCGCGTGGGTGCGCGACTACGTGATTGCGCATTCGAGCGAGAGCGGCATCGTGTATTGCTCGACCCGCAAGACGGTCGACGCGCTGGCCGCGGAGCTTGCCGAGGCTCTGGGCCCCAGCGGCATTCGCGTTGGCCGCTACCATGCAGGCATGGGCAACGACGCCCGTCGCCAAAGCCAGCGCGCCTTTATCGACGACGATATCCAGGTGATGGTTGCCACCAACGCCTTTGGCATGGGCATCGACAAGCCCAACGTGCGCTACGTGATCCACAACAACGTGCCCGAGAGCATTGAGGCCTACTACCAGGAGGCGGGCCGCGCCGGCCGCGATGGCGACCCGGCCAGCTGCCATCTGCTGTGGAACGGCAACGATTTTCGCATGCGCCGCTTTCTGATCGATCGCGGCGATGCTGCCGATGAGGCACTCGACGACGAGCAGCGTGCGTGGGCGCTCCAGAATCGATATCGTCTGCTCAGCCAGATGGAGGGCTACTGCAATACCACCGGCTGCTTGCGCGAATACACGCTGCGCTACTTTGGCGACGAGGCCGCGGTCGAGCATGCCGCGGCCGGTACGGGCGGCGTCGCCACGGACGACGTCGAGGGCTGCGGCAACTGCAGCAACTGCCTCACGCAGTTCGAGGTCGAGGACGTCACCGATATGGCCCGCGCTGCCGTGCGCTATGTGGCCATGCGGCCCATGCGCTTCGGCAAGTCGCTCATCGCCGACGTGCTCCACGGCGGCAACACCGAGCGCATTCGCCAGATGCATTTGGACGAGGACCGCGGCTACGGTGAGCTGTCGAGCGAATCGGTCGGGCGCATCAAGGACATCATCGGCCAGCTGTGCGGCCGCGGTTATCTGGCTACCTCGCAGGGACAGTACCCGGTCGTGGGGCTGGGCCCGCGTGCCGCCGAGGTCGAGGATGAGGCGTTCGCCTTTACCGTTAAGCGTCGCGCGTCCAAGCGCAAGGCCTCGGCCCGCGCCCGCCGTGCGGTGGATCTGCTGCGCGAGGAGGCCGAGCTGGATCAGCGCCCGCGCGTGGGTGACGATGCCGAGCTGTTCGAGCGCCTGCGTGCCCTGCGCAAGGAGATTTCGACCGAGCTGGAGATGGCGCCGTACATGGTCTTCTCCGACAAGGCCCTGCGCGGCCTGTGCCGTCTGCGCCCCCAGACGCGCGACGAGCTGATTCAGGTCAACGGCATTGGCGAGAAAAAGGCCGACGCCTTTGGCGAGCAGTTTATGACGGCGATCGAAGAGTTTGAGTCCGAGCATGCGCGGGATGGAGCGTAACGATGGCATTCGACGATAAAACCGAGCGCACTGAGGTATCCGCCGTGCCGCTGTACCAGCAGGTTATGGACGACCTAAAGGGCGAGATCGCGCGCGGCGTGTACGCATCCGGCTCGCGCATTCCTTCCGAGATGGAGCTCGCGAAGTCCTACGGCGTGGGACGCATCACC
The DNA here is from genome assembly GCA_965149855.1 of uncultured Collinsella sp. Taxonomy (GTDB): domain Bacteria; phylum Actinomycetota; class Coriobacteriia; order Coriobacteriales; family Coriobacteriaceae; genus Collinsella. The sequence continues at coordinate 2,425 of CBCTTO010000029.1, forward strand.
GTGCGCCGCGCCATCGAGGAGCTGTCGCGCGCGGGGTATCTCAACCGCCAGCAGGGGAGGGGCACGTTTGTGTGCGCGCCCAAGCTCAAGCGCAAGATTGTCCAAAAGGGTGACGTTCAGAGCTTTTCCGAGGGTTGCGCTGCCAACGACATGGTGGCCGGAGCACACCTGGTGTCGCGCACGGTGGTTGCGGCGACGCGCGAGGACGCGGCGTTTTTTGGGGTGGAACCCGGCTGCGAGCTCATCGTTGTCGAGCGCGTGCGCACGGCAGACGGCGTGCCCGTCATGCTCGAGAACAACGCCTTTGTGCTGGCCGACCATCCCTACCTGCAGACGCTTGCCGACAAGGACCTCACGGACAATTCCATCTTTGCACTCGTTGCCGAGCATTCGGGCCGCGCGCCGCTCAAGTCCGACCCTTGTACCGTGGAGATTGCGCTTGCCGATGTTCAGGCGGCCTCACTGCTGGAGGTGCCGGTCGGCGAGCCGCTGTTTTATATGGAGGCGTACTTTACCGATGAGGACGAGCGGCCCTTGCTGCTCGGACGCCAAAAGATCGTGGGCTCGCGCTACGTGTTCGACATCTAACGTCCACAGATAGAACAACATGGAACAAATTTGTCGCAATGGCTTCCACCGTGGCTGCTTGCGTGGTATATATAGAACAACATAGAATGACAGCAGGTACGAGCTGCCGTCGTTCAAAGCCGCCACACAAGGAGGAGCATCACCGTGAACGCACACGATCTGGTTCAGGAAATTATCGAGCGCAAGGGCAAGATTGAGAACGTCTTTTGGATCGCCTGCGGCGGTTCGATGATCGACCTGATGCCGGCCAACGAGCTGCTCAAGCGCGAGGCCACCACGTTTGCCTCGACGGTCTACACGGCGCGCGAGTTTTGCCTGATGGCTCCCAAGAGTCTTGGCGAGAAATCACTCGTCATCGCCTGCAGCCACAGCGGCAATACGCAGGAGGTCGTCGACGGTTGCGAGATGGCGCTGGCAGCCGGCGCCGAGGTCGTGGCCATGACCGACTGCGAGGGCTCCAAGATTGATAACGGCAAGTGGACCACCTGGGTCTATCCGTGGGGCGAAGGCGTGCCGCAGGCCGAGGTTCCGCAAGGCATCGGCGTCCTGATGGCTGCCGAGCTGCTCGACCAGCAGGAGGGTTACGAGGCACTCGCCGACATGTACGCCGGCCTTAAGCAGATGGATGCGCTGTTGCCCGCTGCCCGTGAGAAGGTCAACGTCGAGCTGGGCGATCGCTTTGCCGAGCTCTGCCAGCAGCATAAGTTCTTCTATATCCTGGGTTCCGGCCCCAACTTTAGCCAGACCTACGCCATGGCCATCTGCTCGCTCATGGAGATGCAGTGGCAGCACTGCTGCTATATCCACTCCGGCGAGTATTTCCACGGCCCGTTTGAGGCCACCGAGCCCGGCGTGTTCTACTTTGTGCAGCTCGGATCGGGCGAGTGCCGCCCCATGGAGGAGCGCGCGCTCGCGTTCCTCAACACGCACACCGATACAGTCATGGTGCTCGATGCACTCGAGTACGGCGTAGGCGAGGTGCCCGCCAGCGTGCGTTCGTTCTTGGAGCCGATCTTCTTCTACAACATGAGCTGCGAGCTGCGCGCCGCCCGCGGCAAGGTGTTTGACCACAGCCCCGAGGTTCGTCGCTACATGGGCATCGAGCAGTACTAGGTAACGGGAAAAGCATTCACCTTCGATTCGCAAGTGAACAGCGTGCGTAAAAAGCGGGCCGCGCCGGGGATTTCCGGCGCGGCCCGCTTGGTATTGCGCTTAGATTCGCGAGGTGTCGCGGCAACCGACGCTTACTTGGCGTCGTAGGCCTCGGCATCCCACCAGTCGAGCTGGGCGATGTTGTCGCGAATGTGCTGGCAGCTCTTGTGGAAGCCCTCGAGCTCGTGCTCGGACAGGTCGAGCGTGTAGACCTCCTCGACGCCCTCGGCGCCGATCACGCACGGCAGGGAGGTAAAGATACCCTCCTCGCCATAATGGCCGGTCATGAGCGTGGATGCCGAAAGCACGGCGTGCTCGTTGTGCAGCACGGCGGCGCAGACGCGCGCGGCGGAGTTGGCGACGGCGTACTCGGTGCACTGCTTGCCCTGGTAGGTCACATAGCCGCCCTTGCGTGCAAGCTCCTCGATCTCCATGTGGTCGAAGGCGTACTTGTCGGGGTTCTCGGCCTGAAGTTCGTTGAGGCTCTTACCGGCGATGGTTGCGGCTTTAAAGGCGGCAAGCTGGCTAAAACCGTGCTCGCCGATCATGTAGGCGTCGATGGACTTGGGGCTCACGCCGACCTTCTTGGAGATCTCGGTGCGAAGGCGGGCGGAGTCCAGGCCGCAGCCCGAGCCGATGATCTTCTTGGGATCATAGCCGGTCAGGTGCCACAGCTCGGTGCACACGACGTCGCAGGGGTTGGAGATGCTCACGAAGATGCCGTCAAAGCCGGCGTCGACGATGCGCTTGGCAAAGGTGCGGGCGGCGTCGGTGGTAAAGAACAGCTCGCCGTCGCGGTTGCCGGCGGCCAGTGCGACCTTGCCGGCGGCGTTGACGATGACGTCGCAGCAGGCAAGCTCCTCGTAGTGGTCGTAGCAGTTGACGATCTTGGTGTTGTACGGGACAAACGAAAGGGAGTCGCGCAGGTCCTGGACCTCGGACGTCACCTTGGCCTGGTTGATATCGCACAGGTACAGCTCATCGGCAATGCCCTGCATAAGTAGGCTGTTGGCGACATGTGCTCCTACGTGGCCCTGGCCGACCACACCGATCTTACGCGTCTGGTACATATATGTATCCTTTCGGCCGAGTTTTTCGCGTCGAACCATTGTAACGTCCTGCTGCCACTTTGCTAGGCTAAAGCGCCATAGATTTTTGGGCATGCCTTAATCTCTACTTTTGGAGTGATTTGGGCCGCTGACGGCATCGCTGGGCGATATGCTCGCGCGGATGGGGCCGCTCGTTGTACCATAGCTGCAACTGACTCGTAAGGAGCATCCATGCCCATTCGCATCCCCGACGCCCTCCCTGCCGCCGCGCAGCTCGAGAGCGAGAACATCTTTGTCATGACCGAGTACCGCGCGCTGCACCAAGACATCCGTCCGCTGCGCGTGCTCATCCTCAACCTCATGCCCACCAAGATCGCCACCGAGACGCAGATCATGCGCAAGCTCTCCAACACGCCGCTGCAGGTGGAGGTGGACCTGCTGCGCACGAAAACGCACGAGGCCACGCACGTGAGCGCCGGCCACCTGGAGACGTTCTATCGCACGTTCGACGACATCCGCGACATCCACTACGACGGCCTGATCATCACGGGCGCGCCGGTGGAGCAGATGCCGTTCGAAGAGGTCGACTACTGGCCCGAGCTCTGCCAGATCATGGATTGGTCTACCACGCACGCGCACTCCACACTGCACATTTGCTGGGGCGCGCAGGCGGGGCTCTACCATCATTACGGTATCCAGAAGTACGACCTGCCGGCAAAGGCGAGCGGCGTGTTCGAGCATTATCTGGTGAAGCCGCAAAGCCCGCTGGTCCGCGGCTTTGACGACCGTTTCTATGCCGTGCATTCGCGCAACACCGATGTGCGCCGCGAGGACGTGGAGGCCGAGCCGCAGCTTGAGGTTGTGGCCGTGTCTGACGAGGTTGGCCTGTACATCGTCAAGTCGACCGACAGCCGTCGCTTCTTTGTATTTGGCCACCCCGAGTACGATACCGACACGCTGCGCCTGGAGTACGAGCGCGACGTGAAGCGCGGGCTCAACCCGGAGGTGCCGGCGCATTACTTCCCGGGCGACGACCCCACCGCCGAGCCGCGCAACGTCTGGCGCAGCCAGGCTCAGCTGTTCTACACCAACTGGCTCAACTACTACGTCTACCAGACCACGCCCTACGACCTGGCCCGCGCCGGCGAGGAGCACTAGACTGCGATGGTGCTGCTGTAGCCGTGGCTGATGTGGCGGCGATTAGGCGCTAATGATGTGGGGTAGCGGCAGGTCGTGGGCGTCGGTGGGAACGTGGTCGACACGCTGCTTGTCAAAGGCGATGCCGATGATTTGGCATGCGGGCGAGAGCATAGGCAGGTAGCGGTCGTAACAACCGCCGCCGTAGCCCAGGCGCGCGCCGGTTTGGTCGAAGGCCACGAGCGGCACGACGATCATGTCGAGAGCTTCGGCAGGCACGATGGGGAAGCGGTCGCTGTCGATGTCCGTGGCCGCGAAGGCCCGCGTGGGGTGGGCGATAAACGGAGCCGCGGACGCATCGTCGGCGGCAACTGCCCGCATGCACATGCGCTGGCCATAAGCTGCGGCATCAATTGCCGAGAGCATGCACGGATAGGCTACGCGCCAGCCGCGCACGGCGGCCGCAGCGGCAAACGCGGCAGGGTCTGCCTCGGAACCCATCGCGGCATAGACGGCAACGGTGCGCGGCGCCGCGGCATCCAAGCGGCCCAGCAGCTCAACCAGCCGCGCACAGATATCAGCAGACTTCGCCGCCTGCACATCCAAATCAAGAGCGTCACGTCGGGCAATCACCGCCCGTCGCAATTTAGCCTTGTCCATCCCAACCTCCTCTAGCAAACCTGCCAAACAGGGACAGGTTTATTTTGGCAGGTTTTATCTGGGCAAACGTCGAAGCCGCCACAAAGGTGTCCTTTGTGGCGGCTTCGACTCAACGTTGGCTTCACAACGCCGCAGCGATTGCTTCAGTCACAAACTTATTGAGCGATTCACCCTTCTTTGCCGCTGCCAGCGCTGCTCGCTTGTGGAGCTCAGAGCCCGTTCTTACGTTGAAAGAGCCCTTAAAAGCCCGCTCGGGTTCCTTGCCCTTCTCGGCGCAAAACTCAAGGTAATCGTCGACGGCGTCGTGGAAGCATTGCTCCACTTCTTCAGCCGTGGAGCCTTCAAATACGATTGCGTCCCTAATGCCGGCGACCATACCTGTTAGCACATGCTGTTCGGCATCGAACTCGACCGGGGCGAAATAACCCTTGTATGCCAAAACGTTACTCATGACTACCTCCGACATCTTGCAGAAAGCGAACGATGTTTCGAATGGTCCCCGCTGTCAATTCGTCAGATGGATGAGGCGCGTGCATTACGAACATCCTGCCATCTGATGGCCTGTAGAAGCGAACGCGCGATCCGGATGTCTTGCCTTTGCGGTCCATTTCAAAGCCATATGAAGCCATAACTTTAAGAAAGTCAGCGAATCTATACGTTGAAGGACAGCTAAGCAGCTGGGCGATGAGTTTATCGGATCGAGTCATCCCGCCTCACATTCTGCAACTATATTCTAGTTGCAATTTCAGTTTGATGCAAGCACCTCTACTATAGAACATGTGTGCGTATAGAACAAGTGTTCGAATCACAACTGAGGAAGGAGACAGGCACCTTTGTGGTGGTCTGTGCTGTGGAGTGGGCGTCTGCGGCGGTTTGTCTCAATCTGTAACAGTAACTCGGCAAAATTGGACCTAGATGTTACAGAATGAGACAAACCGCCGCGGTGGGCTGCGCCACCCCGCTCAAACCGCAGAAAAAAGGTAGATTTTCAGACATGTCCCAAAAATCTACCTTTGCCGTGCGTTAGCCCATCAGGTCGACGACGTTAAAGTCGGCGTTGCTCTTGGCGATGACTTCGCGGCCGCCAAAGACGCAGGTGGGCGACTCGGCTGCGATGCGCGTCACGTCGGCGCCGAGCGAGCGCAGCTCACCGGGCGTGGCGGCGAGCATCTGGGTGCGGCGCTCCTCGCGTGCGTGCGGATCGAGCCCGGCCAGGTAGGTCGTGTTGCGGCGCTTGGTGAGCGCGTACGGCTTCACCGGCGCATCCATGCCGCTCACGCAGCTCACGATAAAGCCCTCAAAGGCGGCCTCGTCGGGCTCAAAGCTGCCGAGCCATTCGCCTGCGCGCGCCACGCGCTCAATCGAGGGATCGATTGCCGGGTCGCGGTAGGTGTAGAACGCCGCCTGACGCTCGCCGGCCGCGCGGAATCCGCAGCCGTACGCACCGCCCTTAACGCGGATCTCGTTCCACAGGTAATCGTAGGAGAGCGCGTTGGCAGCCACGGCCCAAGCGCCTGTCACGTCAATGCCCAGGCGACGCGGATCGCACGCACGCGCGGCAAAGCAGATGTCGCTGGGGATCACGAAAGCCTCGTGGCGGTCGCGCGGCGTCGGCACCGCGAGCGCGCCGCAGCCGGCACCATCGCCCGCACCCAGCCCCAGGTCGCCCGCGGCATCCCAGTACGCGTCAAAGTCCTCGTCGCTGCCGGTAAAGCTCGCCATGCAGCCATCGGCCACAAAGATGCGCTCCGCCAGCTCGGCAAGCTTGGTACGCAGCCCGTCCACGCGCTCGTCAAAGTGCTCGAGCAAATCGCGCAGGAACAGGTAGAAGTCTACGCCCGAGAGCTGCTCACGCACCACGGCCGAAGGCGAGCTGTAGCTCATCGCGCGACCGAGCGCCGCCGAGTGGCCGTTGTTGATAAAGCCCTGCTCAAGCCCAATGCGAATCTGCGTGAGCACGTCGCGCATGCGGTCGGCGTCGGCGTCTGCCAAAAGCGTGCTCGACCACACCTCGCGCGGCAGGCTTGCCAGCGCATCGATTTTCTCGGACAGGGCGCCGGCACTCACCAGCAAGTAGGGGCGCACGCCGTCCACTTCGGGCTGCGTCATGACCTCGGTCGTAAAGCTCAAAAAGCCCAGTTTGCCGGCAAGTAAATTGTCGAGCTCCTCGGCCGAATGCTTGCGTGTGGGCAGCTGCTTGAGCAGGCGGCAGAGCAGCGTCACATAGGGCAGATCCTCAAACGCGACGCAGCTCAGGTCGAAATACTGCATGGCGTAGGCCAGACGGTTGGTGGGGATGCCGTGGCGCAGGCAGGGGATGGGCGCGGTCGTGTCCACGACCAGCGGCGGCTCGGGGCGCGCCTCGCCAATGTCGGACACGCGCAGACGCGGCAGTGTGGCCTTGGCCTCGGGTGTGTCTTCCGCCTCCTGTGCGGCACGCAGTGCTGCCGTGCGCCCGACCACGTCGGCCAGCTCGGCATCGGTCATGGCGTCCCGCTTGGCTGCCAGCTCGGCGGCCTCGGCACCCTCCGGACCCTCGGTGGCGTCCACCGGCACCAGCTCGACCAGTGCCATGTGATCGTTCTGCAGCACCAGTTCGCGCAGCAGGTCCTCAAAATAGCTGCCGTCCAGCTCGCCACGCAGCTCCTCGTACACCGGGCCGTACTTGAGCGCCAGCGTCGCGGCGTCGTCATCGTAGAGCCAGGTGCTCAGCGCGTCGCACGCAATGGCCACGCCGTCGGCGATACCGTAGTCGCGCTGGCGCAGGTCGTATTCGTTGCTGCTGATGATGGCTTCCAGGCGCTCGCGCGGAACGCCATGCTCGCATAGGTCGCGGCAGGCGTCCTGGAACACGCGGCGCAGCTCGCGCGCCACGCGGGGCTGCGCGTTTTGCAGCATGATGAGCTCGTAGGGCTGCAGGCTCTCGGCCGCGGTGTAGCTCGCCACGTTGCCGCCCAGGCCGGCGGCCAGAATGGCCTTCTTAACTGGCGCTTCGTTGGAGCCCAGCAGTGCCTCAAACAGGATATCTGCCGCGATCGTGCGTTTGCGGTCGAGCGCGCTGCCCAGCACAAGGCCCAGGCCCACCAGGGCGTTTTCGGGCGTGGTAGCCATCTCGACGCGCTTGTACTCGCAGGTCACGGGTGCCTGCACGCCCAGCGGATTGGGCGCCAGCGTGGACGGGTTCTCGCCGGCGGCGACGGCAGCGTCCATGCGGCGGCTCGCGGCACTCGGCTGCGACAGATAACGCTCGTCCAAAAAGGCCAGTGCGCGGTCCACATCTAGGTCGCCGTAGAGCGTTATATAAGAGTTGGAAGGATTGTAGTGGCGCGCGTGCGTGTCCAGGAACTGCTCGTAGGTGAGCGCAGGAATCGCGCGTGGGTCGCCACCGCTCTCGTGTGCATAGGCGGTGTCGGGATAGAGCGCGGCGTTGACGGCGTCGTCCAGCACGCTCATGGGGTCGGACAGCGCACCCTTCATCTCGTTGAACACCACGCCGTTATAGCGCAGCGTGCCCTCGCGCAGGCTCGCGGAGCTGCCGTCGCCCTCGCCTTCGGCGCCCTGCGGCAGGTCCAGCTCGTAGTGCCAGCCCTCCTGCTCAAAAATGGTGGGCTTGGTATAGATGGCCGGGTTGAACACCGCGTCCAGGTACACGTCCATCAGGTTGTACAGATCCTGCTCGTTGGTGGTGGCAACGGGGTAGATGGTCTTGTCGGGGTAGGTCATGGCGTTGAGAAACGTCTGCATGGAGCTCTTGATCAGGTCGACAAACGGCTCCTTGACGGGAAACTTGGCCGATCCGCACAGCACCGAGTGCTCAAGAATATGGAACACGCCGGTGGAATCGGCCGGCGGCGTCTTAAAGCCAATGGCAAAGGCCTTGTTTTCGTCGTCGCACGCCAGGTACAGCAGGCGAGCGCCCGAGGCAGTGTGGCGCAGCACGTAGGCGTCCGAGTCGAGCTCGGGCACGGTCTCGAAGCGCTCGACGGCAAAGCCGTGGCAGGTGGTGCCGGGTACCAGCAGCGCGGCGGCAGCGGCGCGCGGGTCGGTTGAGGTGGTGGGCATATGCAGTCTCCTTTGACGCCCCAGCGGGGGCGAATCGAGTCGAATCCTCGAGAGTATACCCATATGGGGCCGCGGCTCTGCGGCGAACTGAAGACGATGCCGGCGGAATGGGTAAAGGCCCCGCGTGACCGCCGCGCGAGCGTGGAAAATTGGACACTCGCCAAACGAGAGTGGATATCCGGAAATCCTCGCCCGTCCATCACTCGCGTATCTCTCGTCCCTCATTCGTCTCTAATATGAGAGATGACAGGAAGATGAGAGAAAAATATGAGAGATAACTGAGCAGCAAAGAGACAGGCAATCATGGTATTGTCTCAATACCAATTGTTCTACCAGCAAAAATATGTATAAATGAAGCAAATGGTAGACATTCCATCTCTATCTATCTCTTATCTCTAAGCCGAGAGATAGAGAGATAGATGAGAGATAATTACGAGAGATAACTGAGAGACGAGGGAAATCTATCCGCGGCATTCTCCGCAGGACCGAGCGAGTGGAGCTTCAGGGCGTCATCGTTCTCGTCATTACGATTGAGGAGCTCGATCCGTCGAGCAAGCCCTGCTATGTCATAGAGCGGGGCGCCCAGGGCGGCAGCTACAAGCGCATCGATGACAAAGATGTGCCGCTTTCATCGACCGAGGTGCTCGCATTGGCGTCATACGGTCGAGCGACTCCGAGCGATCGCGACGCGGTGGCGGGCGCGGGCGCGGACGATCTCGACGAGGCGCTGGTCGACCGTACGATAGATCGGGCTTTCTCGTTGACGCCTCGAGCGATGCGCGGCGCGCCGGACAAACAAACGAAGCTGGAGCGCCTAAATATCCTTGATTCCCAGGGCAATGTCACCAAGGCTGGACTCCTAGTTGTGGGCACCTACCCTCAGCAGTTCTATCCCAAGCTCTTCATTGACGTGGCTGTCCATGCGGGAACTCAGAAGGGCATGGCGGGGTCGCTGAGGTTCATGGACCGCACAATCTGTGAGGGAACGTTGGGCGAGATGATCTCGGATGCTGTCGCGGCCGTCGCCAAGAATTTGCGGCGAACCTCGACCGTCCAAGGCGTCTCGCGTGTCGACTCGCTGGAGATTCCCGAGGAGGTTCTGCGCGAGGCAATCGCCAACGCCGTAATCCATCGAGAATACGGGGATCGGTTCTGTGGACAATCGATTGCCGTCGACGTCTTTGACGATCGTGTCGAGGTGACGAATCCTGGCGGCCTTTACGGGGGAAAGACTCGCGAGAACTTGTTTGACGGCAGCTCCCGATGCCGTAACGCGACGCTCGTGAAACTCATGTCGATTGTCCCGCTGCCGGATGGCGCAGGTTCGCCGGCTGAGGGCAATGGCTCGGGCATCCCGATGATGATCGATGCCATGCGCGCGCATGGTCTGGCCGAGCCCCTGTTCTGCCCGGGGTTCGATCGGTTCAAGATCGTACTTTACCGTTCAAAAATCGAGCCGGTCGATCATGGCGGGGGCTTAATTGTGACGGCACTCAAACACTACGGCGAGCTGGGGACGCGTGAGCTGGCAGAACGCACGGGGCTTACAATTTCCCAGGTTAGGTCGCGCGTCAACGCGCTCATTGCTCAAGGCGAGCTTGAGCCCACGGCGCCGGCGACGAGCCGCAACCGCAAGTATCGACTGTCGGAGCGCGTGGGATAGATGCGTTAGTGGACGAGGCGACCCAATAATCGACCCTCGATTGGCGTCCATTAAGGTAAAGCGGTTGTTGCCCAGTCGACGGTGATGCTAAAGACTCGGCTTACGCCGGCATGGCCCCGAACCCGTCTATCAGGAACAGCCTGAGAACCAGCTTGATGACATTTCCCGGTTTGACTTCTGCCGCGTCAAAGACGTGGCGCTCGGCGAGCTCGCTGCAGTATGCATAGATGTCGCGGATAAGGTCCGCGCCCGAAAGCGTAAACATGTAGCCTGCGTCCGAAAGCGCATTGGGCGCGGCAGGCAACTTGGCCATGTGACAGAACGTTTGCAGGTCGGGCGCCATAACGTTCTGGTAGTCGAGGTGGCCGTTGGCATCCTGCGCGGCAAGCTCCAATTGGCGCACAAAATCCAGCGCCGCCGCTAACACAAAGCTCGGCGTAGGCGCATTGACGTCCTGAGTGGTCGCCACAAGCCTGCCCGCCGCCTGCGTGACAAGCCAAGCGACCTCGCGCTGGCAACGCACGGCCTTGCGCGTAACCGGCTTGATGGACGAAGAAGAAACGCTTCCCTTAGGCGGATTCGAAACAGCCACAAGAACCTCCCATGAACGACCCGGCCCAACAAGCCCGGATGAAACACGTGCTACATCAGTATACAGGGAAGTGGGGTAGCGGGGTACAAGCGCGCCAGCGGCAAACCGAGAGCATCAACGATGTGCCGATCGCGGAATGAGATCTCGTAATAATTGACTCTCGACCATATTATTGAGGGGTATGACTCGCATTCGTATGGTTGTAGGTGCTGGCGATGAACGACATTGACCTTGCTGTTCCGTTGATGGATGGACCAAGCTATGACCGTGCCTGCAGTCTCGTGCCTTCCGAATACGTTGAGGCATGGGAGTGGTTTCTGGGTGAGGAGCAGCGCGGCGGCGTTTGGACCAGCCTTCCGCACCACACCAAGGAAGATAGCCCTCAGTATCAGTATCGTTTGAGAATTGGCTCGGACTTCTTTCCCGTAACGCGGGATTCAGGGATCTTCTGGCCGGGCCAGGATCGGGTGAAGCAAGACCCCAATAAGATCTTTGCGCTCTCGGTCCATAACTCTAAAAAGAGCTTCTACACCGATGTGCCTCCGCTCAATTTGGACGATGGTACGTGGGTCATTAAGTACTCGGTTCAAGCGCCGGGTACCGTTGGTTTTCGAGACCAGAATTACAACCGTAAAATGCTCAACTGCATGGAATGTGGCGTCCCAGTCGGAGTCATATTTGCAACCGAGGTGGGCTATAAGGTGCTCGGCCTTGCGTTTGTTGAGCGGTTCGAGCCCGAAAACGGATGGTTTGTTCTGCACGGTCCTGTTCATAAAGGCGGACCGGACCCTCGTTTTGCGCCCGACATGAGTTATCTGAAGCACATACCCGTCGATATTGAGTTTGCCGGACAGGGTGTGACCGACGACGAAAAGGTCCGCTATGCGTTAAGGCGCGAGCGATTGGGGCAGCAATGGTTCCGCAAGCAGCTCGTTGCCGCCTATGATGGCCGTTGCGCGGTGTCGGACTGCGGCGTCAGCGAAGCTCTGGAGGCTGCACATATCGAGAATTACTCGGGACCCAAATCGCAGGTTGCCAGCAACGGCATTCTGCTTCGGCGCGATCTTCATTCCCTATTTGATGCTCACCTGATTTCGTTTGAGCCTGTTTGCGGCGAATATCGGCTGTGCGGATCGTACCTGCTGGATAAGACCGACTACGCTTCCTTTGCGGGTGCGACGCTAAGGCAGCCGAATGAGCGTCAGTGGCGACCCGATACGGTGTTTCTTGAGGCCCATCGCATTGAGTTCGATCGCTCGGAAAAGAAGCGTGAAAAGGCGGGGCTTCTGCCGTATTAGCGTATTTGGCTTTGGCATTCTTTGACGATCGTGTTGTTTGATCGGATTGCGTGGCGATGCAATCTCGCGCCCGCCCGCCGGTGCATGCTCTTCCTGATTTGTATAGCGAGAAGGGGCATGTATGAGCTGGCGAGGCGATATTGCGATGGGGAAGTACGGAAAACTGCCGTGTGCCCTTATCGACAACAATATGTTTCCGGGCGTAGAAGTTGATTGCGGGTCGTTTGTCGTCGCCTGCCCTTGCTGCGGCTCGCAAATACCGTGTCTCGACATTCGGTTCATCGATGCACGTGACAGGTTCAGCGACGAAGTGGGGAAACGTACGGGCGTTCATATGCCGGTGTATCCGGAGAAATGCCCTGTTTGTGGCCTCGATATCGTGTACGACGCCGGCGACGAGGGATAGGTGATGCGGAGGAGTTGGCTGTGAGTGTCTTTTGCCTCTACAAATAAATCCCCTCACCGAGTTGCTTGTGGAACTCGGCGTGATGGTCGCGTGCCCAGGTAAAGAGCGCCTGGTCAAAGTCGGTACGCGTGGCCGGGACGCCAAAGACGCCGGCAACTTCGACGCGTATAAACTCCAGTGCCGGCAGCTTGTTGATGGCAGTGAGGGCAAACGGGGACGAGGGCTCCTCGAACAGATAGCGGCTGCCTTGCAGCGCGTCGCAACTGGTGCACGTGTTGCCGAGCGACGGGGCTTTGGAGGCTCGCGCGCCTACGGGCTTGTAGCCGCAGCGCTTATGAAGGTAGTCGCGGATCTCGCCCGGTACGCAGCCAAGAGCGGGCACGATGGCGAGTGCGTTGGCGTTGGCCGTGTCGATGGCAATGTACCCGGCTTCGTTGGGCGCGTGCGCGATGGCGATGCTCTCGTCGTTATCGGTTCGATAGGGAATGCCGAAGGCCGCGACCGAGGTCTCTTTGTGACACTTCCAGCACTCGCGCTTGCCCAGTACTAGATATATATACGGCGCTGAGGGGTCGGATCGGTCAACACCGGGCAGCCACTCGGCAAAGGGCTCGGGGTTGACGCCGCTGGGTACATACCAGATCTTCTTGGTCCGGTCCCATTTGGCGCCCAGCGCCTTGGCTTCTTCTTTGTGCGAAAAGGGGACATCGAGCTCGGTGCGCATGGCGGCTCCTTGGTGCTGCAGGTGCAAGTGGCTCAAGGATACCGCAGGACGCAGACATCGCGGCGTTTTGCTGAGAAGTTGCGGCTCGGATGGGTTCGAGACGTGTTGGTCTCGGCCTCGGTGACTATTGGGGCGGTTTTGATTGACTGCGGAGTCAGCCGGGATAGGCACTTGGGTCGCTGACGCGGTTTTGTGTATGGGCAGGGTGGTTGCTTGGGCGGTTGGAGCTGCCAGCTGATTTGGCGACATAAAACAAAACAGCCCAGAGGACATAGCCTCTGAGCTGCGAACATTTGGTGGGCGTTAGAAGATTTGAACTTCTGACCTCTTCCGTGTCAGGGAAGCGCTCTCCCCCTGAGCTAAACGCCCGATCAAGGGTGCGCAAGCGCGCAAGGGATAATATAACGGAGCCTGAACTCGGTGGCAAGAACATTTTTAAAAATCGCTTACATTGTGGAATTCGGGGGCTTTGTCGCATCCATTTCAAAAGAGCCTGCTGCCGCGATTTGGCTGTCGCATAATGCAAGGCCATTGCGGTATCGAGCTATGGAAAGACGCCTGCGGAATTGTCCTACCGATAAGCGGACAAGCCTCCAGCTGGTGACTTCGCCGTGGTAAGGTAAGCCGAATTGTTTCCAGGCTGTTTCGGGGGAGTGGAATGAGCAAAGAGTGTGTCGAGCAGGTCGAAGGCGCAGGGGCTTCGGTGCCGATGACCGATATATCGAACATTGATGTGCCCGAGGGCACCGACGAGCTCAGCCGCAACACCCGTCGCGCATGGCGCGACCGCCTGAACAGCGCTTCGACGCGCAAGATGATCACGGGCGTCTTGGCTACGCTGGTGGGCGGTTCGTTTTGGGGCTTCTCGGGCACCAGCGCGAGCTTTCTGTTCGATATCTACCACGTCGACACCTTGTGGCTTATGAGCGTGCGTCAGATTCTCGCCGGTCTACTCTTTATGGCCGTGGTTGTTACGCGCGACCGCGAGCGCCTGATTAAGCTCTGGACCACACCCCCCGATCGCAAGCAGCTGCTGCTCTTTACCGCCTTTGGCCTGCTGTTCAACCAGTTTTGCTATCTTTCGGCCGTGCGCCTGACGAACGCCGGAACCGCGACGGTGCTCCAGTGCCTGCAGCTCGTTATCATCATGGGCTACGCCTGCGTGACCGATCGCCGCATGCCGCGTACTCGCGAAGTCATCGGCATTGGCCTGGCTCTGGGTGGAACCTTTTTAATCGCCACCGGCGGCGACCCCACCAGCCTGAATATTTCGCCGCTTGGCCTGGCAGCAGGTCTTATGTGTGCGGTCAGCGCCGCGTGTATGGCGGTGATTCCCGCCAAGATCCTGCCCGAATACGGCAGCCCCATCGTCACGGGTTCGGCAATGCTCACGGCGGGCGTGGTCTCGTGCGTCTTCGTGCAGCCCTGGGCGCATATGCCGGCGCTCGACGCTGCCGGCATCGAGGCGCTCGCGGTGTTCGTGGTTATCGGCTCGTTTTTTGCTTACATGCTTTATATGCAGGGCGTTAAGGACATCGGCTCGGTGCGCGCGAGCCTCATCGGAACTGTGGAGCCGGTTTCGGCGACCATCACCAGCGCCGTTATGCTGGGGACGGTGTTTTTGCCGACCGACCTTATCGGCTTTGTCATGATCATCGTGATGATGTTCCTCACGGTGTAGCTAGCGCCGCCGCCAAGACAGAAAAGGTGTTGTGCCGCATTTTCGCCAATTGATGTCCGTGTCTGGAGTTTAGCTGTCGATGCTCAAAATGCCATAAACTGGTAACGTTATGGACTTTTTCATTGCGACTCAATTGCGAGGATTTCTTTATGGCTGGTAATCACTTTAAGGGCAGCGATAGCGGCCGTCCTGCAGTTCCGCCGCGTCCGAACGGGGCTGGTAAGGCCGGCACGCCGGGCGGCGCTGGACAGGGCGGTTCCGGTAAGCGCGTGTCCCCGGGCGAGACGGCGATGTTTACCGCTCTGTACGAGCAGTCTCAAAAGGCAAAAAAGACCGGCCGTGCAAAAGGGAATGTCTTTGCGGGCGGTGCAACCTCCGCGTCGCAGCCGAGCGGGGCTCCTTCGGTGCCTGCGAACAACGCAGGTGCTGCCAACGCCGCGAATGCTGCCGGCAACGTTAATGCCGGCAAGGCCGCCAACAATACTCCTTCTGCCGGTGGCGCGGGGCTTACGGGTAACCTTGGCACGATTTACACCGGCGCCTCCGAGACTGGCACGTTCGCCCGTCTGGATGATAGCGGTGCCGAGTTTGCGGGCTCGGGTTCCAAGGAAGATTATTACGATTTTGGCTTGAACTACGGTAGCGACGCTTCGTCGAGTTCGACCTCTGACGGTCTGGTCCGTCATCGCCATCGCAAGGGCGAGCGCAAAAAGCGTCACACCGGCGCCATTATTGCCGCTGTAGTCGCGGTGCTTCTCGTTGCGCTTGGCGCAAGCGGCTTTATGCTGCTTAACTCGGCAAAGACCGTAAAGAGCGAAGCGAAGGAGGCTGTCGAGATCGTCGGTGGCCTTAAGGACAAGGTCACGTCGGGCGATTTTTCGACGCTGCCTGACGACGCGAAAAAGATCGATGAGCTCTGCGACAGCATGAAGGCGGAGACCTCGAGCCCGCTGTGGGCGGCGGCTTCGTTTATCCCGGTGTATGGCAGCGATATCAATGCGGCCCGCACCATGATTGACGCCCTGTCCGATGTCTCGAGCAATGCGCTGGTTCCCATGGCCGACAACCTCTCGCAGGCTACGCCCGGCAAGCTGTTCCAGGACGGCATGATTAACGTGTCCGCGCTGCAGGCGGTCGCCGATTCGCTTTCCAGCAGCTCGAAGGTGTTCAAGAGCGCCAACGAGAAGGTCCAGGGCATTGGCGATACTCATATTTCCCAGGTGACCGAGCTGGTCGATAAGGCCAAGGACGGCTTTGCCACCCTCAACGGTGCGGTTGACGCGGCGGAGAAGGTCGCCCCCGTCCTTCCCCAGATGCTCGGCGCCAACGGCCAGACGCGCAACTACCTTATGTACGCCATGAACAACGTCGAGATTCGTGCTTGCGGCGGCTTTGGCGGTTCGCAGGGCCTGATTTCGGTCACTGACGGCCAGATGTCGATTGGCGAGTTTGTTCCCCGCATTGGACTCAGCGAGGATGAGGCAGTCGAGAGCGTCGACGAAGAGGATGAGGCGCTGTTCGGCAACCACAGTAACCTGTACAACTCGGGCAATACCTATTCGCCTGATTGGCCCCGCAACTCGCAGCGTGTCGCCGCGCTGTGGAAGTCCCAGTATGGACAGGACGTTGATGGCGTCATCGGTATCGACCCGGTGTTCCTGCAGTATCTGCTGGGCCTGGTCGGTAATGTCTCGCTGCCCGACGGAACGGTTGTCGACGGCACCAACGCCGCAAAGGTCCTCATGCACGATGTGTACTGGAACTATCCGGTCGAGGAGTCGGACGGCATCTTTGCATCCGTCGCCAGCGCTGCCTTCGACAAGATCCTTGGCGGTATCGGCGATGTCGATGTTACGAAGCTTGTCAGCGCCGTTGAGCGCGGTGCCGAAGAGGGCCGTCTGATCGCGTGGATGAGAAACGATGATGAGCAGAATGCCATCAAAGAGACGGGCATTGACGCTTCGCTGCCCGATCCGGATGACCCGAGTGCCGATCCTGTTGCCGGCGTTTACTTTAACAACCTGAGCTTCTCCAAGCTCGACTGGTACCTGAACGCCGATACGCAGATTGGCCAGGGCATCAAGAACGGTGACGGCACGTGCTCCTATCGCATCACCGTTACCCTGACGAACATCATGACGCAGGAGGAGGCTGGCAAGCTGCCCGACTACGTTGCGGCGAGCGCACCCGATGCCGCGCGTGACGACGAGCGTCTGAATGTCTCGTTGTTTGCCCCGACGGGCGGCAACATTACTGATCTGACCGTCGAGGGCACCCAGTTTGGTCTTGGCGCCGCCACGTGGCATGGAATCCCCTTCTATTCGGGCACCGTTGACCTGCATGCTGGCGAGACGACGACGATCACGTATACGCTGACCACGTCGGCCGAGGCGGGGGACAAGCCGCTTACGCTGCGTCAGACTCCTACATGCCAGGCGGCTCGCGACAGCGCGTCGGCGTAGGGTTTTTCTGGTAGCGCAGATAATCGAGTACCATTTTGGGGCGGACAGGCAATCTGTTCGCCCCTATTTTGTAAGGAGAGCGCATGAAGTACTTTGGCACCGACGGCTTTCGCGGTGAGGCCAACGTTGGGCTGACGGTAGAGCACGCTTATAAGATTGGCCGTTTTGTGGGCTGGTATTACGGCGCCAACCGCAGTGCTAAGGCGCGCGTGATCGTGGGCAAGGACACGCGTCGCTCGAGTTATATGTTCGAGGCGGCGCTGGTGAGCGGCCTGGTCGCGAGCGGTGCGGACGCCTATATGCTGCACGTGATCCCCACGCCGGGCGTAGCGCATCAGACTGTGGAAGGCTGCTTCGATTGCGGCATCATGATCAGCGCGAGCCACAACCCGTTTTGCGATAACGGCATTAAGCTCGTCAACAGCGACGGCTTTAAGATGGACGAGGACGTGCTGGAGCTCATCGAGGACTACATCGATGGCAAGAGCGAAGTTCCGCTGGCCACGGGCAACCACATCGGTGCCACGGTGGACTACATGCAGGGCCGCAACCGCTACATTGCTTCGCTCATTGCAAGTGCGAACTTTTCGCTGCAGGGCGTCAAGATCGGTATCGACTGCGCCAACGGCTCGGCTTCTTCGGTGGCCAAGCCGGTGTTTGACGCGCTCGGTGCCGACGTGCGCGTGATCAACGCCGCGCCCGATGGCTTTAACATCAACGTCGACTGCGGCTCCACGCATATGGAGCGCCTGCAGCGCCATGTGGTGGAGCAGGGCCTGGACGTGGGTTTTGCCTACGATGGCGATGCCGACCGCTGCCTGGCCGTGGATGAGCGCGGTCGCGTGGTAGACGGCGACCAGATCCTGTACGTGTGCGGCGTGTATCTGAACAAGCACGGTCGCCTTTCGGGCGGTACCGTGGTGCCGACGATTGCCAGCAACTTTGGCCTGGTCAAGTCGCTGGAGCTTGCCGGTCTGAGCGCCGTGACCAGCGGCGTGGGCGACCGTCACGTGTATGCCAAGATGCGCGAGGGCGGTTACAGCTTGGGCGGCGAGCAGACGGGCCATACGATCTTTGGCGATATCGAGCGCACGGGCGACGGCATTATGACTTCGCTGCGCGTGATGGAAGTGATTCGTGCCGAGCGCGAGACGCTCTCGCAGCTCACGGCTCCGTGCAAGCTGCTGCCGCAGGCGCAGGTGGCCGTGCACGTGGCGGACAAGGACGCCGCGCTCGAGAACATGGGCGTGCAGAACGCCATCGCCGAGGCCGAGGCTGCGCTGGCAGGCGAGGGCCGCGTGCTCGTGCGCAAGAGCGGAACCGAGTCGGTTATCCGCGTGCTGGCCGAAGCCCCCGACCAAGCCGCCGCCGACGCCGCCATGAAGCGCATCGTCAACGCGCTCGAGGCTTTATAGCTACGCGGTTTTACCAAACCGCGTAGCTGCTCGACGCTGCAAACGGCCCCAAGCGGCAATCTGACGTTCAATTTCAAGGGCGCGACCAGAAGGTCAGCGCCCTTT
>CBCTTO010000030.1:0-20237 GCA_965149855.1 uncultured Collinsella sp.
CCAACGAGGTCTACCTGCGCTACCCGCGCTCTCCCTTTGCCGACCAGTCCGGCGACGCCGGCTTCACCCGCACGCCGAGCGATGACGCGTGCGCCTACACCTGGGGACTCAGTCTGATCAAGCGCTCAAGCTCGGACGATAAACCGCTCGCGGGCGCCAAGCTGCGCATCATCGATGACCGCGGGCGCATCCTAACGACCGACGGCTCGTGGTCGACGGATGCCGCCACGTGCGTCACCACGGGCGCGGACGGCCATGTGGAATTGAGCGGTGTGGACGCGGGTGTCTACACCGTCGAAGAGGTCGCGGCTCCCAAGGGATACACCGCCTTTGAGGGCAAGCGAACGGTAACGGTTACGTCCGAGGGATTGGACGTTAAACAGGTTGCAGCCGCGAAGCCCAAGGTGACCGTGTCGGCCGAAAGCCCTCTGCGGGTTGATACCGCTGATGCCGGGACGGGTTCGATTGAACTGTCGGTGCTCAACACTCCAAGCAAAGAAGCAAGTCGAGGCTTTATGCCCTCGACGGGAGATAGAACGTTGGTGCTGGTGGCGGCTTTGGCTGCCATCGGAGTGGCGGCTATTGTTGTCGCGCTCGTCATCAAGCGGGGAGGCGGTCGTCGTGAAAAATAATTGCCCCCCTGCTTAATGGCGTGCTGCCTCCGTAGCGAGTGACGCACAGGCCTACCGACCTGATGATCATTGGTTTTGAAAAAGTTACTAGAGAACCCTCCAAGAAAAGCGGGGCACCCGGTCGACATGACCGAGTGCCCCGCTTCGTTTGTTGGTGCAAAGTAACCTGGCACCTTTGTGGTGGTTGGTGGCTAAGCGGTGGGGAGTCCTGGCATGTTAGCCGGCTGCTGCGGCTTGAGGTGGGCGTTGCGCCAGATGATCTGGATAACGTAGCCGAGCATAAAGACAAAGGCTACGCCGCTGATGAAGTCACCTACGAGGGGAAGCCCCGTGAGGGCGCCTGCGATTACGCCGCCCACGGCTGCCATGGCGTAGCGGTTTTGGTTGTGTCCGACCATGCGGGAGATCGCGCACCCCGCAAAGGCACTCGACACCAACGCGATGCCGATAACGCCGCACAAGAGGGCTCCGGCAAGCGACAGACCAGCGATAGAGATAATTAGCAGTAGGACGGCGGGGACGATAGCAATCGTGCCCAGAAGACCGCTCACCCACAGGGGTATGGGGCGCTGGTGGAGCATGCCGGCGGCGCTGGCGGTCGCGCGCGGAAAGACGAGCTCGAGCAGCAGAGCGACAAAGCAGGTCGAGAGTGCCGCGGCGACGATACCGCCGATGACATCGTTAACGGTGGAAGTATCCTCGTTCTCGGTGCGGTCGATCTTGAGCGCGCCTACCTCGGCTCCTGCGGCACGCTCGGGGTCCTCGGAGACGTGCGCGTTTACGGTGCCGGTGATGTGGGCGTTCTTGCCCAGGATGAGCTTGTCGGCCCAAACCTCGACATCGCCCTCGACGGTGCCATCGATGGTCACCGTGTCGCCCGCAAGCGCTGCCGACTTGGTAGAGCCGCGCAGGGCAACCGTCTCGCCTATCGCGTAAAAACAGTTGGCGGTGCTGTCGGAATTGAGCACAACGTGCTGACCGACGACCGTGACGCTGCCATCAACCGTGGTCTTGGCGATATCGATAGTGCGTGCCGCCAAGCGGACGGCGCCGCCCACCGTGCAGTCGCGGATGGAGAGGCTCTCGCCTGCTGCAATTATGTCGCGGCCGATGGACGCATCGTCCAAGTTGAGGGCCTGACCTGCCCAGTACAGGTCACCTTCGACGCCGGACGAATTGGCGTCATTGTCGGTCGCAAGTACGTTGCCTGCGGTGTCCGTGCCGGCGAACGACGCCGTGGGAAGCGCGGTGACCGCTAGAGCGATGAGCGCGAATAAGATCGTGATGCGGCCCCACGCTTTACGGCGCTGGGTCGGCGGGAATTGATTACAGGGCATAGTGAATCCTTCGTCAGATGCTCGACATGCACCTAACAGGGTACCCAACGCGTGGGCGCTCTAAAAGAACCTCTCGGTTGCATTTCGAAGGATGAGCCCGCGCCACCTACTTTTTGCGGTGCAAAAAGCGTGCGATGTCATCCTCGGTGGGGCTTTTGATATCAAAGCGCAGCGACAGCCAGCGTAGTCCCATGGTCACCACGACGCAAACGACCAGTGCGACGACATTGCTGACCAAGCCGCTCATGACAAGGCAAACATAGCTTGCCGATCCGGCGATGGCCGCGATGGCATAGAAGTTGGTGCGTTGGAAGATACCCGGCACCACACCCATAAAACCATCTCGCAGCATGCCGCCGCCCACCGCGGTAAAAAAGCCCATCATGATGCACACCGCCGGCGCAAAGCCGTAGACCAGCGCCTTGTCTGCGCCGGTTGCCGCATAAATACCCACCGAGATGATATCGAGCAGGGGAATGAGCTTTTCGGGCTTGTCGACGATTGCCGGGAAGATGTAGATGATGGCCGCGGTGGCGATGGAGAGCGGGAGCGCCATCGGTTGGTTGAGGATGTAGACGTTGCCCACCTGCAGCGTCATATCGCGCAAAAGACCGCCGCCCAGTCCACAGACCACGGCGAGCGCGACGGCGCCCACCAGGTCGAGTTTGTGCTCGCGTGCGACCAACACGCCCGAGATCGATGCCGCGACGACGGCGAACATCTCGAGCCAAAACGGGATGGCAACCATGGCATCCGAGGCGTGTGCGTTAACGATCATAGCGGCGGCAACGGGCAAGATGGGGTCCTTTGAGTTACGGGTTTAGACAATGCCCGTACATAGTACATGGTTGGCGGGCGTGGCGACCCTATTGCTCGGTAAACGGTCGGGACCGGGTATGGTCATAGGTTCCAAACATGTACATCAGCCTCCAAAGATGTCAAAAAATGTCGGTTTTGGAGGGTGATGTACATGTTTTGGTGTGGCGCGCTGGGATGACGCTACTCGGAAGGCGTGTCTTCGCCTTGCGCGCTCTTCCAGTTGCGGATAAGTGCCTTGCGCAGTTCGTTTTGCTTTCGCTGGTACTCGGCGTCCGTGCAGCGGGGCATACCGAGTGCTTCGCGAATATTGTTCATAGCGCGGTGAAAAGCAAGCTGACTTGCGAACTGTGCCGAGGTGAGCGTAACGATTCGATATCCCATTTGGGCGAGCACTGCTTCGCGCTCCGCATCTGCGCCCTTGCGTTCGGCCTCGTCGTGAAAGCCGCCCTTATATTCGATGCCGAGTTCCCTGCGCTTATAGGTGATGAGGGCATCGATTTTGAGCGTTCGAGCTTTGGTGCAATGCCAAAGGCGTTGGGGGATTTCGAGTGGCTTGTTGAGTTCGATACCTCGGATGCCAACGCCGCCTTCGTTCGTCGGGAGTGAAAGGACAATGGCCGATGCGGTCTCCATGGGCGAGGCTGAGTGGTCGTAGATATGCCTGAGCGCGAGTCTGGCGCGTGTGGCGCCAGGTTTGCTAGGGTGTCGATCGAGTAGCTCGACAATTTCGTCCTTGGAAGTGGTGGCTGATTGCTCGGTGTAAGGGTCAGAGGGATTGAGCCCCATGCAATAGTCGCCGCAAACTTCGTAACCATACTCGAGGTATTCGATTCTATCCATCCACTCGGCAGCAAGCACGAAGGTGAAGGCTTCGTCGGTGATAAAGATGCCGGACGTAAGTTCATCGATATGGTCGTAGGGTAGATTTTGGCCAAGAACGTGGCAATTAACGCCGTTGGCGCGAATTCGTTCGAAGGCAAATACAACAGAGATGTCGATGGTTTCAATCATGCTAGTGGGAATACCGCAGTCGGTAAGGGCCTGTTGGATGCGCGCGATGCGTTGCTGAGTGGAGAGGCCCCGCGCACCTATCTGGTAGTCGCGTTGTGCGACGGCTTGCACCAGGCCCCGTGGTGCACGATGGACAAGCCACGCCGTTTTATGCGAAATGAGAACAGGAGTATCCATAAGGGACCTCTCGCTTTGAGCCGACATGCAATCCTTATGTCCGCTGAAGTGAGGAAATATACCGAATGCCGACAAAACGGCCGATGGACTTCGCGCGCGATATACAAAGGTGTACATCAGCCTCCAAAGATGTCAAAAAATGTCGTTTTTGGAGGGTGATGTACATGTTTGAGATTTTGGGGCTGGGATCGACCGCGATGGGGCGTGGCTGAATAGGAGGGATGTCCAAATTTTGAGCTTTGCTCAAAATTTATCCGGTCGGCTTACGCCGACCGCGCTGCGCTAAAAACGCGCCACGGGCGCGTTTTCTTTACGCTCCGCGCCCGTGGCGGGTTCGAATCCCTCCTTCTGCGCGTTATTGAAATGTGCTCAAAAAGAAAAAAAGCCCCATTGCTGGGGCTCATACCATCTAATGGCGGAGGAGGAGGGATTCGAACCCTCGTGACCTTATACAGGCCAAACGGTTTTCGAGACCGCCGCATTCAACCACTCTGCCACCCCTCCGCGTGGGGTAAAAACAAAGCAGGCTCAAAGGCCTGCTTTGGAATTAACTGGCGGAGAGTCAGGGATTTGAACCCTGGAGACGCTTTTGACGCCTACACGATTTCCAATCGTGCTCCTTCGGCCACTCGGACAACTCTCCGTTAAATGCGAAAGTCAGTATACACGAGGAATCGCAAAGTGCAAACAGAAAAGTTGGCATTTTTTAAAACGCTTGGCTTCGTGACGGGATCTAGGAGGCCAAAAAACGGCTTCCGACCAGCGTGGTTGATCAACTCAATTGTTCAAAAGGGGTATTCATAAGCGACTTGGCAATGAATTTAAAAATCTTTGGGTGGTGCTGTGGACCACTGGTATGTATTTTGCGACCACAACCATGCGCCCGCTGACCTGCGGCTTAACCCAGTTTGTCCCCGCGGTACCGTATCTTGCCCACAAATCCGTCAAGCATTTGGTCAGCATTTGGTTGGAATGCGCATGAAACGCCGTGCGAGTATGGGCATATGTGGAGGTCATGAGGTTGTAGCTGCATATTCTTGCGGCCTGGGAGGTTGAAAGATATTATTACCAAGTCTTTTCCTGCTTCAGGCGCACCTTCACGACCTGAAGCCACATTTGCCCAGAGGAGGTGACAATATGAAGGCTTATGAACTGCTGTTCTTTGTTGACCCGTCGCTCGACCCCGAGACTCGTCTCGCTGTTATGAAGCGTATCGATACCACGATCGCTGAGGGCGCTGGCAAGGTCGACTCCGTTGACGAGTGGGGCAAGCGCAAGCTCGCCTACGAGATCAACGATCTCACCGATGGTGACTACACCCTCATCAACTTCCACGCAGATCCTACCCAGATCGCCGAGCTTGATCGCGTCCTGCGCATCACCGACGCTGTGGTCCGCCACATGATCGTCCGTCGCGACGACCAGGAGTAAGACTGTCGTTTTGGACTGGGCTTGTGCCCCAAGAGGAAGTAGTGAGTTATGAGCATCAATCGAGTGAACATCACCGGTAACCTCACCCGCGATCCCGAGCTGCGCGCCACCGCCGGCGGAACCCAGGTTCTGTCCTTTGGCGTCGCCGTGAACGATCGTCGCCGCAACGCGCAGACTGGCGAGTGGGAGGACTATCCCAACTTTGTCGACTGCACCATGTTCGGCACCCGCGCCGAGGCCGTGAGCCGTTTCCTGGCAAAGGGAAACAAGGTCGCGATCGAGGGCAAGCTGCGCTACAGCTCTTGGGAGCGCGACGGCCAGCGCCGGAGCAAGCTTGAGGTCATCGTCGATGAGATCGAGTTTATGAGCTCCCGTGGTGGCCAGGGTGGCTACGATCAGGGAGGTTACGCCCCCGCAGCTCCCGCGCCCGCAGCACGTCCTGCCGCACCGGTGGCTACGCCGCCCGCGGTCGACGTCTACGATGAGGACATCCCGTTCTAAGGGTTGTTCACCTATTTTTGAGTGAGAGGCGGCTTCGGTTCGCCGAAGTTGCCAAATGAAAGGTATTTTGACATGGCTAATGATTTTTCTGCACGTCAGCCGCGTCGTAAGTACTGCCAGTTCTGCAAGGAGAACACTGAGTTCATCGACTATAAGGACACTCAGCTTCTCCGTAAGTACATGACCGACCGTGGCAAGATCAAGCCCCGTCGCGTCACTGGCGCTTGCACGCAGCATCAGCATGACATCGCCAACGCCATCAAGCGCGCCCGCGAGATGGCTCTCCTGCCGTACACCGTCCCCGTGGTTTCCTCTCGTGGCAACCGCGACCGCGGCTAAGAAGGGAGACGCATCATGAAGGTTATTCTTCTCGATGAGATCAAGGGCAAGGGCGGCGAGGGTGACGTCGTAGAGGTCGCTCAGGGTTACGCTGAGAACTTCCTGTTCCCCAAGAAGCTCGCTGTTGCCGCCACCAAGGGCAACCTCAAGCAGCTTGACGAGCGTCGCAACAACATCGCCAAGCGCGAGGCCGTCCGTCTGGCTACCGCCAACGAGACCAAGGCTGCCTTCGAGGGCAAGACGGTCACCGTTGGCGTCAAGGTCGGCGACGAGGGCATCCTCTTTGGCTCCGTTACCGCCGCTATGATCGCTGACGCCATCAAGGCTCAGCTCGGTATGGACATCGACCGTAAGCGCGTCGAGCTCGGTAAGCCCATCAAGGTTGCCGGTGCCCACACCGTTGCCATCTCGCTGTACCGCGAGATCAAGGCCGAGGTTGTCGTTCTCGTCGGCGTTACCGCCGAGGAGCTCGCTGCCGAGGCTGAGGTCGAGGAGGCCGCTGAGGTCGCCGAGGCCGAGACCGCCGAGGTCGAGACTGAGGCTGCTGCCGAGTAGCATTTGCTGCAACGCAACAATCTTGTTCTAAGAAGGGCGCTCTGGGAAACCAGGGCGCCCTTTTGTTTTTTGCGCTGAGCGAGCGTCTCGGCAGACATTGAGACGCGGTCCCATATATGGGACCGTTCATCCGTTTGGTTCGATGATGATTGCCAAGGCGCGGCTCGATTTAAAGCCGTGGCTGATACTATGGATGCTCGCAAGCGATATGAATGAGGATGCTCATGGCATATGACGATAGGGAGACCGGGCTGACGGTTGAGGACCGCGGCTCAAAGTTGGGTCTTCCCCAAAACCAAGATGCAGAGGCCAATGTACTGGCCGCTATGCTGCTATCGCCCGAGGTAGTCGAAGAGGCCCAGGTCGAGCTGCAGCCCGATGACTTCTACCGGCCCATTCATAAGACCATCTATACCGCGATGGTCGATATGTACAACAGCCGCATTCCCATCGACTCCATCTCGCTGATCGATTACCTGAGAAGCATCAACAAGCTCGATGCCGTGGGCGGCGAAGCGTACATTTTGGAGTTGATGGGTCAGACCCTGTCGCTCGTCAACTGGCAGCACCATGCCGCCATCGTTCGCCGCGATTCGATGCTGCGTGAGCTGATCGGCGCCACCAACGAGATCAACGCACTGGCATATAACGCCCCCACCGACACCAAAGAGGTTGTCGAGCTGGCCGAGAGCAAGCTGCTCAAGGTCACGGCACGCGAGGTCAAGTCGAGCTACAAGACACTGACCGAGTTTATGGTCGAGGCCTATAACGAGGCCGAGGAAGTGTGCCAGGCCGGTGGTCAGGCGGCGGGCGTGCCCACGGGCTTTCCGTCACTCGACCGTATGCTCATGGGCTTCCGCGAGGGCCAGCTCATCATTATCGGCGCCCGTCCTGCTGTAGGTAAGACGTCGTTCGCTCTGAACCTGGCGCTCAACGCCGCCGCTGCCGGTTATACCGTCGGCTTCTTCTCGCTGGAGATGTCGGGCAAGGAAATTGCCCAGCGTCTGATTTGTGCCTACGCCATGATTTCGATCAGCGATTTCCGCATGGGCCGCATTAGCCCCGAGCAGTGGGCCAATATCAACGAGGCCACGCAGACCTTGTCCAAGCTCGATATTCTGATTGACGATACGCCCGGCACCACAGTGACCGAGATTCGCGCCAAGAGCCGCCGTATGCTCCATAACAAGGAGAAGGCAATCATCATCCTGGACTACCTGCAGCTGGTGAGTCCTCCGCCGGGACGCCGCTCCGAGAGCCGTACCGTCGAGGTTTCGGAGATGTCGCGTGGTCTGAAGATCATGGCCAAGGAGCTCAAGATCCCGCTCATCGCGCTGTCGCAGCTCTCGCGTCAGGTCGAATCCCGTACCGGCAAGCGCCCGCAGCTTTCCGACCTTCGTGAATCGGGCTCTATCGAGCAGGACGCCGATATCGTTATGTTCTTGGACCGCTCCGCCGACGAGGCCGAAGCCTCGCGCGACGATCGACCCGACGAGGGCGTTACGCGTATCGTCGTGGCCAAGAACCGTTCGGGCCCGATCGGCGACGTCGATCTGATGTTCTTGCCGGCATCCACCAAGTTCTATGAGCTTGATGGGGCACATGCCGAGGAGTAGGACAGGCGCCCGTTGCACGGGTATAATGGGAATGTTTTGTGCTTCTGCGTGCCGGCGTGGCGCGTAGACAGTCCATGAATGTAAGGAGTAAACATGCCGTCAACCGTTTTGGTCGGTGCCCAGTGGGGCGATGAGGGCAAGGGTAAGATTTGCGACCTGGTCGCCGGCGACTTTGATGCCGTCGTGCGCTACTCGGGCGGCAACAACGCCGGCCACACCATCGTCGTCAACGGCAAGAAGTACGGCCTGCACCAGGTGCCCTCCGGCATCATGTATTCCGACCACGTGTCGGTGATCGGTAACGGCTGCGTCGTCAACCCCAAGGTTGTCCTTGAGGAGATCGACATGTTCGAGGCCGACGGCATCACCACCAAGAACCTCAAGATTAGCGGCAACGCGCATGTCATCATGCCGTACCACATCGATCTGGATGGCGCCTTTGAGCAGAAGCTCGGCAAGAAGAACATCGGTACCACCAAGCGCGGCATCGGTCCGTGCTATCAGGACAAGATGGCCCGCATTGGTCTGCGCATGCAGGACATGCTGGACGAGACGCTGTTCCGCGACAAGTTGGAGACCGCTCTCGCCCGCGTGAACCCCGAGCTCGAGCTCATCTACAACCTGCCCACCTACACCGTGGACCAGATTTGCGACGAGTACCTGCCGATGGCCGAGCGCCTGCGCCCCTACATCACCGAGACGAGCCTGCTGCTCAACAACATGATCGACGAGGGTAAGGACCTGCTGTTTGAGGGCGCCCAGGCGACGCTGCTCGACATCGACCACGGCACCTATCCGTACGTGACGTCTTCCAACTGCACCGCCGGCGGCGCCATTACCGGCTCCGGCGTCGGCATGAAGAACGTCGATCGCGTGCTGGGCGTCATGAAGGCCTATATCACTCGCGTCGGTTCGGGCCCCATGCCCACCGAGCTTTCCTATGAGTCCGAGGCCGGCCACACGCTGACCGAGGAGGGCTATGAGTACGGTGTGACCACCGGTCGCCGTCGTCGTTGCGGCTGGTTTGACGGCCCTATCGCCAACTATGCCTCGCGCGTCAACGGCCTCACCGACATCGCCGTGACCAAGCTCGACGTGCTTTCGGCCTTCGACACCATCAAGGTGTGCGTGGCCTACGACGTCGATGGCGAGCGTTACACGAGCGTGCCCGAGCATCAGGTGCGCTTTGAGCATGCCAAGCCCATCTACGAGGAGCTCCCTGGCTGGAAGTGCGACATCACCGGTTGCCGCAGCTTTGACGAGCTGCCGCAGGAGGCTCAGGACTACGTGGCGTTTATCGAGGATCTGGCACACACCCGCGTGACGTTCATTGGCGTTGGTGCTGGTCGCGAGCAGATCATCAACCGATTCTGGAAGTAATCGGGACTATTTGGTTATTGCGATATACCCCTTTGCAGCCCGGACGGGCGGCCGAGGGGTATATTTGCTTGCAAAGGGCTCGCGCGGAGCGGGCCATTCATCCATAGAGGAGGCACCCTTGAAGGCGGACACTCAAACCATCGACATCCTGTTGTTGGGCAGCGGCGGCCGTGAGCATGCTTTGGCAGCTAAGCTCGCAGCATCACCGCGCGCCGGCAAGCTCTACATCGCGCCGGGCAACGGCGGCACTGCGAGCTGCGGCGAGAACGTTGTTCTCGACGACTGCGATCCTGCGGCCGTGGCGGCGTTTGCGCAGAGCCACGGATGCGGACTCGTGGTAATTGGCCCCGAGGCTCCGCTCGTGGCGGGCGTGGCCGACTCCGTGCGCTCGGCGGGTATTCCCTGCTTTGGCCCGGGTGCCGAGGGCGCCCAGATGGAGGGCTCCAAGCTGTTCTCCAAGCAGCTCATGGAGCGCGCGGGTATTCCGACGGCAGCCTACGGCTCGTTTACCGACGAGGCTTCGGCTCTCGCCTACGTGCGCGAGCAGGGCGCCCCGCTGGTCGTCAAGGCCGACGGCCTTGCCGCGGGCAAGGGCGTTATCGTGGCGACCGAACTTGAGCAGGCCGAGGAGGCCGTGCGCGAGTGCTTTGGCGGCACCTTTGGCGATGCCGGCAACACCGTGGTTATCGAGGAGATGCTCGTTGGTCCCGAGTGCTCGCTGCTGGCCTTTACCGACGGCAAGACCGTGCGCCCCATGGCCACCTCGCAGGACCACAAGCGCGCGCTCGAGGGCGACAAGGGCCCCAACACCGGTGGCATGGGCGTCTACAGCCCGGTGCCCATCGTGACCGATGAGGAGCACGACACCATGGTGAAGGTCATGGAGCAGACCGTGGCCGAGCTCGCCGCCGAGGGCATCGACTACCGCGGCTGCCTGTACGGCGGCTTTATGCTCACGCCTGCCGGCCCCAAGGTGCTGGAGTTCAATGCCCGCTTTGGTGATCCCGAGACTCAGGTCGTGCTCCCGCGCCTTAAGAACGACCTGGTCGAGGTCATGTTGGCTTGTGCCAACTGCGAGCTCGACCAGATTGAACTCGACTGGCGCGACGAGTGGGCCGTGGCCGTTGTCCTGACGAGCGCGGGCTACCCCGGCAGCTACGAGAAAGGCAAGGTCATTACCGGTATTGAGGATGCCGAGGCCATGGAGAACGTGACCGTGTACCACGCGGGCACTGCTGTGGTGGACGGCCAGCTCGTGACCAATGGTGGCCGCGTGCTTGCCGTGACCGCTCTGGGCGACACGTTCGAGAACGCTCGCAACCTTGCCTACGAGGCCTGCGAGAAGATTGATTTTGAGGGCAAGACCCTGCGTCACGACATCGGCCTGCGCGCGCTGCGCGGCCGCGACGCCTGGGATGCCTAAAGTCCGAGAGGAATGAGACGGATGGACGAGAAGAACGAAGAACTCGTGGACGCGCAGATCGTCGAAGAGGACAGCCGCTTGTATGGGCACGCCGAGGGCGAGCCTGGTGGCGAGGTCGCTGACGAGCCGGCGCTGGTGCTGGGCGATGACGACCCGCACGATGCCGAGCTGCACGAGAAGATTCTTTCGGAGGAGTGCGCCTGGAAGGGTAAGATCCTCGACGTCCACCGTCTTGAGGTTGAACTGCCCAACGGTCACCGCAGCGCCCGCGATATCGTTCGCCATCCGGGTGCGGCGGCCGTTGTGGCGCTGACCGAGAGCGGCAAGATCGTACTGGTGCGTCAGTACCGCACCGCCATCGACCGCGTGACGGTCGAGATTCCTGCCGGCAAGCTCGACCCGGGCGAGGACCCGCTCGATTGCGCCAAGCGCGAACTGCATGAGGAGACGGGCTTTAGGGCTGGTCGTATTCGCTTTTTGACGTCGATTGTCACGTCCTGCGGTTTTTGCGATGAGATCATCCACATCTACTTGGCTACCAAGCTCGAGTTTGATGCGCCCAACCCCGATGATGACGAGTTTGTCAACGTGGACCTGGTGCCGCTGCACGAGCTGATCGACGCCGTGCTCGACGGCAAGATCGAAGACGCCAAGACCGTCGTAGGCGCGCTTGCCTGCGACAGCATTGCGCACCGACTAGGCGGGGCCGAGCTTTAACGAGCGGGGATGATCCCGCAGGTTTGTGTAAGTCAGCGAAAGTGCTCCATTTGAGACAAGGTGGCCTAAAAGAGGAGGGAAGCGTATGGATATACGCGACCGACGATTGAAGGCCAGATTGTCCAAATGGAGCACTTGCAGCGTCGAGACGAAACGCGGTTTGGTAAAACCGCGTAAGGTGATTATGCTGAAGAGGTTTTTGTCTTATTACAAGCCCCAGATGGGGCTTTTTGTTGCTGATACTGTTTGTGCTCTGGTGCTTGCTGCCATTGACCTTGCGTTTCCTATTATTCTGCGCAATTTGACCGGTGGGCTATTTACTCAGGGTCAGGCTGCCATTATGCAGGCGCTCGGCATGATCGCGGTGGGCTTGGTGCTGATGTATGCCGTCCGCTGCGCCTGCCGCTACTTTGTGAGCTATTGGGGTCACGTGATGGGCGCGCGTATGGAGTCCAAGATGCGCGAGGACCTGTTCGACCAGTATGAGCGCTTTAGCTTTGCGTACTTCGACCGTAATAGCTCAGGCGACATGATGAGCCGCGTGGTCAACGACCTGTTCGATATCTGCGAGGCGGCGCACCACGTGCCCGAGTGGATCATCATCTGCGGCATCGAGATTATCGGCTCGTTTGTGATCCTCTTTACCATCGCCCCGGTGCTGGCACTCGCCATGGCCGTGGTGACGGCAGCGTTTGCGGTCATCATGTTTTGGCAGAACATGCGCATGCGCGAGGTCTTTAGCGACAACCGCAAAAAGATCAGCGGCATCAATGCACAGCTGCAGGATTCGCTGGCGGGCATGCGCGTGGTCAAGAGCTTTGCCAATGAGGAGGCCGAACGCTTCAAGTTCCGCGCCTCCAACAATCGCTACCTTTCGTCCAAGGAGAACATGTATCACGCCATGGGCGTCTATACCGCGACGTATGGCCTGCTCTCGGGTGTGCTCTATGTGATCGTGGTACTGCTGGGCGGCTGGCTGGTCGCCCAGGGACAGCTGCAGGCGGTCGATATGGCGACCTTTGCACTCTATATTTCGCTGTTCTGCACGCCGCTTGAGACGCTCGTCAATTCGGCCGAAACGTATCAGAAGGCTATCGCCGGCTTTAAGCGTATGGACGAGGTGCTCTCGACCGCGCCGGATATCCAGGACAAGCCGGGCGCTACGGATCTGCAGGTGATCGCCGGCGCCGTGGAGTATCACGACGTGTGCTTTAACTACGAGGATGTCGAGCTGGGCGAGGGCGATGCCGACGAGCGTCCCGTTATCGACCATATGGATCTGTCCATCAAGCCCGGGCAGACCATCGCTTTGGTTGGCCCTTCGGGCGGCGGCAAGTCCACGACCTGTTCGCTGCTGCCGCGCTTTTATGACGTGGCTGCCGGCTCCATTAGCATCGACGGCCAGGATGTGCGCGATGTGACGCAGCAGAGCCTGCGTCGTGCCATCGGCCTGGTGCAGCAGGATGTCTACCTGTTTGACGGAACAATCGGCGAGAACATCGCCTACGGCAAGCCGGGTGCTACGGCAGGAGAGATCGCCGAGGCCGCCCGCCGCGCCAACATCGATACCTTTATCGAGTCGCTTCCACAGGGCTATGACACGGTCGTGGGCGAGCGCGGCAGCCGTCTTTCGGGCGGACAAAAGCAGCGTGTTGCCATCGCGCGCGTGTTTCTCAAGAACCCCAAGATCCTGATTTTGGACGAGGCGACGAGTGCTTTGGATAACGAGAGCGAGGAAGCAGTCCAGGAGTCGCTCGAAGAGCTGGCACGCGGCCGCACCACGATTATCATCGCCCATCGTCTTTCGACCATTAAGCATGCCGATGAGATTGCGACCGTTGAGCATGGTCGCGTTGTGGAGCGTGGCACGCACGAGGAGCTTCTCGCCCGTGGCGGCACCTATGCCCGTTACTATCGAATGCAGTTCGAAGGTGCGCGTGCGCACGAGCTCGACTGATTGATATGACAGGAAGTTTATGGCTGACAAGAACCCTTTGACTCCGGAAGAAGTGACGGAGTTATTCTCCGAAATCGATGCATCCGGTGTCTTGGATCCCACGCTTGCCAAAAAGCGAACCGAGCGCATGCGTGAGAAGGAGGCTGCGGCCAAGCGCGGTGACAAAGCGGCGCTAGCGCAGCTGCGCAGCGAGGACCGCGCGAGCCAGGCAAAACATATCGACCCGCTGTCCGAGGACGATCCTTCGGGCTCGCAGGTGAGCCATACCATTACGAAGACCGCGATGGCCGTGGTCATCGGTATTTTGGTGCTGATCGTGGGCATGCAGATTGGCTACGGCGTGATGCGTCGTCTGAACACCGCCAACCTGTCCGAGAGCGTTTCGGTCGATACCGTTTCGACCGCACTCAAGGGTGGACTCGAGTGGGGCAACGGCTTTACGCAGTTCCCGCTCGACTTTACCGTCGATGAAGCCGATGAGCGTACGGGCACGGTCGAGGTGACGGTGTTGGACACATCGTCTGCCAACGAGCTCGAGCTGCTGTCCAACGGGCAGATCCAGGCCGCGGCGCTTGCGACCAACGCGCTGCTCAACGATAAGATCGACCGCGTGGTGTATAACGTTCACGCCTATATCGACGAGGATAGCAACATTCAGCACGATTCCTTCTTTGGCATGTTCCCCGCGCGGGGCCACCAGAGCGCCATTTTGACGTTCGTGTGGACCAAGAGCTCATCCAACGCCACGAGTATCGACTGGAAGATGCGCATCGTGAGTATGGATGACACCATCGCCGAACGCATTCAGAAGCAGGTGAACTCGGTGTCGTCGTTGATTGAGGACCCGGTGGTGAGCCAGACCAAGATTGACGAGGAAAAGGCCGAACGTGACCTGGAGCATCGTCTGCATGGCCGCGAGATTTTCCGCGGTGGCAAGCCCGATCGCTCACCGTCCGATTTGCTGGAGCAGGACAAGAGAAAGTAAGACGTCATCATCCCGCGTGAGCCACAAGCCCCGCGGGATGATTTTTCTGGGACGGGGATTAAAAAATCATTATGCATAGAAAGTCATAATTATCATTTCGTAAACATTTCGATGAAATTAACGCCATGAGGCATACTTGCGGTTACAATACCGCGAGGCCTAACTACACACCTTTAAGCCGGTCCTGTGAGACCGGGAAGGAGAATTATGGCGAACAACCATACCGCGGGCGCTGCCGCCCGCACCTTCGCGCCCAGCGAGCTTTGCCAGCGTATGCTGGCCAAAACCAGCAAGGGCACCTGCGGTCCCTGCATCCTGTATCTTGAGGATGGGACCATTTTTTATGGACGTGCATGCGGCGCCGAGGGCATCGCGACCGGCGAAGTCTGTTTCAACACCTCGCTCGAGGGCTACTTT
This sequence comes from uncultured Collinsella sp., assembly GCA_965149855.1. Classification (GTDB taxonomy): domain Bacteria; phylum Actinomycetota; class Coriobacteriia; order Coriobacteriales; family Coriobacteriaceae; genus Collinsella. The sequence goes on from CBCTTO010000030.1 coordinate 15,298, forward strand.
GAGGTCATGACCGACCCGAGTTATGCCGGCCAAATCGTAACCATGACCTATCCGCAGATCGGCAACTACGGTATCGACGAGACCGACGTCCAGTCGGCCTTCCCCGGCGACGCCGTGCGCCCTGCGAGCGCTCCGGCCATGCGCGGCATGATCGTTCGCGACATGTGCGCCACGCCTTCTAACTGGCGCTCGGCCGTCAGCGTGCCGGAGTACCTGCGCGCTCACGACATCGTCGCTATCGAAGGTGTCGACACCCGCGCCCTGGTGCGCCATCTGCGCGACAATGGTTCTAAGATGGGCATTATCTCGACCGAGATCTTCGACGTCGACGAGCTTGCCGAGCGTCTGGCCGCAGCACCCACGCTGGTAGGCGAGAACCTGGTGAAGACCGTAAGTTGCCCCGCGCCTCACGAGTTTGTGGCCGCCGACCTGCCTGCCACGCATGACTTTGCACTTGCGGTTGCCGCTCCTGCCCGTCACAAAGTGGTCGCCTACGACTGCGGCGTCAAGCGCGGCATTCTGGAGGGCTTGGTCCGCGCCGGCTGCGACCTTACCGTCGTGCCGTGGAATACGCCCGCGAGTGAGGTGCTCGACATGAATCCCGACGGCGTCTTTTTGTCCAATGGCCCCGGCGACCCCGACGCCGTGGTGGAGACCTACGAGCAGGTGCAGCAGCTGATCGGCAAGGTGCCGGTCTTTGGCATTTGCCTGGGTCATCAGATGATCAGTCTGGCCTGCGGCGCCCAGATGGAAAAGCTTAAGTTCGGTCACCGCGGTGGCAACCAGCCGGTCATGAACCTGGTAAGCCGTCGCGTGGAGATCACCGCGCAAAACCATGGCTTTGGCCTGCTGTTCCCCAGCTTGGGCAAGCTTGTCCCCGAGCTTTCCGGCGGCGAGACCGAGCATGCGGCCGATGGAGATCTGCGCGTCTGGGTGCGCCGCGGAATCGCGCCGGTCGTGATGAACGAGCGCTTTGGCCGCATTCGCCTAACACATGTGAACCTCAACGACGGCACCGCCGAGGGTATCCAGCTGCTCGACGCCCCGTGCTTCTCGGTCCAGTATCACCCCGAGGCTTCGCCTGGCCCCACCGATGCCCACTATCTCTTTACCGCCTTTACGCGACTCATGGACGGCGAGGAGAACTACCTGGACATCGACACCGCGAAGGACCGCCTGGCTGGCTGGAATTTTGCCGAGACCGCCGCGACCGAGACCGAGGAGAACTAACATGCCGAAACGTACTGACATCAAGCGTATCCTCGTTATTGGTTCGGGCCCCATCGTTATTGGCCAGGCCTGCGAGTTCGACTACTCCGGCGCCCAGGCCTGCAAGGTGCTCAAGGAGGATGGCTTTGAGGTCATCCTGGTCAACTCCAACCCGGCGACCATCATGACCGACCCGGGCTTGGCCGACCGCACCTATGTCGAGCCCATCACCGCCGAATTTATCGAGCGCGTAATCAAGAAAGAGCGCCCGGACGCGCTGCTGCCCACGCTGGGCGGCCAGACCGGTCTGAATGCCGCCGTCGAGCTGGCGAAAGACGGTACGCTCGACAAGTACGGCGTCGAGATGATCGGCTGCGACCTGGCCGCTATCGAGCGCGGCGAGGACCGCAAACTCTTTAACGAGGCCATGGCCGAGATTGGCCTGGAGGTCGCGCGCTCGGGCTATGCCTACAGCGTGGCCGACGCCGAGGCCATCGCCGAGCGCGTGGGCTATCCCTGCGTACTGCGCCCGAGCTTTACCCTCGGCGGCGCCGGCGGCGGCATCGCTCACACCCACGAGGAGCTCGTCTCCATCGTGAGCCAGGGCCTGGAGCTCTCGCCTGCCCACGAGGTGCTGGTCGAGGAGTCCATCGAGGGCTGGAAAGAGTATGAGATGGAGGTCATGCGTGACCACGCCGGCAACGGCATCATCGTGTGCTCCATCGAGAATCTCGACCCCATGGGCGTGCACACCGGCGACTCCATCACCGTGGCGCCGGCGCAGACCCTCTCCGACCTGGAGTATCAGCGCATGCGTGTCGCGTCGCTCGCCATTCTGGAGAAGATTGGCGTCGAGACCGGCGGCTCAAACGTGCAGTTTGCCGTGAACCCTCAGACCGGCCGCCTGATCGTCATCGAGATGAACCCGCGCGTGAGCCGTTCGTCCGCGCTGGCCTCCAAGGCCACGGGCTTCCCCATCGCTAAGGCCGCCGCGCGCCTGGCCGTGGGCTACACACTCGACGAGATCGTCAACGACATTACCAAGGCAACGCCTGCCTGCTTTGAGCCCACGATTGACTACTGCGTTGTCAAGGTGCCGCGCTTTGCCTTCGAGAAGTTCAAGGGTACCGACCCCACGCTCACCACGCGTATGAAGGCCGTGGGCGAGATCATGGCGATCGGCCGCACCTTTGAGGAGGCCTTTGGCAAGGCTATGCGCTCGCTGGAGGATGGCCACCAGGGCATTTGCGCCGGTGGCAAAGAGGGTGCCGATAAGCTGAGCGACGACGAGCTCGCTCAGGCCGTGGCAACCCCGACCGAGCATCGCATCTTCTTTGTGGTCGAGGCCCTGCGCCGTGGCTGGGACATCGCTCGCATCCATGCCATCTGCGGTATCGATCCGTGGTATCTCAACCGTATCAACGATATGGTGCAGGTCCAGGAGAGCATCCGCGGCCTGCGTGTGGAGGATATCGACGCCGACGCGATGCGCCTGCTCAAGCAGTACGGCACGAGCGACGCCGAGATCGCCGCGCTGACCGGCTCGGACGAGCGCTTTGTGCGCGCCTATCGCAAGGGCCTTGGCGTGGTTCCCAGCATGAAGACGGTCGATACCTGCGCTGCGGAGTTCTCGAGCGCCACGGAGTACCACTACAAGACGTACGAGAACATCTACCGCACGAGTCCGGATGCCAAGAAGTGCGTGGCTCCCGACGAGACCACGCCGACGGACAAGCCCAAGGCGATGATCCTGGGCGCCGGTCCCAACCGCATTGGCCAGGGTATCGAGTTCGATTACTGCTGCGTGCACGCGAGCTACGCGCTGGCGGCCCGCGGCTTTGAGACCATCATGGTCAACTGCAATCCCGAGACCGTCTCGACCGACTACGACACGTCCGACCGCCTGTACTTTGAGCCGCTCACCTACGAGGACGTCATGGACGTTATCGACGTTGAGCGCCCCGATGGCGTCGTGGTGACGCTCGGCGGCCAGACCCCGCTTAAGCTGGCGCGCATGCTCGAGGAGAGCGGCGTGAACATCATGGGCACCAAGCCCGATGCCATCGACTTTGCCGAGGACCGCGAGCGCTTTGCCGCTCTGCTCGACAAGCTGGGCATCATGTACCCGCCGGCGGGCCAGGCCACCTCGTTTGAGGAGGCCGAGGCCGTAGCCGCGCACATCGGCTACCCGCTGCTGGTGCGTCCGAGCTACGTGCTGGGCGGCCGCGGCATGATGATCGCCTACGATGCCGAGCATCTGCGCGATTACATGGCCGAGGCTGCGCGCATTAGCCCCGACTACCCGGTGTACCTCGATCGCTTCCTGGAGGGTGCGATCGAGTCCGATGTCGACGCCCTGTGCGATGGCGAAGAGGTCTACATCGGCGGTATTCTGGAGCATATCGAGGAGGCCGGTATTCACTCCGGCGACTCTGCGACCTGCATCCCGCCGTTCAGCTTTAGCGAGAGCCTGCAGGCAAAGCTTCGCGAGACCACACGCCGCATCGCGATGGCGCTGGGCGTACGCGGCCTGGTCAACGTGCAGTATGCCATCAAGGGCGAGACCGTCTACGTGATCGAGGCCAACCCGCGTGCCAGCCGTACCGTGCCGTTCATCTCCAAGGCCACCGGCGTACCGCTGGCCAAGTGCGCGGCGCGTATCATGGCGGGCGATTCCATCGCGAGCCTGGGCCTGCCGAGCGACGAGCGTCAGCTGGACTGGTTCTGCATGAAGGAAGCCGTTATGCCCTGGGGTCGTTTCCCCGGTGCCGACGTTATCCTGGGGCCCGAGATGAAGTCGACGGGCGAGGTCATGGGTATCGCCAAGAGCTATCCCGAGGCATATGCCAAGACGCAGCTGGCGATTGACTACAAGCTGCCCGACCCGAGCGCCGGCAAGGTGTTCATCAGCGTGTGCGACCGTGACAAGCGCCACATCCTTTCGGTCGCGCGTATCCTGCGCTACCTGGGCTTTGATATCTGCTCTACCGAGGGCACGGCGCGCGTGCTGCGCGGCGGCAACGTGACGTGCGAGGTCGTGGAGAAGATTAGCGGCCCGCACGACGGCGAGCGTCCCAACATCGGTGACCTGATCGCCGATGGCAAGATCGCGGTGATCATCAACACGCCGTACGGCCCGGGTTCGCGTGGCGACGGCTATCTGTTGCGTACCGAGGCGGTGCGCCGCGGCGTGACTTGCGTGACGGCGATGTCTGCGGCCAATACGTACGTGAGTGCCATCGAGGCAGTGCGTGAGGACCAGCAGGGCCACGGCAGCGCCAACGACATGGGCATGGACGTCATCGCCCTGCAGGACCTGCCGCAGCACACGGTGTAGTGTGGCCTGTCCGGCCGGGACGGGAGGCGAACACTTTCTCTCGGAAACTGGGCTTCGCGAAGTTTTCCGAGAGAAAGGTCCGCCTCCCGCTCCGGCCTGCGGTGACCCGGTTGCACCGTGTGCTGCCGAAGGGGCTTTGCGCGATGACTAGGGCTGAATAAAAAGTGAGCGTGGGATCCGCCGTTCGTTCGAACGGCGGATCCCACGTTAATATTTCAGCCAACGTACGTCATAGCAATTCCCGATAGGTCGCAGGGTGGCGGCTGAGCCTTTCCCTCGGGAAACTTCGCGAAGCCCAGTTCCCGAGGGAAAGGCTCAGCCGCCACCACAAAGACCGCAGGGACGGGAGCAGCTATACTACTCTCAGTAGTTAAGGGTCGCGGATTGGCCGCGT
>CBCTTO010000031.1:0-20048 GCA_965149855.1 uncultured Collinsella sp.
CGCGCACCAACGTTATGGAGCGCAAGCTCAAGGATATCGACGCGCTGGAAGACGCCGATCAAGCCGATGAGATTTTGGGACTCACGCCCGCGGGCCTTCCCACAGACCAAGAAGACGAGGACTAATTGCAACAAGACGGCGGGGCGCCTGCGCAAGCGCGGGGCGCGGGCGCTTTTCGCGTCGCACTTGCCTGAAGTGCGCTTTAGTATGCAACAATGGCGTTTCGCCCAATCAGATGCGAAAGGAAGCCCATGTCTCAGAGAAGCACCAGCCCGCTCAGCCGCTCCACCGTGCGTCGCACGCTGCAGCGGTTTTGGGGCGTCACGCGCACGCAGTCGCTGATTGTCTTTCTCTCGGTGTTCTCGTCGGCGGGCTACATCTTTTTGCTGACGTTTGCCAATACCTATGTGATGGCCCTCATTGTCGACCGCGTTCAAGCCGGTCCCGTGGTGGGTGACCAGGTGTTTGAGGTCTTCGGCCCCTATATCCTGGCGCTCGTACTCGTTAACCTGGTGGGTCAGATCCTCTCCAAGTTACAGGACTACACCGTCTACAAGCTCGAGATTGCAGGCAACTATCACCTGGCGCGTCTATGCTTCGACACGCTCTCCAACCAATCCATGACATTCCATACCAGCCGCTTTGGCGGATCGCTCGTGAGCCAGACGAGTCGTTTTATGAGCGGCTACACGGGTCTGGTCGACGTGACGGTGTATTCGCTCATCCCCACCATCACCTCGGTCATCTGCACCGTGGCCGCACTCGCCCCGGTGGTGCCGACGTTTACCGTGATCCTGGTGTGCATCATGGTCGTCTACATCGCGTTTGTCTGGCTTATGTACAAGCGCATCATGCCGCTTTCGGCCGCGACGTCCGCCGCGCAGAACAAGCTCTCGGGCGTACTCTCCGACGCGGTCACGAACATCTTGGCCGTCAAGACTTGCGGGCGCGAGGACTTTGAACGCGATCTGTTCGACGCCGCCGATCGTGCCGCGCGCGATGCCGAGACGGTCTCGATGCACGCCATGATGCAGCGCAACTTTACGACCTCGGGTCTTATCGTCATCACTATGGCCGTGGTGAGTGTGTTCGTGGCGGGCGGCAACGCGTGGTTTGGCATCTCGGCCGGCTCGCTCGTCATGATCTTTACCTACACCTATAACCTCACCATGCGCCTGAACTACGTAAGCTCCATGATGCAGCGCATCAACCGCGCGCTCGGCGATGCGGCCGAGATGACGCGCGTGCTGGACGAGCCACGTTTGGTGGCAGACGACCCGGACGCCCCTGAGCTCAAAGTGACCGAGGGCGCGATTGATTTTGAGCACCTGAGCTTTGCGTATCGTGACGCTGCGGCGGGCGAGAGCGTGTTCGATGACCTGACACTTCATGTGGCGGCGGGCCAGCGCGTGGGCCTGGTTGGCAAATCGGGCTCGGGTAAGACGACGCTCACCAAGCTGCTGCTGCGCCTGGACGATGTTCAGGGCGGCCGCGTGCTCGTGGACGGTCAGGATGTCTCGCGCTGCACGCAGCAGAGCCTGCGCCGCCAGGTTGCCTACGTGCCGCAGGAGGCGCTGCTGTTCCATCGCTCCATTCGCGAGAATATCGCCTACGGCCGCCCCGACGCCACCGACGAGCAGATCCGCGAGGCGGCTCGCTTGGCTAATGCGACCGAGTTTATCGACCGCTTGCCTCGTGGCTTTGACACCATGGTGGGCGAGCGCGGCGTCAAGCTCTCGGGCGGCCAGCGTCAGCGCGTGGCTATCGCCCGCGCCATCCTAACCGACGCGCCGATTTTGGTGCTCGACGAGGCGACGTCTGCCTTGGACAGCGAGTCCGAGGCGTTGGTGCAGGAGGCGCTCGAGAACCTGATGCGTGGACGTACCTCCATTGTGGTGGCGCACCGCCTGTCCACCGTGGCGGCGCTCGACCGCATTGTGGTGCTGGCCGATGGCGAGATTGTCGAGGACGGCACGCATGCGCAGCTTGTCGAGGCGGGTGGCGAGTACGCGAGCCTGTGGAGCCGTCAGACCGGCGCATTCTTGGAGGCGTAAGCGTCTCGGACGTGGGACAATTGTGCCCATAAGTTTATTGTGCCGTTGAGCCGAGGAGTCGTTATGCCACGCGAGACCAATGCCGCCAAACGCGAGCGCGCCGTTGAGGTGTGCGAGCGTCTCAACCGTCGCTATGGCCCGGTCGAGTGCTTTTTGGACCACGAGAATCCCTTCCGCTTACTGATCGCGGTGCTGCTCTCGGCGCAAACGACCGATGCACAGGTCAACAAGGTGACGCCGCGGCTGTTTGCCCAGTGGCCTACGCCCGAGGCTATGGCCGGGGCGAGCGTGGCTGACGTGGCAGACACCATCAAGTCACTCGGCTTCTACAAGAGCAAAGCCAAGCATGCCGTCGAGGCCGCGCAGATGATCGTCGCCGACTATGGCGGCGAGGTGCCGGCCGACATGAAGGAACTCGTGAAGCTGCCGGGCGTGGGACGCAAGACGGCAAACATCGTGCTCAACGTGGGGTATGGCATCGTGGAGGGTATTGCGGTGGACACACACGTCAACCGCATTGCGCACCGCCTGATGCTGAGTCCTAAGACGCATGCCAAGGAGCCGCTCAAGACCGAGCAGGATCTACTCAAGATTTTGCCGCACGAGTATTGGGAGTCGGTCAACCATCAGTGGATCACCTTTGGTCGCGAGATCTGCGATGCCCGCAAACCCAAGTGTGACGAGTGTCCGCTGGCAGATTTGTGCCCCAGCGTGCGCGTAGCGGGGTAGGGCGGAACGCATCTTCGTCTGGCGTTTTTGCGGGGCTGGGTTTGCCCTTGAGCCGGAGTCCTCTCCATGCGCTACCATGACTGACAATGTATTTGACGTACGACCCGCCGAGCTTGCCCCGGCGGGCTTTTGGCGTTGCAATGCCGGAGGAACAGCATGCTCATTCACCGTATAGCCGCGCAGCTCTACACTGCCGAGGCGCTGCAGACTGTCGAGGCAGGACTCGATGCCGGCGAGGACGTGACGCTGGCCGTGTCGCAATCGGGTCGCACGCTTATGGCGGCGGCCCAGTTTGCGCGCCGTCCGCGCCCCACGGTCTACATTGTGAGCGGCGAGGACGCGGCCGATCGCGCCGCGCGCAGCCTTGCCGCCTACGTGGGCCTGGCACATGTGTGCCGTTTCCCCGAGCGCAAGGACTATCCGTGGCGCGAGCAGGCGCCCGACGACGCCGTGGTGGCGCAGCGCTGCGAGGCATTGGGGCGCATCGTGCGTGGGGACAACTGCATCATGGTCGCCTCGGCTCGCGCGCTGCTGCGTTGCGTGCCGCCGGTCGAGAGCCGCTATTGGGAGTCCACGACCTTTTCGGTGGGCGAGGAGATTCCTTTTGATGAGGTGCCGCAGCGCCTGGTGGGCATGGGCTACACCAATGCCGGCGCCGCCGATGCGCCCGGTCTGTTCCGCGTGCACGGCGACACTGTAGAGGTGTTTCCCGCGCAGGAAAAGGCGCCCGTGCGCATCGAGTTTTTCGGCGACGAGATTGACCGCATCCGCCGCATGGTGAGTTCAACGGGGCAGACCATCGGTAACGAGGACAGTATCGAGATCTTCCCCTGCCGTGAGCTGGCGCTTACCGACGAGGCCGTCCACAACATGCATGTGGCGCTCTATCGCGCCAGCCAGGACGACAGCAAACTGGCGGCGCTGCTCGAGATGGTGGATGCGCGCATCGTCACGCCCGAGCTCGACCGCTTTTTGCCGGTGATGTACGGCCAGACCGTAAGCCCGCTGGCACACGTGAGCGGCAAGGCGCTCGTGGTTTTGTCCGAGCCGCGTTCGCTGTTCGACGACTGTCTGCGCGCCTACGAGGATATCGAGGCCCGTGCCGGCGAGGCAGGGATTGACCGCCTGGATGGTCTGTACGTGCGCGCCCAACAGCTCGATTTTGGTGCCCAGCAGCGCCTGAACTATGTGAGTCTGATTCGTGCCGGCGGCGCGGTGACGGCCGAGCTCAAGATTGAGCAGCCGGCCATCGCAGGCTCGGACAATCGCTTTATGGCGCGCATTCAGGAAGTCGTGGGCAAGCGCTACGCCTGCGTGTTTGCCATCCCTGACCGCGGTGCGCGCGAGTCGATGGAGCTCACCTTTGGTGATGAGGGCATTACCTTTGAGGAATCGCTGACGGCCGCGCCCGAAAACGCAGGCGTCATTGGCGAGCGCGTGCGCGTGGCAGCGGCGGATTCCGCCGACCGTGCTGCCCGCCAGGAGGCCCATGCTTCCATTCGCGAGCGCCGCGCCGACGCGCTCAACGCCCGCTCGCTCGAGGCGGGTGCCGCCCAGGCTGCCGCCGGCGCCGCCGTGCCCACTATCTCGCGCGGACGCGTGACCTTTGTCGATGCCGCTCTGCCGCAGGGCGTGGTGGTGCCCGATGCCAATCTGGCCGTGTTCTCGATCGCCGACCTCAACGCCCGCATGGACGCCAACCGCGCGCGCAGCCGCCGCAAGGTTGACATTACGCAGATCACCTTCCCGTTTAAGCCGGGCGACTACGTGGTGCACGCCACTCACGGCATCGCGCTCTTTAGCGAGATCGCGCGCCAGGAAGTGGGCGGCAAGGAGCGCGACTACTTTTTGCTGGAATATGCCGACGGCGACAAGCTCTACGTGCCGCTCGAGCAGGTCGACCGCATCACGCGATACGTCGGTCCCGACGGCGACAAGCCGCGCCTGACCAGGCTCAACACCGCCGACTGGACGCGCGCCACCAACAAGGCACGCAAGAACGCCAAAAAGCTGGCGTTTGACTTGGTCGACCTGTATACGCGCCGCTCGTCGATTACCGGTATCGCCTGTCCGCCCGATACGCCCGAGCAGATCGAGATGGAGGAGAGCTTCCCCTACGACGAGACGCGCGACCAGCTGGAGGCTATCGCCGACATCAAGGCTGACATGGAGGCGCCCAAGCCCATGGACCGCCTGCTGTGCGGCGACGTGGGCTTTGGCAAGACCGAGGTCGCCCTGCGCGCGGCGTTTAAGTGTGTGGACTCCGGCCGCCAGGTCATGGTGCTCTGTCCCACGACCATTCTTGCCCAGCAGCACTACGAGACGTTCTTTGAGCGCTTTGCCCCGTTTGGCCTCGAGGTCGAGGTGCTCAGCCGCTTCCGCACGCCGGCGCAGCAAAAGCGCGCGCTCAAGGCGTTTGCCGAGGGCACGATCGACGTGCTCATCGGCACGCACCGTCTGCTTTCGGCCGATGTGAACCCCAAGAACCTGGGCCTGGTGATCATCGACGAGGAGCAGCGCTTTGGCGTGCAGCACAAGGAGCAGCTCAAGAACCTGCGTGAGCAGATTGACGTGCTCACGCTTTCGGCAACGCCGATTCCGCGAACCATGCAGATGGCCACGAGCGGCGTGCGCGACATGAGCCTGATCACCACGCCGCCGACCGGGCGCCGCCCCGTGATCGTGCACGTGGGAGAGTACGACCCCGACGTGGTGAGTGCGGCGATTCGCCTGGAGGTGGGCCGCGGCGGTCAGGTGTACTACGTGTCCAACCGCGTCAAGACCATCGACGACGCCGTGGCGCGCGTGCACGAGGCCGCGCCCGAGGCGCGCGTGGGCGTGGCGCACGGCAAGATGAGCCCGCGCGAGGTCGAGGACGTGATGATCGAGTTCGCGACCAAAAAGATCGACGTGCTCATCGCCACGACCATCGTGGAGAGCGGCATCGACAACGCAACGGCCAACACGCTGATCATCGAGGACTCGCAGCGCTTGGGCCTGGCACAGCTCTACCAGCTTAAGGGCCGTGTGGGCCGCTCTGCCACGCAGGCATACGCGTACTTTATGTTCCCGGGCGAGCTGCCACTCACCGAGGAGGCAACGGCGCGCCTGACCGCACTTTCCGAGTTTCAGGACCTGGGCAGCGGCATGCGCATCGCCATGCGCGACCTGGAGATTCGCGGCGCCGGCTCGCTTATGGGAGCCGAGCAGCACGGCAACCTGTCGAGCGTGGGCTTTGACCTGTTTACGCAGATGCTGGGCCAGGCCGTGGCCGAGGCGCGCGGCGATGACGACGCCGGCGTGGAGGCGGCGAACGTGGGTATTAACCTGCCGGCCGACTACTTCTTGTCCGAGGAGTACCTGCCGGCGGTGGACCAGCGCGTGCTCGTGTACCGTAAGCTCGCAGCGGCCGAGGACCTGGAGAGCATCGACGAGGTGCAGGAAGAGACCGAGGCCGCGCATGGCGAGCTGCCGTTGGCGGGACTCAACCTGTTCAATCGCGCGCGCATCCGCATTCGCGGCGAGCGTCTGGGGCTCGAGAGCGTCACGCTCAGTGGCGGTCGCATCACGTTTTTGGGCGTCGACGTGCCTAAGAAGGTGGCCTTTGAGCTTAAGACCCGCTATGGCGCGGTGAACTTCCCCAAGAGCCGCAAGCTGTCGGTACCCTACAAGGCAGGCGCCGGTGCGGGCAGCGGCCTGGGTCGCGGTCTCGACGCCAACGACGGCACCGGCCCGGTGGCCGCGGCGCTCATGCTGCTGCAACAGCTGGGTGCCAGCGACGACGACTAACGGGTCGACGCTGCAAACGCTCCATTTGGGCAATCTGACCCTCACTCGTCGGTCGCGTACGCAAGTACGCTTCCCTCCTCCTTCGGGCCACCTTGCCACAAATGGAACGTTTTCGCTCACTTATGCTCAACCTGTAAGGGTATTTATGGGACAAAGCTATCTTTGCCCCACCACGTTGCGGGTCGACCCTTCGCCCGATCGAAAGGAAAGCATGTTCGGATACATCTATAAGAAAGATGTCGCCATTATCGCGGTTGCCCTGTGTCTTTGTCTGGGCGCGGGCAGTTTCTTCGATTATCAGATCTCGAGCGCGCTGTTCAATATCGGCAGCATGTACGGTCGCTTTATCGAGGCCGCCGGCGAGCTGCCGTTCGAGCTGACGGCGAGCGTCGCGGGCGTTATGCTCGTACGCGCGGTGCGTCCCGACTCCAGGGGGAGCGAATGGCTCGCCGTGCTGGGCGTTCTGATCAACGTTGGCCTGGCCGGCTACGAGATCGTTTCGTCCCTGCGGGTTGGCGGTAAACTCATTGCCGTTCAGCTGGTGCTGACGTTTGTGCTGGTGATCGCCGCCAACCTTATCGTCTATCGCCTCACGCGCGCGACCGAGCCTGACGAGCTCACGCGCTGGGCGTTGATGGTGCTTGCCGTGTGGGTCGCTCAGGCCATTATCCTCAACGTGATCGTCAAGCCGTTGTGGTCGCGCCCGCGCATGCGCGTGATCGAGGTCACGCCGGGGCTCAATTTTCAGCCGTGGTGGGTGATTGGCAACCCCGACAAGTGGAGCTATATCGCCGCCGGCGTAATCAAGGACGGCTTTAAGTCGTTCGCGAGTGGACACACCGCGCATGCGGCGATTGGCCTCATGCTCGCCGGGCTTCCCGCGGCGGCCTTTAAGGAAAAGCCGTCGCGCCGCCGGGTGGTCTTTTGGACGGCGGCTGTGGTCGCGGCGCTCGTCGCCTTTGGCCGTATCGTGATCGGAGCGCATTTTTTGAGTGACGTGAGCTGCGGCTTTGCCCTGGTGCTGGCGCTTGAGTGCCTTGCCGCGCGTATTGCCTATCCCAACGGCGTACAATAGCTCCGTTTGAATCATCTGGCCGATACCCGGTAAGAGAGGATTGCCATGCTCGCGTTTAACAACGATTATTCCCACGGCGCACACCCGGCGGTGCTGCAGGCGCTCGTCGACACTAATATGGAGCCGCAGCCCGGCTACGGTACCGATGCACATACCGAGCGTGCCAAGCACCTTATTCGCGAGGCCTGCCAGGCGCCTGACGCCGACGTGTTTTTTCTGGTGGGCGGCACGCAGGCCAACGCGACGGTGATCGACATGCTTCTCGCGCCGTACGAGGGCGTCGTTGCTGCCGAGACTGGCCACGTCGCCTGCCACGAGGCGGGCGCCATCGAGTTTGGCGGCCACAAGGTACTCACCATCCCCGGCTACGAGGGCAAGATGCACGCCGAGGACCTCGAGAACTATATCCAGGTGTTCTACGAAAACGAGAGCTATGAGCACACGGTGTTCCCGGGCGCCGTGTACGTGAGTCTATCGACCGAGTACGGCACGCTGTACTCCAAGGCCGAGCTCGCGGCGATTCACGCAGTGTGCCAGAAGCGCGAGATTCCGCTGTTTGTGGATGGCGCCCGTCTGGCCTATGCGTTGGCGGCCGATGAGTGCGACATTACCCTGCCCGAGCTGGCGCAGCTGTGTGACGTGTTCTACATCGGCGGCACCAAGTGCGGCGCGCTCTGCGGCGAGGCTGTGGTGTTCTGCGGCATGCACGCCCCGGCGCATCCCATTCCGCGTATTAAGCAGCACGGCGCGCTGTTGGCCAAGGGCCGTCTGACGGGCGTGCAGTTTGAGGCGCTCTTTACCGATGGCCTGTATTTTGAGATTGGTCGCCAGGCGATCGAGACGGCTCAGACGCTTCGTCGCGTGCTGCACGAGCGCGGCTACCAGTTCTTTTTGGAGACGCCCACAAACCAGCAGTTTGTGATTCTGCCCAACGAGGACATGGCCCACATTCGCGAGCATGCCTCGATCGAGTACTGGGAAAAGTACGACGAGACCCACACGGTGGTGCGCTTTTGCACCAGCTGGGCCACGACGCAGGAGGACATCGACGCGCTGGCGGCTGTCCTGTAGCCTGATGTAATGACGAGGGGCCGCCTTGCGCTGGGTTTGGCGCAAGGCGGCCTTTGTTTTTGAGGGAGAAGGGTTGTATGACCGAGATGTCCGAGCCGACGATTCGCCTGGCGACGCCCGAAGACGCGCCGGTGTTGCTTGTCATCTATGAGCCGTATGTGCGCCAGACGGCGATTACCTGCGAATACGAGGTGCCGAGCGTTGAGGAGTTCGCCGGGCGTATTGAGCGTACGCTCAAGCGCTATCCGTATTTGGTGATGGAGTTGGACGGGCGTCCGGTAGGCTATGCCTACGTGAGTTCGCTTAACAGCCGCGAGGCATACGACTGGTCGGTCGAGACGTCGATCTACCTGGCACGCGATGTGCGCCATGGCGGGCTGGGTCGCAAGCTGCACGATGCGCTCAAGCAGTGCCTGATCGCGATGGGCATCACCAACATGTGCGCGCTCATCGCCGTGCCGCACGACAAGGACGACGAGTATCTAACGCACAATAGCCAGGACTTCCATGCCCATATGGGATATCGCTTGGTGGGCGCCTTCGATCGCTGTGCCCAAAAGTTCGGCCGCTGGTACGACATGTGCTGGATGGAGTTGGTCCTAGCCGAGCGCACACCCAACCAACCCAAACCAACCTGGTTCCCCGACCTCCCCAAACCTACCATTTAGGGACAGGTTTATTTTGGCAGGTTAGCCGATTGGCTCGGTGTATTTGGCGCGGTCGGTGCGTTGGATGCGCTTAGAGACATGGAGCGGTCGGCCGTCGGTGTCGTAGACGTAGTCGGTGATCAGGATCAGCGCCTGCCCGCGCTCGACGTTGAGCAAAAACGCCTCGTTTTGCGAGGCATAGCACACCTCAAAGGTCTTATGTCCCTGTGCCGGCGCGCGATGGAATTCCTGGCGCAGCGTGGCGTAGAGCGAACCGTTGATATCGCGATCGATGAGCGACCCAAAGCTTGGCGGCAGATAGGTGGTCTCCAGGCACAGTGGCGCATCGTCCAGATAACGCAGACGGACAAGTTTGACGAGCTTACTGCCCACGGCGGCATCAAAGAACTTAGCTATGCTGCCGCACGCCTTGGTAAAGCCCGAGTCCACCGTGCGCGTGGTGGGCTTCATGCCCTGGCCCTCGACCTGCTTGGTATAGCTCGAAAACACCAGGTTGTTCTCGTGGAGCGCGGGCGTGTCGGCCACAAAGGCGCCACGCCCGCGTTCGGTGCGCACCAGGCCCTCATCAATGAGCACCTTAAGGGCGTGGCGCACGGTGCTGCGCGACAGCCCCGATTCGTCCATGAGTTCCATCTCGGACGGCAGCTTGTCTTCGCGCGCGTAGACGCCGGCGGCGATGCGGTCACGCAGCATGCCCGCCAAGCGCTCGTATTGGGCCAGTTTCTTTTTAGACGAAGCTTTCATGCGATCAGCCTATATCTAACTTGTATGCTTATCTAAGCAAGCATGTATTCAACACAACAATAAAACCGCTGGTATTGAGCTACCGAAAACCTTACCAGCAAAATTTCTAAGATAAATATAGCATACAACTAGTCGACATAACCAAAACATGTATGTAACTTGTATGCCATCGAGAGCATCAAACGAGAAGAAAGGCTGATGCACGATGACTACTCAGGAACAGGTTAAGGATGTCGTCTCCCAGGTTTTGGCTGACAAGGCAGACAAGGGCGGCATCAAGCGCGTCGTGTGGATTGGTGCCGGCGGATCCAACGGCGGCAACTATCCTGCCCAGTACTTTATGGAGCACGAGGCCACGCAGGTCGTGAGCTCCAGCTACACCAGCAACGAGTTCGTGCACGCCACCCCGGCCTACGTCAACGAGAACACCCTGGCCGTCGTCGTGTCCATGCGCGGCACCAAGGAGACCATCGTTGCCGCCCAGGTCGCCAAGGACCACGGCGCCAGCACCATCGCCATCTATGTTGACGAGTCCGGCCTCACCGAGGTCTGCGACTACAAGATCCAGTACGACAGCCTGGCCGTCGACGAGTCCTGCATGGGCCGCACCAACTCCGCCGTCGTGACCATGATCGCCATGGAGCTTACGCAGCAGACCGAGGGCTATGCCGAGTACGAGACCGCTATGGCCGCGTTTGACTTGGTCGACCCCATCTATCGCAAGGCCGTCGAGTACACCCGTCCGCTTGCTGCCAAGTGGGCCGAGCAGAACGCCGACAAGCCCTGCATCAACGTCATGGCTCAGGGTCCGCTCTTTGGTGCCGCCTACGTCTTTAGCATCTGCAACGTGCAGGAGATGCTGCAGATCGACTCCTGCACCATCAACACCTGCGACTTCTTCCACGGCCCCTTCGAGATCCTGGACAAGCGCACCTCGCTGTTCCAGCTCATCAGCGTCGGCCGCAGCCGCTGCAACGACGAGCGCGGCATCCGCTTCGTCAACCAGTACGGTGGCGAGCGCGTCTATCAGCTCGACGCCAAGGAGCTCGGCCTCAACGACATCAAGGACAGCGTGAGCGAGTACTTCAACCACCTGATCTTTGCCCCGATTCTCAACAACGTCTACATGCGTGCGCTCTCCGCCGTCACCCACAAGGACTACATGACGCGCCGCTACATGTGGAAGCTTGAGTATTAGTTACGCGGTTTTACCAAACCGCGTAACGGCTCGACGCTGCGCGGTCCGCATTTGGGCAATCTGACGTTCAACTTCAAGGGCGCGACCAGAAGGTCAGCGCCCTTTCGTTTCACGTCACCTTGCCTCAAATGCGGCCCGCTCGCTGACTTATGCTCAACCAGCGGCGCCTTAGACGTTGGGAACGTTCCTTTTCTGCCGGCAGTTGGGGACAGTCCTAGTCGTTGGGGGGCGTTCTTGAATGACCAGTCATTTAAGTGCGTCCCCAATGACTACCCAATGAGTATGTGGGGAGCGGATTTTTCCGTTCGGCGATTTGTGTCTTGAAAAATGTATATAACGACTATAACGTAGTGTGAAACATATTGGAAACAATACCGAGGAGGCTGCGTTGAAGAAAAGCAATCTGGGCTATGTGCTGGTGCTGATCGCCGCGCTTATGTGGGGCAGCATCGGAATCTTTGTAAACGGCATCTCGGCCATGGGCGTTTCGTCT
Source organism: uncultured Collinsella sp. (assembly GCA_965149855.1). Taxonomy (GTDB): domain Bacteria; phylum Actinomycetota; class Coriobacteriia; order Coriobacteriales; family Coriobacteriaceae; genus Collinsella. Next base: position 11,822 of record CBCTTO010000031.1, read on the forward strand.
CAGAGCATGGCGGCCTTTCGCTTGTTGGTCGGAGCGCTTATCTTGGCGCCGGTCCTGATGTTTATGGGCTGCCGTCCGGGTGAGGGGTCTACCGTGGCTCAGGGTCCCCTGACGCTATTCAAGGCAAGCCCCAAAGAGCTCGTCCCCTGCGCGCTGGTCGGTATCGTCGGTTTAGCCGCCGCCAACACCTGCTATTACGAGTGCATGCGCGAGGTGGGTATGTCTACGGCCTCGGTGTTGCTCTACACCTCGCCGGTGTTTGGCGTCATGCTCGGCCGCGTGCTTTATCGCGAGGACGTGACCCCCAACAAGCTCGTTGCCATTGTCTTTAACATCGTTGGCTGCGTGCTTGCGGTGACCAATGGCGACCTTTCCGGTTTTCATTTTTCGGTTTGGGGCGTCACGTCGGGCGTGATTGCAGGCCTTTGTGGTGCGTCGCTCGCGGTGTTTAGCCGAATAGCAACCAAGACGGTCCACCCGCTGGCTGTCACGTTTTGGGGCTTTGTTTTTGGCGGTGCGGTTATGGCAGCTATCGCGGCTCCGTGGCCGGATGTCGCCGCGGCAATGTCGCCACAGCTGCTGCTGCTGTTCCTTGGCTTTGGACTCATCCCCACAGCCGTTGCTTACATCTTATATATGCAGGGTCTGTCCATGGGGCTCGAGACATCGAAAGTTCCCGTCGTAATGTCTTTCGAGACGGTCGTCACCGTACTGGTGGGCATTGGTGTCTACGCCGAGCCCGCCGGCGCGATCAAAGTCCTGGGCATCGTGCTGGTGCTCGCGTCCATCCTGATTATGAACACCGACTTCTCTAAGCTGCGCAACAGTGTGTTTGTCGGTCATGTCATTGAGAGCATGACCTTTAAGCCCAACGCGTGGTGGACCGAAAAATCTCAGGACATGGATCTGTTTAAGGAGCGCACCGGCATCGCGCTGGAGCCCACCGTGCAGGAAAGCCCCTGGTACTTTGTGCGATAGGAGATTGCGCGCGGCATCCGACCTGGGGTTATCCAGCCAGCGCCGGCCTACCTAGCCCCAACGTTTCAAGTACGTTAAACCCGTCAACGGTCGATTTTCACCCGCGAACGGTCTTTATACTAATTAGCAATATCCGCAACGTATAAGACGTTATAATGACCATAACGAAAAGGAGGAGGCAAGATGAATCAGATCATTCTCGCATCTCATGGCGGCCTGGCCGCAGGCGCCAAAGACACGCTCGAGATGGTTCTCGGCGACGTGTCGAACGTCCACGTCGTGTCGCTTGCTCGTGACGACAAGGAGCCCATCACCAATAAGGTGGACGCCATGATCGCCACGTTCAACGCAGACGACACCGTCTATGTGCTGACCGATATGCTCGGCAGCTCGGTCAACAACAACATGGTCGAGCTTTCCAAGAACGGCACGAAGTTCACGGTTGTCAGCGGTTTCAACATTCCGTTGGCACTGACGCTCGCTATGAGCCCCGTCCCCGTCAAGGGCGCCGAGCTCGCGGCCCTCATCAACGAGGCCCGCACCGGTCTGACCAACCCCAACGCACCGGTCGAGGCTGCCGCGGCTCCCGCCAAGAAGGCCAAGGCGTCCCGTCACAGCTCCGGTCCCGCCAAGATCGTCCTCGCACGTCTTGACTACCGTCTGCTGCACGGCCAGGTCGTCTTTACCTGGACCACCAAGGTTCAGGCCGAGCGCATCATCGTCGTCGACAACGCTGCCGCCAACGATGACATCAAGAAGGGCGCTCTTAAGCTGGCCAAGCCCCAGGGCGTGCGCCTGAACGTCTTCACCGTCGAGCGTGCCCTCGCCAAGATGGACAAGCTCAACACCCTCGGCGAGCGCGTCATGTTCGTCTTTGGCAACACGGCCGAGATGCTGCAGTTCTGCCAGGGCTACAAGCTCGACGCCATCAACCTGGGCGCCACCGCCAACCACGACGGTGCCGATCAGATTGGCGGCAAGGACAGCTCCGTCTTCCTCGACGCCACCCAGAAGGCCGACGTCAACCAGCTGCTCGACATGGGCATCAAGCTCTACGTCCAGCAGACCCCTACGTATCAGAGCGTCGACATCGACGCCAAGCTGTAATCAACCAGGCTTTTGCCTGACTGAAAGGAGAAGGGTATGAATACGTTCATCAGTGCGGTGCTCGTCGGCCTCGTCGGCGTGTTCTGCATGTGGGACTCCCGCCTGCTCGGTCGTCTTAACTTCGAGCAGCCCCTCGTTGGCGCTACGCTCGTCGGTCTGCTGTTGGGCGATGTGCCCACCGGCCTTGCCGTCGGTGCCGCCGTCGAGCTCGTGTCCATGGGCCTGGTGCAGGTCGGCGCCGCCGTTCCGCCCGATATGGTCCTGGGCGGCATCGTGGCCGCTGCCTTTGCGTGCCTGACCGATGCTTCCGCCGAGACCGCCATGACGATCGCCATCCCGGTCGCCGTCCTGGGTCAGCTCCTCGGCATCGTGTTCCGTTCCATCATCGCCGCCCTCACCCATGTGGCAGATAGCGCGATCGATAACGGAAAGTTCAAGACCGCCTACCGTATGCACATCTGCGCCGGCTCCGGTCTGTACGCCATCATGTACTTCCTGCCGATCTTCCTCGCCGTCTTTGTTGGCACCGACCTGGTTCAGGCCATCGTCAACATGGTTCCCGAGTGGCTGTCCACTGGTCTTAACGTTTCGACCAAGATCATGACCGCCTACGGCTTGGCCCTGCTGCTCACCATGATGATCAAGAAGGGTATGACTCCGTTCCTGTTCATCGGTTTCCTGCTCGCCGCTTACCTCAACCTGTCCGTCATCGCGGTCGCTCTGATCGGTGTGTGCCTGGCTGTCGTCTTCATGGGCTTCAAGTTCAACGGTTCCCATGCAGCCGCCGGTGTCGATTCCGACTACGATCCGCTCGAAGACGACGAAGACTAAGGAGGAACACACTATGGCAACCGCAACCAAGGACGTGTCCCTGAACAAGAAGGTCAGCCAGTTCTTCTGGCGCTCCTGGGCCATCCAGGCCTCTTGGAACTACGAGCGTCAGATGAACATGGGCTTCCTCTACGGCATGGTTCCCACGCTCGATCGCCTCTATCCGGACGAGTCCGACCCCAAGCAGCTCGCTGCTAAGAAAGAGGCTTACCACCGTCACATGGCGTTCTACAACTGCACCCCGCAGACGAGCGCTTTCATCCTGGGCCTCTCCGCCTCCATGGAGGAGGAGTACGCCAAGGATCCCGAGAACTTCGATCCCGATTCGATCAACGCGGTCAAGACCTCCCTCATGGGTCCGCTTTCCGGCATCGGTGACTCCTTCTTCCAGGGCACCATCCGCGTTATCGCCTTTGGCCTTGGCGTTCAGTTGGCTCAGCAGGGCTCCATCATGGGCCCGATCCTGGCCATGCTCATCTCCATCGTCCCCTCCGTGCTGATCACTTGGTTCGCAGCCAAGATGGGCTATCAGGGCGGCCACGAGTACCTGAGCAAGCTTCAGGGCGGCGACCTCATGGAGAAGCTCATGTATGTCTGCGGCATCGTGGGTCTTATGTCCGTGGGCGGCATGATCGCTACGCTGATCGGCGCCACCACCCCGCTGCAGTTCGCTGAGGGCACCGTCGTGATTCAGGACATCCTGGACGGCATGATGCCCCAGATGATTTCCCTCGGCCTCACCGGCCTTATGTACTGGCTCATCAAGAAGAATGTCAACACCGGTTGGCTTCTCGTGATCGCCATCGTGGGCGGCATCGCCCTCTCCGCGGCCGGCATCCTGGCCTAGTCGCGACCAAGCGTCTAACCGCTTTCCCCCGGGGGCCTGCCTGGCATCCCATACCCCAGGCAGGCTTCCATCCCTAAATGTGTCAAAGGGACAGTTCCTTTGACAGATCCTCAACGGGCCGGCGACTCGGTCCAAACCACGGTAACCCTGCGAGCGCCCGGCAATGTGGCGCCGCAAAAATCGAAAGGAATGTGTCAGATGTACGAGATCGACCTTAACCTCCCTAAGCAGATCGTCGCTGACGTCCTGTCCAACCACGAGATCCACAGCGTCGCTTTCGTCGGCTGCGGTGCTTCCATGTCCGACCTGTACCCCGCCAAGTACTTCCTGGCCAACAACACGGACAAGCTGAACGTTCAGATCTTCACCGCTAACGAGTTCAACTACGACACGCCCTCCTGGGTCAACGAGCACACCTTCGTGATCACCTGCTCCCTCGGTGGCTCCACGCCCGAGACCGTCGAGGCCAACAAGACCGCCAAGAAGCACAACTGCCCGGTCGTCTCCCTCACCAACAAGGCTGGCTCCGCTCTGACCGTCGACGCTGATTACGTCATCGTTCACGGCTTCCACGCCAACTTCGCTGCCAAGTGCGAGAAGCCCGGCTACGCCATCGCTCTTGCTGTCGAGATCCTTCAGCAGACCGAGGGCTATGACCACTACGAGGACATGATCACCGGCCTCACCAACGTCTTCGAGCTCTGCGAGAACGCCGCTCAGCACTGCAAGAAGCTCGCCAAGAAGTTCGCCGAGGACTTCAAGGACGACAAGATGATCTACTTCATGGCTTCCGGTGCCTCCGAGAAGATGGCTTACTCTCACGCCGCCTTCCTGTTCACCGAGATGCAGTGGATCGACGCCGCCGCCTACAACACCGGCGAGTACTTCCACGGCCCGTTCGAGGTTTCCACCGAGGGTAAGCCCTACGTCTTCTTCATGTCCGATGGCGCTACCCGTCCGATGGACGCCCGCGCCCTCACCTTCCTTGAGCGCATGGGCGCCAAGGTCGCTCTGATCGACTCCAAGGACTACGGCCTGGCTGACGCCGTGCCCGCGAGCGTCGTCACCTACTTCAACCCGCTGCTGCACCTCGCCGTTATGCGCGAGTACGGCAACCAGATTGCCGAGGCCCGTCAGCACCCGCTGACCATGCGTCGCTACATGTGGAAGCTTTCCTACTAATCACAAGTAAGTAGACCTTACGGGTTGATTGAGAGGGGATGGGGTTTGCGCCCCGTCCCCTTTTTGCTTTGGGGAGGGCGTGTCCGTCGTGCCATAAAACCCCAGATAAAACCTACCAAAATAAACCTGTCCCTTTTTGGCAGGTGGGAGGAGATGCGTATGATCAAGGCAGTGCTGTTCGATATGGACGGCGTGCTGGTCGATACCGAGTGGTTCTACAACCGTCGTCGCGTGGCGTTTATGGAGGAGAAGGGCTTTCACTTTGACGAGATCCCCGATCTTTCGGGGTCTAACGAGCCGGCCATTTGGAAGGCGCTGGTGCCCGACGATGTTGAGCTGCGCGAGCGCCTGCGCGTGGAGTATAAGCAGGTCTACAGCCCGGACCACCCCGTTCCGTATGCCGAGCTGCTCAACGAGCAGACGGAGCCGGTGATGCGCGAGCTGCACGAGCGTGGCGTGAAGTGTGCCATCGCGAGCTCGTCCTATCGCGAACTGATCGACGAGCTGGTGGAGATTGCCGGCATCGCCGACGTGCTGGACTACACCATCAGCGGCCACGAGTGCAGTGCGTTTAAGCCAGACCCCGAGATCTACCTGCGTGCCATGGAGACGCTGGGGGTGGAGCCTGCCGAGTGCCTGGTTATCGAGGATTCGCCTTTAGGCATCGAGGCCGGCAAACGCTCCGGCGCCCGCGTCCTGGCGCTGCGTCCGCACGAGGGCGTCAACCTCGATCAATCGCGAGCCGATGCCGTTATTGATAATCTGACCGACATTTTGGCCGCTTTGTAGTGTCAATCCGCCGCGAGAAGCACGGGTTCAAACGTTTTTTGCGGTGGATTGGCTTAATTAGTCATCTATTTTGATCCGTTTGGCTTCGATTCGGACTAAGTGAGTAGACTTTTTGGTGTAGGACGAGCACAAAGTGCATCTGCTCTAGTAAAACCGCAGGTCACAGGGGTGGCGGTTTTGGGTGTGCTCGGCAGATCGTAAAAAGTCTACTCACTTATAATTTGGGCCTTTGGTCGTGGGGGTTGTTGGTCCCGCTTTGGTTGTCGAGGGAGGGTGAATTGAAGCGCCCCCGCACGCTCCATGCTACAATCGCGGGCATGCCCCACAACCACATCTGCCTTCGAAAGGAGCCTACGTGGCGAACGCCATCGATCAGCTCACGGACCGCGTGCTCATGCTCGGCCGTCTCACCATCGTTCGCCGCGCTATTACCGCCGTGGCGGTCACAATTTCCGCCGTTCTCCAGACATTCCTGATCCAGGCGTTCATTCAGCCCGCCGACCTGCTTCCGAGCGGTCTTACCGGCGTCGCGGTCCTGCTCGATCGCGTTACCTCGCTGGGCGGCGTTCACATCGACATCTCTCTCGGCATGCTTGCGCTCAACATCCCCGTGGCGCTCCTATGCTGGAGTGGCATTAGCAAGCGCTTCGTCATCTTCTCGATGATGCAGGTCGTGCTCTCGTCGCTGTTCCTCAACGTCTTTCACTTCGCTCCGTTTTTGGGCGACAAGATCATGCTCATCATTTTTGGCGGCGTGGTCTCGGGTCTGGGCGCTGCCATCGCGCTTAAATCCGGCGCATCCACCGGCGGCACCGACTTTATCGCGCTGTGGGTTTCCAACCACACGGGCAAGACCATCTGGGGCGTCATCTTTGGTTTCAACTGCTTTATCCTGGCGATCTTTGGTTTTATGTTTGGCTGGGACAAGGCGGCGTATTCCATCGTGTTCCAGTTTATTTCGACCAAGACCATCGACAGTTTCTATCGTCGTTACGACCGCGTGACGCTGCAGATCACGACGCGCAAGGCAGACGAGGTCATGACCGCCTATGTTGACCATTTTCAGCACGGCATTAGCTGCGCCGAGGTCATTGGCGGATACAGCCGCGAAAAGATGTATCTGCTGCACGCCGTTGTCTCGACCTACGAGAGCCAGGACATTATCAAGTTGGTGTGCGACATTGATCCCGGCGCCGTGATCAATGTGTTCCACACGCTCAACTTTGTGGGCGGCTGGTGGGGCGGTCATGTCGACGAGCCCATGCCCACGGCCGTACCCGATCCCGACAAGCCCGCACGCATGGCCAGCAGGCAGGCGCGCCTCAGCGAGCAGGACAGCCTGCAGCAGGACGACGGCAGGTAGGGTTTTGGCATTTTGCCGGCCTGGCGCAATCCTGTCCGCTTGAGCCTCCCGAAAGCCTCGCTGCTTTCGGGAGGCTCTCGTTTGCCCAGATAAAACCTGCCAAAATGAAGCTGTCGCTTTTTGGTAGGGAGGGTGTATCGTTTTATCAATATGAGGTAACATGAAACTAGACGTTATATACGTATTAGTTATTTCAATATTTCGATAAGAGTGATTAGATATGCCTGCGCCCAAAAATGCACCGCTTTACCAGCAGATTTACGACGAAATCAAGGATGCGATCGAGAAAGGTGTTTATGCACCCAAGGAGCGTATTCCGTCCGAGCTTGAGCTAGCCGAGCAGTACGACGTGAGCCGAATTACGGTGCGCCGCGCCGTCGAGGAGCTGTGCTCCGATGGCTACCTGGTTAAGCAGCAGGGCCGCGGCACCTTTGTTTCCACCCCGCACATCAATCGCCAGTTTCACGCCTCGACGCTGCAGACGTTTACCGCGCTGTGTGCCGGCAACGGCATGAAGGCCGGTGCACACGTGGTCGATCGCCAGATCGTTCCGGCGCGTCAAAACGAGATGGAGTTCTTTGGTCTGCAGAAGGACGCGCTGCTGCTGCACATCAAGCGCGTGCGTACGGCCGACGGTGAGCCCATCTTTGAGGAGAATATCTTTGTGCCGTTTGACGCCTACCGTGAGCTGTTGACGGCCGATCTTGAGGACAAGTCGATTTTTGCCGAGGTCGAGCGTGTTGGCGGAACGCCGATTGTCTCGGTTGGCTACCGCACGGTCGAGGCCGTTCGCGCCAATGCCGAGCAGGCGGCCGAGTTGGGCATTGCTCCGCACGATCCGCTGCTCAATCTACGTGCCGGCTTCACCGGCCCCAATGGCGAGCCGGTCCTGATGGGTAAGCAGTACTACGTGGGATCGCGCTACGTTATGGTCATGTAAGTTACGCGGTTTTACCAAACCGCGTAACGGCTCGACGCTGCAAACGCCCCTAAGCGGCAATCTGACGTTCAATCGTCGGTCGCGTACCGAAGTACGCTTCCCTCCTCTTTCACGTCACCTTGCTCGCTTAGGGGCGTTTTCGCTCATATGACCCAATCCGCTGTCAAGAGCCACAATGGCCCCGCCGACC
>CBCTTO010000032.1:0-19379 GCA_965149855.1 uncultured Collinsella sp.
AAGGGAAGAGGCGGGGTATGCCCCGCCTCTTACACCACATCTCTGCGCGCTACCCAAAGATGTCGGAAATGGTCGACTTTGGATGCTGGCGTACATGTTTGGGTCGTATAGGTTGGGGCGAGCCGGTCGCAACGCGAGTGTTAGAGTAGGTTCTCCTGTGCCCACGCGATGATGTCACTCGATTCGTAGAGTGGTTTGCCGTCGATGAACAGGCAGGGAACCTGGCGCTTTCCGCCGACGGCGATGAGCGTCTGCTCGGCTTCGGGGTCGGTCGAGATATTGCGCTCGGGAATGGTCACGCCGTTATCGGCAAGGAATCGCTTGACTTTTATGCAGTACGGGCAGCCGGTCATAACGTACAGAGCGAGCTCGTGATCAGTAGCCATAGGTCTCCAATCGGTTGCGGTTTCGATTGAGATACCCAAAGCCGCCGCGGTCTATGCGCGCGCCAACGACGACTCGATCGCCTGGACCAGAAACGCCGTGGCTCCGGTGCCGCAGGGCTTGTCGTAGTAGTCAACAAAGCGCTGGTCGGCAAGATAACCGTGGGCGAGACCCAGGTACGCTTCATTCTGGGGTTCGCGTCCCCAGTTGAGAGCAATCCAGCGACGATGCATCGCGACAAGCTTGCGAGCCTCGCTTTCATCCGCATCGCCGTCGCCCATGACAATCGAGAGCTGGCCCAGAATAGCGCGTTCAAGTTCCTTCATGTCGTTCCATGTCTGAGGGTCCATGTCCAGTAACGTTTCGTTTGCTGCATCGATAGCCTCATCGCCATAGCGCACCCGCGCTTCGGAGCCGTAGCGCTCCTCGTTTTCCTGCACGGTGCGCCAGCGCTCCAGTTGCGGCAGGACGGCGCCCATGAGCGAGACGGCTTCGTCGAGCGACATGCCGGTGTTTAGCGCCAGCCGCGGGGCGCAATCCTCGATCATCGCCTCCATGGTGGTGTCGTAGGTGTACTTGCCGTGGTCGTAGCACCACTTGCAGTAATGGTCGGTCGTGGCGCCCGTGGCATCGGTGCCGCAGTCGTTGGGCGTGAGTATCATGCCGCAGCTCTGGCAATAGTGCTCGGGCATTTCGAGCAGGTGAGACAGGGGCTCGCCGGTTACGGCGGCGATGAGTTTCATCATGTCGATGCCCGGGGTGACCTCGTCGCGCTCCCAACGGCTGACGGCTTGGCGCGTGACAAAGAGTTTGGCGGCGAGCTGCTCTTGGGTAAGGTGATGGGCGCGACGGATGGCAATGAGCTTTTCTGCAAAGGCCATAGCGGCTCCTTTCTGCTGGTTGATGGCTTAAGCATACGCGGCGGCAGGCGCCCTTCCAAGCAACCGTTGGTTGCATGACAGGAGTCCGCGGCGAAGAATTGCGCGCAACGCCCCACGCCTCCATGCCGTACAATGACCGGCATGGAACCTATTGCACACATACATACCGACCTGCCGCAGAAGTTCGGCATTCCGCGCAACAGCTTTTTGGCGCCTCATCTGCAGGGACGCATCGTTTTTGAGCCTGAATTTGCCTCCAATGCAGCGGTTGAGGGTCTGGACTCCTTCTCTCACCTGTGGCTGTTGTGGCGCTTCGAAAACGGAACGCCCGGTGGCACGGCTAAGGACATAGCCGCCGATGCCAAAACACAGGACAGGTCCGGTACCAACGCAAAATGGTCGAAGACCGTGCGTCCGCCGCGCCTGGGTGGAGCCGAGCGTGTGGGCGTCTTTGCCACGCGCAGCCCGTTTCGCCCTAATCCCATCGGTCTCACCTGCGTCAAGCTCGATCGTGTCGAGTTCACCGACGATGGCCCCATCATCCATGTGCTGGGGGCCGACCTGCGTGACGGCACGCCCATCTACGACATTAAGCCCTACATCCCGTTTGCGGATTGCCACTCGGATGCGACCGGCGGCTGGATTGAGGATGCTCCGTGGCAAGAGCTCGATGTTGAGTTTCCGCAAACTCTGCAGGATACGGTCCCGCCCGCAAAGATTTCTGGCTTGGTCGAGGTTCTACGCCAAGATCCGCGCCGCGCGGGCAGCAAGCACGAGCCAAACCGCGTCTATCATCTGGCCTACGCCGGACTCGACATATCGTTTACGGTCGACGAAACCCAGCTAACCGTAGTCGCCGTCAACGACGCGCAAGACTAACCAGCCATTCGTCCGCACCCGTCAAATTAAGCGCCAAACTCCGCGCCAAAACCGCCCACGCTGGTGGACAATAACGCCTACCAAAACAATCACTTTGCACGGGGGCTCAGCATGAAATACGACTTTAGCTCGCTTATCGACCGCCACGGCATGGACTCCATCGCCGTTGACTCCTGGGGCGAGATCCCCGGTATGGCTCCGAACGCACCCGACGAGGGCTTCGACCGCATTCCCATGTGGGTGGCCGACATGAATTTTGCCACGGTGCCCACGGTCCAGGAGCACATCATTCAGCGCGCTCAGCATCCCATGTTTGGCTACTTTAACCCGCGCGCCGAGTACTTCGACCGCATCATCGAATGGCAGAGCCGCCGCAATGGCGTCGAGGGCCTGCGCCCTGAACATATCGGCTACGAAAACGGCGTGCTGGGCGGTGTCGTGTCGACACTGCGTGCGTATGTTCAGCCGGGCGATGCGGTGCTGGTCCACAGCCCTACCTACATCGGCTTTACCAAGTCCATTGAGGCCGCGGGCTATCACATTGTCCACAGCCCGCTTAAGCTCGACGATCAGGGCGTGTGGCGTATGGACTTTGAGGACATGGAGCACAAGCTCGCCCAAAACCACATCCATGCTGCGGTGTTCTGCTCGCCGCACAATCCCTGCGGCCGCGTATGGGAGCGCGACGAGATCGAGCGCGCCATGGACATCTATCGCCAGCACGATTGCGTGGTGATATCGGACGAGATTTGGTCCGATATCATCCTGCCGGGGCACAAGCATATCCCGACGCAGTCGGTGAGCGAGGATGCCCGCATGCGCACGGTTGCCCTCTACGCGCCCAGCAAGACGTTCAACCTGGCGGGCCTGGTCGGCAGCTACCACATCATCTATAACGAGACGCTGCGCGACCGCGTGTGCGCCGTGTCCAACAAGACTCACTACAACGAGATGAACGTCCTCTCCATGCATGCGCTTATCGGTGCCTACCAGCCGCAGGGCTACGAGTGGGTGGACGAGCTCAACCAGGTGCTTGCCGGTAATATCGAGTACTTCTGCGATTACGTGGACGAGCATTTTGAGGGCGTGTCCTATTCGCGTCCGCAGGGCACGTACATGGTGTTTCTGGACTGCACCGAGTGGTGCCGCGAGCATGGCCGCGATATTCAGTGGCTGCTCGACGAGGGGGCGCGCGTGGGCGTGGGGTATCAGGACGGCCGCCCGTTCCACGGGCCCTGCCACATTCGCGTGAATCTGGCGCTGCCGCTTTCGCGCGTGAGGGAAGCGTGCGACCGCCTGGACCGCTACGTTTTTAATGCACGGTAAGTGAGCACTGCATGCGGGGTCTTCTGCCAAGTCGGCTGGAAGGCCCCGTGTGGTAAGGCATCTGTAACCATTGGGCGCAGACCTGCTGCGGAGGTTTATTTTTCCTGAATCTGCTTGCCGCAAAGATGCTCAATCGTAATCTCGTAGAGCTGGACGCCCTTAATGTCCTTGGCGATTTCCTCTTCGACTTCTTCGGCAGAAGGGTAGTACTTAAGGGCGAGCTGGCGGACTTTGTCTTCGATAAACGCGGGAGTGTCATTCGCCAAGCGACAACGGCCAAAGACCACGGTGCTCATAACGTAGGGAGCCCAGTCATCGTCCTTATACCACTCGTTGCCGTAAACGGTAAAGCAGACCTTGTCATCGCGCTTGAGTGAATCGACCTTGTGGCCGGCTTTGGCGCCATGGAAATAAATCTTGTCGCGCTCGGCGTCAAAGAAGTAGTTGACGGGAATGGCATAGGGGTAGCCATCGTCGCCGTTGACGGCAAAGACGCCGCGCTTGCAGGCGGCGAGCAACTTGCGCGCTTCCTCGTCAGTGATGGCGCGTTTCTTTCGACGTAAGGGCCTAAACATCATTGGCTTCCTTTCTGCTGCGTATGGTGGTTGAGCACAAACTATAGCGAAACAGCTCCGTATTTCTTGATGCGGGCGAGCATGTTTTTGAGCTTGTTAAAGTCGACCGGTTTGGACAGATGGGCATTCATGCCGGCGTCGTGTGCCGCCTTGGCGTCCTCGGCGAAGGCGTTGGCGGTGAGCGCGATGATGGGGATGTCGGCTGCATCGACCTTCTCGCTCAGGCGAATCGCGCGGGTTGCCTCGTAGCCGTCCATGCCCGGCATCATGATGTCCATCAGAATCGCATCGAAGCTGCCGGCGGGACGGCCAACGTATAGGTCGACCGCTTCGTTGCCATCGGCGGCGCGAGTTACGACAATGCCTTCGCTTTCGAGCAGCGCCTGGGCAATCTCGGCATTCAATTCGTTGTCTTCGGCGAGCAGTACGTTCATGTCGGCGAGCGAGCAGTCGAGCGCCCTCTCGACCGTATCTGCCCGCGTCTGAGGGTTCTTGTCAATATCGAGCGGAATCTGGACGTTGAACGTACTTCCCACGCCAACCTCACTCGAAATCTCAATCGTACCGCCCATCAGTTCAATAAGCGACTTGACGATTGGCATGCCCATGCCGGTTCCTTGGAACTTGCTGCGCGCATTGTCACCTTCTTGTGCAAATGGCTCATAGATATGCTTTAAAAACTCGGGAGCCATGCCAATGCCGGTATCCGAAACGCTAAAGCAAAAGAGCGCGCGCCCGTTATCGAGTGGCTTGGTCTTTGAGCTAAAGGTGACGGAGCCGCCGTGCTTGTTGTACTTAATGCTGTTGTTTAACAGGTTGATCATAATCTGTCGGATATGGGTGGGACTGCCGATCATGTATGGTCCCGTGGCGTACGGCAGACTATTGTCCTGCATTGTGATGCCGTTATCGGATGCGCGGAGCTTGCACAGCACCAGCGTATCGTCACAGAGCTTTTTGAGGTTAAAAGGCGCATGTTCCAGTGTTAGCTTGCGGTCTTCGATTTTGCCCATCTCGAGGATGTCGTTGATTAGCGAGAGCAGGTGATTGGCGGCAACGCGCGCCTTGGCACGGCTCTCGCGGGCGACTTGCATATCGCCTTCCTTCAATTCCTCGATCTCGATAAGGCCCAGGATACCGTTGAGCGGCGTACGGATGTCGTGGCTCATGCGCGTGAGGAATGCCGTCTTAGCGGCGTTGGCAGCATCGGCTTTTTTGCGCTCGGTTCGAGCGCGCACGAGCGCCCAGATGAGCAGGATGATGCCGACCGACAACATACCGATGAGGGTGGCTGCAATGGCGGTGCGGTTGCGATAAAGGAATTGAAGCGTGTTGGATTCCTGGGCCGTGTACGACGTGGAGGAGAAATTGCTTGCGGAGAGCGATTCTCCGGCATTGATGATGCCCTTGTTGATGATTCCCAACAGCTCGGGTTTTCCGCGCGAAATCCAGCACGAGAGCTCACAGGTGTCAGGGAGCTCGGTCGTCTCGCAGTCCTCGAGATCGTAACGGTCACCGATGGTTTTTACGCGTGAACTGGGAGCGACGATGCAGTGCGCCGTTCCCTTCCTGAGGGCGTCGAACGCTTCATCGTCGGATTGGTATTCGGTTACGGTCGCTGTGGGGAACAGACTTTCAAGTGCATTTTTGTTGACAAACGATGATTTGGTACAGGCGATGTTCTGAAGGTCTTTGTTCAGGTTGCTGCCGGTATGGATGGCGGTGAGGGATATGGTCCCCAACGATATCGACTGCACAACGCCTGTTTGCTCGGCAAACCAGTAATCTCGGTATACCGGCAGCGCAACGTCTACGCTTTCCTTTGACAGGGCCTTTGACATCATCTTGTAGCTATCAAAGGCGACGGTTTTGACCGTAATGCCAAATTTATCGTGTAGCGTCGTCGCAAGCGATGCGAGCGAGCCTTCCATTTCGCCGTCTTCGTCTTCGTTGCAGTAGGGGAGTTTGCCCGTAATGTAGCCGAGCGTGATGGTGTTGTTGTTCGCCTTGAGCCAGGAACGTTCGGGGCCGTTGAGCGATGATGAGCCGCTGTTTTGGGTCGAGTAGTGAGATTTTACTTCGTCGTTATAGCGTGGGTTGACGCGGGCGATTGCCGTCATGGCAGCATTGATGTCGTCCATCAGGTCGGGGCGGCTTTTGGGAACGGCAAAGTAGTAGTCGTTCGAACCAATGTAGAACATGGGGGAGGCGCTGGGCGACGAGGTCGTGTCGTTCATGATGATGGCATCGACCTCGTTGTTTGCGAGCGCGTCAAAGAGGGCACCGCCAGTGTCGATTTCTTTATAGGTGCAGGTAATGCCTTCGTTGGCGAGCCACTGCTGGCCAACGAAGGTTTGCATAACGCCGGGGTTGCAGCCGATGGTAAGGCCTTGGAGTGCTTGGGGGTCACCCTTGGCCAGATCGTCGCGATCGGGCTTGGCATAGATGAAGTAGCGCTCGGTGCCCTCGGGGTTCGAGGAAAAGAGCAGCTTTTGGGCGCGTTCCTCGGAGTAGGAGATGTTGGGCATGAGGTCAATCTCGCCCGCCTCGAGCATGTCCATAAGCTCGGTGAAGGTGCCGGAGACGTATTCGTACCGCCAGCCGGGCGTGTAGTACGACAGGGTCTGGAGGTACTCGTAACCCCATCCTGAGAGACGCTCGCCGGGGGTGCCGTCCTGGAAGCCCTCGTTGTTGACGAGCCAACCAACGCGGACCGTCTTGGCCTGCTGATCGGAGTCGGCGGCAAAGACAGGGGCGGGCGCGACGGCGCTCAGTACGGCGAGCGCGGCAAGCGCGACGGCCAGGGTGCGATATATAACTGAACGAAGGACAGCGGCAGCTCTCACATGCAATCCTAACGAATTGAGACATTACCGCATAAGGATACCAACTCAGCCTGCTTAGTCAGCCGCCACACCGCTAAACGGTTCCGCCCGGCAGTTGGGGACAGTCCCTTTCTGCCGGCACAAAAGGAACGTCCCTAACTGTCGGTTGTGGGACAATACCGAGCGAACGTGATTGGGCGTCTGGGAAAAGGGGTCGCGATGAACAAGTTGAGGACGCTTGCCGATGTGCTGCGACAGGCTGGCTTTGCGCGCATCACGGGCCTGTTTCTTATCTTTTACTTGCTGTGCTCGACAGCTGTCTGGCTGTCCGAGCCCACGACCCTCACCTTTGGCGATGGACTTTGGTTTAGCTTTGAGACAGTCTCGACCATCGGCTTTGGCGACATTCCGGCCGAAACACCGGTTGCCCGCGCTATTACCGTCGTCTTGAGCGTTATCAGCATCTTCTACATCGCCATGCTCACGGGCGTGGCGGTGAACTACTGCAATACGCTCATCAAGATGCGCCAAAAGGACACCGTGGCGCGCTTTATGGACGATCTTGAGCATTTGGAAGAGCTCGATCGCGACGAGCTTGCCGATCTTTCGCGCCGCGTGCGCGAATATCGGCGTCGCCAACGCTAGAGCGGGCGCCGCGCGTCACGATGAGGGGGACAAATATGAACATCACCGTGTACCTGGGTGCCAACACTGGCAATGACCCGGCATTTCTGCCCGCGGTGCAGGAGCTGGGCAACTGGATTGGCGCCAATGGACACGCGCTGGTATACGGCGGGTCCAAATCGGGCCTGATGGGTGCGCTCGCTGATAGCGTGCTCGATGCTGGCGGACACGTGACGGGTGTGGAGCCGAGCTTTTTTATCGAGGCCGAGTTTCAGCACGACGGCATCGACGACCTTATCGTGACGAGTGATATGGCCGAGCGCAAGGCCAAGATGATTGAGCTCGGCGATGCGTTCATCGCCTTTCCCGGTGGGACGGGCACGCTCGAGGAGATTGCCGAGGTCATGTCCGCTGTGTCGTTGGGGCACCTGAGTGCTCCGTGCATCCTGTATAACCTGGACGGTTACTACAACGACCTCAAGGCGCTGCTCGGGCACATGATCGATAAGGGTTTATCGAGCCCGCAGCGCCAGCACGGCATTTACTTTGCCGACGATTTGCGCGAGATTGCCTCGATTATCAACGGATAAGTCTTGAGCCTGCCCCACAATGGCTCCCAATGGTGCCGTTTGCGGCGCAGACGGTTGGCTCGTTCGGGCAACGCTCGCTCTACAATAAAACGTAACTATGTCGACTTTGACCGCGGGAGGACCCGATGGATAACCTTGCCAAACCCACAAACCGCGCGCTGTTTTTAGTTAGCGTTGCCGTGACCGGTGCGTTCGCAGGTGCCGCGGTCTGGCTGTTCTTTTTCGCGATGGAGCACGGCATCGACTATCTATGGACCGAGATTCCGCACGCGCTGGGCGTCGCTTCGCCCGAGCTTGCCAGTGGCCCGTTTGGCTTTCTGCCGTACCCATTTTTTGTCTGCTTGCTGGGCGGTCTGTTAATCGGTCTGTACGAGAAGATGACAGGCACCAAGACCGATGACCTCAACCAGGTGATGGCTAAGGTTAAGCAAGACGGGCGCTACCCGTACGACAACCTGGGCAAGCTTTCGCTCGCGGCGTTGCTGCCGCTGCTGTTTGGCGGAAGCATTGGACCGGAGGCCGGCCTGACCGGCGTTATCGCCGGTCTGTGCAGCTGGGTCGGCGACCGCATGCGTCGCTTTGGCGCCGAGTTTAGGGAGCTCACGCTGCTGGGTACCCAGGCTGCCCTGACGGCGCTCTTTACCGCGCCCGTCTTTGGCTTTGTGGCGCCGCTTGCCGGTAGCGCCGACGGCCAGGGCGAAGACGCCGACGATGAGTCCGCGTCCGGCGAGATCACCATCAAGCTGCCCAAGGTGCAAAAGACCGTGGTCTATGGCATCGCGATTGCCGGCGGTCTGGGCACCTACCTGCTGCTTGGCCAGCTTGTGGGCGGCGGCATGGGCATGCCCAGGTTCGAGTCCGCCGAGGTGGGCAACTTGGAACTTGCCTGGCTCATTCCGTTGGCGTTGGTCGGCACCGTTTGCGGCTGGCTGTACTTTGTCTCCGAGCACGCAAGCGAGGCGCTGTCTCATGCAATAGGGGAGCGTCCTGTCGTCAAAGCCATGCTGGCCGGTCTGGCGCTCGCCATCTGCGGCACGGTCCTGCCGTACACCATGTTTGCCGGCGAGACCCAGGCCGACGTGCTCATGGAAACCTACCTGACCATTCCCGCTGGCGTGCTTATCGCGACCGGTCTTGTTAAGGCCATGTTGACCCCAGCTCTTATCAACATGGGTTGGCGCGGCGGCCACTTCTTCCCCGTTATCTTCTCGGGCGTAAGCCTGGGCTACGGCCTTGCCATCCTCACCGGCGCAGATCCGGTCTTTTGCGTCGCCGTCTGCACGGCATCGACGATGGGTGCGGTCATGCGTCAGCCGGTCATGGTCGTGGGCCTGCTGCTCATGTGCTTCCCACTCAAGGGTATCGTCTGCATGATCATCGCGGCCGTCATCGCCGCCGGCATTCCACTGCCCAAGCCGCTGCGCAAGTAGCACGGTGGCGCACGACGGGGACATGCCGTTTGCCACGGATTTGCGGGGAGGGGACGATCGCGCCCTTTGTGGATTGAGGCTCGCGTGGCTACAGATCGCGTACTCGATAAACCTTGGTGCTGACGGTGCAGCTGATTGCACATAGCGCGAGGGCAAGTGCGGCGATGCCTGCACACAGACAGCCCAGAACGGCAGGGTCGGGATTCGCTCCGACAATCGACATGAGCCAGTTGCTGATGGGGTTGGAGGAGCTCAGCGTGGCCATGGTGCCGCAGCCAAGCAGGGCAAACAGGCCAACGGATAGGCGCAGCGCCTCCATGTGTCCAAATCGAAAGAACAGCGGCTGCGCCAAAAACACCATCATGAGGGAGATGAGCATCGATGCTGCCGAGGCTATTGCAATCTCAAAGACAATCTGTCCCGTCAACGGGATACCCGCGCTGTTGAAGAGCGGGAAGGAGACGATGCTCAGAAGCGCGGCGGCGCACGCCATGACAGCCGAGAAGACAATGATGCTCAGGTAGCGTGCGCAGATGATGTCTTTACGCGAGAGAGGCAGCGTTGCGCGATAGCGCTCCCAACCGTTTTGATTGTCGAAACCGGCCAGTGAGTTCATGAATATGATGGGTGACATGGCACTAACGGCGCAGGCGCCGGCGCTCATACCGGAATCGCCATCCGACGCGTTGGCGAGCGTCAGCACGACGAAGATGAACAGGCCGACTCCTGCAATGCTCGGGATAAGCGAACGAGCGATGGCGAGCTCGGACATAAAGGCGCGTTTCATTTCGAAGCCCCTTTCAGCGTGAGGCGCAGGTAGTCATCAATGGTTGCCCGATCGCAGGGAATCTCGGGAAAGGCCTCGAGCGTTTCGCAACGGTTGGGCACGAGCACGTCCACGCTATAGGCGTGGTGGGCGGCACGGGCGCCTTCGACGCAAGCCATAAGCTCGGCAGCCTGCGATTGGGTGCAGTGGGCGATGCCGGCGCGGTCGGTAATGTCCTCGCGCGGCAGGTCAAAAATAATCGAGCCATTATCGATGCAGATGACGCGATCAGCGGTGCGATCGAGGTCGGACGTAATGTGGCTCGAGAGCAGCACACTGTGCTGGCCGTCGGCGACAAAGGCAAGCAGCTCATCAAGCAGTTCCTCGCGTGCCATGGGATCGAGGCCCGCGGTGGCTTCGTCCAAAACGAGCAGCTTGGCATTGTGGCTGAGTGCACAGGCAAGCTGCAGTTTCATGCCCATGCCGCGGGAGAGGTCCTTGACCTTTGTCTTGGGATCGAGGCCAAATCGGTTGATGAATCCGGCGAACGTTTCGCGGTCCCACGTGGGGTGCGCCGGGCCTACGAGCGCCTCGATCTGGCCCACCTTGAGCGTGGAGGGGAAGGGGCACGTGTCCAGGACAAGACCGACGCGGGAGCGTAGATGGCGTTGCGACTCATCGGGCGCGTCGGCGCCACAGCGCTGCCCAAACAGGTGCACCTCGCCGGCATCAAGCTGTATGAGCCCGAGAGCGGCTCGAATCGTCGTTGTTTTGCCGGCGCCGTTTGCGCCTACAAAGCCAACGATCTGGCCGGGCTCCACAGCGACCGCGACGTCGCGTAGTGAAAAGCGGTCGCTCACACGGCGTGAGATGCCTTTGAGTTCTAAAAGGTTTTGCATGGCATAGCCTTTCTTGCAGATGGCTACTGCATGGTTTCGGGGGCTACCAGGTCGAGCATTTCGTGCAGCTTGTCGCGTGTGACACCCAGGGTTTCGGCTTGGCTCGCCGCTTTCGCAAGTAGCTCTTCGATATGGCAGAGCTGGTTTTCGCGCAAGAGTTCCTGGTTGCCCTCGGCGACAAAGCAGCCCTTGCCCTGCACGGTGCAGATAAACCCGAGCTGCTCCAGGTCGGCGTAGGCGCGCTTGGTGGTGATGACGCTCACGCCAAGATCGCTCGCGAGTGCACGGATGCTGGGGAGTTTGGCTCCCGTAGCGAGCGTGCCCGAAAGGATCTGAGCTTTGACCTGCGAGGATATCTGCTCATAGATGGGCTTGTCGCTCGAATTGGATAGGATGATGTCCACAGCGGCTCCTTAGCTGTTGGGCTACACGTGTATATAACCGGTAAGCACAGTATATATACACTATGCACAGTTATGCAAGAGGTAAATACGGATTGGGCCGGCTACCCAGGCCCCAACTGATGAATTTGTCCTGATAGGTGCCCTAGAGCGGGATTTCGCGGCTACAATAGTGCGGTTACAACGACGTAATGCACTCAATGCAAGAAAGGATCCGCATGGCAAGCCTGTCGGATGAAATCTCGTCGCGCCGCACATTCGCGATCATCAGCCACCCGGACGCCGGTAAGACCACACTTACCGAGAAGCTGCTGCTCTATACCGGCAGCATCCAGACTGCCGGCTCGGTCAAGGGCAAGAGCTCGGCCAAGCATGCCGTCTCGGACTGGATGGACATCGAGAAGGAGCGCGGTATCTCCGTTACCTCCTCGGTGCTGCAGTTCACCTACAACGGCGCCTGCGTCAACATCCTCGATACCCCCGGCCACCAGGACTTCTCGGAGGATACCTACCGTACCCTTATGGCCGCCGACGCTGCTGTTATGGTCATCGACGGCGCCAAGGGCGTCGAGGCCCAGACCAAAAAGCTCTTTAAGGTCTGTACGCTGCGCCACATTCCCATCTTCACCTTTGTGAACAAGCTCGACCACGAGGCTCGCGATCCGTTTGAGCTCATGGAAGAGATCGAGAATGTCCTGGGCATCAATACGTATCCCATGAACTGGCCGATCGGCAGCGGTCGCAACTTCCGTGGCGTGTTCGATCGTCAAACTCGTCGCGTCATTGCCTTTGAGGGCGACGGCCACGCCAACGCCACCAAGAAAGTCGCCGAGGTCGAGGCCGAGCTGGGCGATCCTTCCATGGACGAGCTCATCGGCGAGGAGAACCATAAGAACCTGATGGACGACATCGAGCTGCTCGATGGTGCCGGCGACGAGCTCGATTTGGATGCCGTGGCCTGCGGCAAGCTGAGCCCGGCGTTCTTTGGCTCGGCGCTTACCAACTTTGGCGTGGAGCCCTTCCTCAAGGAGTTCCTGCGTCTGGCCCCGACGCCGCGCGCCTATACCGATACGCTCACCAGCGAGCCGGTCGATCCCTGCCGCGACGACTTTAGCGGCTTTGTGTTTAAGATCCAGGCCAACATGGACAAGAACCACCGCGACCGCATCGCCTTTGTGCGCATTTGCTCGGGCAAGTTCGAGCGCGGCATGGACGCCTTCCACGTGCAGGGCAACCGCAAGCTCAAGCTTGCCACGGGCACGTCGATGATGGCCGATGACCGCGCCATCGTGGACGAGGCGTATGCGGGCGATATCGTGGGCCTGTTCGATCCGGGTATCTTTAGCATCGGCGACACCGTGTGCTCCGGCAAGCGCCACGTGCAGTATCCGCAGATCCCGACGTTTGCCCCCGAGATGTTCGCTCGCATTACGCAGGTCGACACGCTCAAGCGCAAGCAGTTCGTTAAGGGTATGGAGGAGCTTGCCCAGGAGGGCGCCATCCAGATCTTCCGCGAGCTGGGTGCCGGCATGGAGAGCGTCATCGTGGGCGTGGTCGGCGTGCTGCAGTTTGAGGTGCTCGAGCGCCGTCTCAAGGCCGAGTACCGTGTTGAGGTTCGTCGCCAGCCGCTGCCCTATACGGACATCCGCTGGATCCAGAACGACCCCGATACCATCGATATCCCGGGCCTTTCGCTCACGCGCGACACCCTGCGCGTCGAGGACATGCGCGGCGGCAAGCTGCTGCTGTTCACGAGCCCGTGGAACGTGGACTGGGCAACCGACCACAACCCCGACCTTATCCTGTCGGAGTTTGGCAACGTAGCCTTTTAACGCATCGGCGCGGTGGCCCTGCGGGACTGCCGCGCCGTTTGCTTGCCTGATGCCGTGTGAGCGGCTATCATACCCACCGTCGTCTCAAGACCGGGGCGTCCGAGCAGTTCGGGTCCGATATCCTGCTCGTTAAACCTAAAACCAAAGGAGTACATAATGATCAAGAAGGTCATGGAGGACTACAAGGTCCTGTTGCGGAGCATTCCCGCGGCAACGGTTTCGCTGTTTTTCGTGAGTGTCATCATGATGAACCTGCTGGCCAACAAAGAGCTCATCAGCCTGCCGTATCTGGCGCTCGACTGTGGCTTTGTGGTGAGCTGGGTTTCGTTTTTGTGCCAGGACATGATCTGCAAACGCTTTGGCGCCAAGGCATCCATCAAAATCTCTATCCTCGCGCTGCTGGTCAACCTGGCCGTGAGCCTGTGCTTTTGGGCATGCTCGCTCACGCCCGGTATGTGGGGCGCCTACTACGACACGGGCATGATCGAGGTTAACACTGCCCTTAACGCTACCATCGGTGGCACCTGGTACGTGGTGCTGGGCTCTTCGCTGGCAATGCTCGTCTCTGCCGTGGTTAACTCCACGCTCAACCAGTCGCTCGGCCGCATGCTCAAAAAGAATAATTTTGCGAGCTTCGCCTTCCGCTCCTATGTGTCCACGGGTGTTGGCCAGTTTATCGACAACCTGGTCTTTGCCATTGTGGTGAGCCACACGTTCTTTGGTTGGACCTGGGTGCAGGTCCTTATGTGCTCACTGACCGGCGCTGTCGCCGAGCTGCTGTGCGAGGTCTTCCTGAGCCCCGTGGGCTACAAGGTCGTGCGCGGCTGGGAGCGCGAGAATGTGGGTTCCGAGTACCTCGAGCGCCACGCAACCGCCTAAGGAGCAAGTATGCGGGTTTTGATCACGGGCGCTTCGGGCGGTATCGGAGCCGCGTGCGTGCAGCGCTTTTTGGACGAGGGCCACGAGGTCGTGGGCTTTGATCTGCTGCCGGCGGCGATCGAACACGAGCGCTACCGCCATCTGATCGTTGATGTACGCGAGCCGGACTCGTTTCCAGGCGACCTTGAACCCCAGGTAATCGTGAACGTTGCCGGTACGCAGGATTCGGCCGACGATATTGCTGCCAACCTGCGTGGCACCATCAACGTGACCGAGCACTACGCCTTTGTGGGGGAGGGGCTTGCCGCCAAGCCTGCGCCGGCTATCAAATCCGTGGTCAATGTGGGGTCGGCGAGCGGGCATACGGGATCGGAGTTTCCCGCCTATGCCGCCAGCAAGGGTGGCGTTATCGCCTACACCAAGAACCTTGCAAACCGTCTGGCGCCGCAGGCCATCGCCAACAGTGTGGACCCGGGTGGCGTTATCACGCCGCTCAACCGTTGTGTGATGGAAGACGAGCACCTGTGGAACCAGATTATGGAGCTCACGCCGCTTAAGCGCTGGGCCACTGCCCAAGAGATCGCCGAGTGGATCTACTTTGTGGGCGTGACCAACCGGTTTATGACCGGGCAGAGCCTGCTGATCGATGGCGGCGAGGCCGGCCGCACACAATTTATTTGGCCTGAATAGGAAACGCGCCCGATGGAAAGCCGTCGGGCGCGTTTTTGATGTATCGATTTTTAGCCGAGGCAAGTCCAGTTGACGGGGGTCGAGCCGTGCTGCTCGAGTAGCCGATTGGCTGCCGAGAAGGGGCGCGATCCCATAAAAGCGGGGAGTTCTGCCGTGGCACGGTTGGCCGAAAGCGGCGAGGGGTGCGTGGAGGCCAGGCAGAACTTGCCGGTTGCCTTGCCCGCGCCGGTCGCGGCGAGCTTGCCTTCGACCATCTGCTGGGCAAAGCGGCCCCATGCCAAAAAGACGACCGGCTGGGGCAGCTGGCAGCAGCGTTCGATAACGTAGTCGGTGAGCGCGCTCCAGCCCAGCTTGGCGTGCGAGTTCGCGGCATGCTCGCGCACGGTGAGCGTAGTGTTGAGGAGCAGGACGCCCTGCAGTGCCCATGGCGTTAGATCTCCCGTGGCGGGGATGGGGCAGCCCAGATCGGCTTTGAGCTCCTTATAGATGTTGCGCAGGCTCGGCGGCAACTTGGTTTGCGTCGCTGGGACCGAGAACGACAGTCCCATGGCCTGGTTGGGTCCGTGATAGGGGTCTTGACCCAAGATGACAACCTTGACCTGGTCGGCCGGCGTGTAGGCGAGGGCATTGAGGATGTCGTCTTGTGCCGGGTAGATGGTTTGCTCGGCACGCAAAAGGGCGATGCGCTCGAGCAGCTGGTTCGTAGTGTCACGTACCGGCTGCGGCGCATCGCCCAACCAAGTTGCTATGTTGCGGTCGCGGGTCGCGGCGTCCATGGGGCTCCTTTACGTCAGATGCTCTGTTGACATCTATTGTAAAGGCGCACCGGTTGCCTTTATGCCACGGCTGTATGAGGAGTGGGGTCTACGAGACGTGCTCGGGCGCTCCTGCCATGCGAGCCTGTCCATGTGCGCGAAGGTGCGGAAGTTCGACGGTTGCCACCATGACGCCGGTGAGGATGAGGGCGGCGCCAAAGAAGGCGATGGGGCTGAGGACCTCGCCGACCAGGAAGAATGAGAAGACGGCGGAGCATACCGGCTCGAGCGAGAAGGCGAAGCCGGTGGTCTCGGCAGGCACGTGGGGCTGCACGAGCGTTTGGGTGATAAAGCCATAGGCAGAGCAGATGAGTGCGAGCGCGACGACAACGACAATCTCGCTAGGCGTGCCGGGAAGCGTGAAACCGCCAAAGGTGAATGCCGCGACGCCCGAGAATAAGCCGCCGAAGCCCAGCTGCCAAACGCCCAGAGCAAGCGGATCGACTTCCTCGACAAAGCGCTTGGCCACGATAATGTGGCTGGCATAGATAAAAGCCGAGAGCGGCATGATGATTGCGCCGGGATTCAGGCTGGTAAAGTCGGCGCCCGAGAGCAGCAGCATGCCGCAGGTGACGATGGCGGTGCCGACGAGCACCTTGCGCTCGGGGGCGCGACGCAGCAGGGCTGCGTTGGCAAACGGCACGATTACGACTGTCAGGCTCTGCAAAAAGCCGGCGGTGGAGGCGGAGGTGAGGCTGGAGCCCAGGCACATGCACGTGAGCTCGGATGCCATGATGGCACCGATGATGGCGGCGCGAACCATAAGGTCGCGGTTGATGCGCAACGCGTGCTTGTGGAAGAGCAGCAGACAGGCCGCAAAGGCGATGATGCAGCGCAGCGCAACGATGCTCGTGGCGTTCATGCTGTCCATGCCGATCTTCATGAGGGGATACGAAAAGCCCCATGCGACGGGAACGGAAAATGAGAGCGCGATTGCTTTTTTGCGATCCATGGGACTCCTTTTGTTACAGAACGGTTTCGCACAAAGGATTCTGCTCTCAGATGTGGATGTAGTAAAGCGAATGTATCTTCAGTATGATTAAGAAATGCTAAAGTAGGTGCGAAAAGCGCTGGCAAAACGTTTTACGGCTGCATTGATGTGGAGGCACGATGGCATCGCGGTATCAGATTGTTTGTATGGTGGTCGATTGCGGCAGTCTGAAACGTGCAGCGGACGAGCTGGGCTACACACAAAGCGCGGTGAGCCAGGCCGTCAAGGCGCTCGAGCGCGAGCTGGGCACCACGCTTATCGAGCGCGGCAAGCAGGGTGTGTCGCTTACGCGCGACGGCAAACAGTACCTGCCGTTCCTGCGCCAGATTGTGACCGCCGAGGCCGAGCTTGAGGGCAAGCGCCAGGAGCTGCTGGGGCTCTCTTCGACTGATATTCGTATTGCGACGTTCACCAACGTGAGTCGTACCGTGCTGCCGCGTGTGATCCGCGACTTTGGTGCGCTGCACCCGGGCGTACGCTTTACCCTCAAGCAGGGCGATTACACGCGCAACGCTCAATGGGTGCACGATGGCGTGGTTGATTTTTGTTTTACGGCGCGCGGATTTACCGCTGGGCTCGAGAAGCGCGTGGTCTATCACGATGAGTTGGTGGCGCTGTTGCCGGCCGCGCATCCGCTGACGGCAAAGGAAAGGGTGACGCTCGCCGACCTGGCGTCCGAGCCGTTTGTACTACTGGATGAGGGCGAACAGAGCCTGGTGCTCGATGCATTCGCAATGCATGGGCTGTCGCCGCACGTGACGAGTGAGGTGACTGACGACTACACCATCATGGCGATGGTGGAGGAGGGCCTAGGCGTGAGCATGCTCTACCGTCGTACTGTGGAGGGCATGCGAGCCGATATTTGTGTGCGGCCCATCGTGCACGCACCCTCGCGCGACGTAGTGGCAGCCTGGCGCAGCTGGGACACCATGCCTATCGCCACGAGGCGCTTTATCGACTATATGAGCTCGCATATTGTCAATTAATGACTAGCGTGGCGTTGAGTGCGGTGTTTAGCGGGCTGTCGCTTTGGCTTGGGTGGCGCGATAGGTGCGTGCCGGGTGGCAGAGTAGTACCGCCACGACCATAAAGAACGCCGTGGTGCCCAGGCTGATGGGGTAGACCATCATGATGTTCGCAAAGGTGCGGAAGTGCGGGAACACGCAGAACACCCAATAGAAGCGGATGCCGCAGACGCAGATCATGGTGATGAGGGCGGGCGTGAGCGAGATACCAAAGCCGCGTAGGTAGCCGGACATGTTTTCGTAGAACATGCTAAAGGCGTACGCCGGGAAGATCGAACACACGCGGATATAGCCGATCGAGACGATGTTGGGATCGCTGTTGAACAGCGACAAGATCTCGCGTCCCAGGCCGACAATAACGATGATCGTGGTGAGTGCAACGATACCGCCTTCGACCAGGCAGACCTTGAGCGTTTTGGTGCAGCGGTCGATCTGGCGGGCACCGTGGTTTTGTCCCACAAAGGTGGTGCAAGCCTGGCTAAAGCTGTTGAGCAGGTTGTAGCATACGTACTCCAAGCTCATAGCGGCGCTCGATGCCGCCATGACCTCGGTGCCCAGGCTGTTGATAGCAGACTGGATGATGATGTTGGCGACGGCAAAGACGGCGCTCTGGATGCCGGCGGGCAGGCCGATCTTGACGATGCGCTTGAGGGCGACGGGGTCGATAGCCAGGTCGCGCGGGGTGACGCGGACGACGGAGTCGGTCTTGAGCAGGCGGATAAAGAGCGTGGCGGCGCTGACAGTGTAGGCGATAGCGGTGGCGATGGCGACGCCCGCGACGCCCCAGTGGAGTATGGGGACAAAGATGAGATCCAGGCCAATGTTGAGGACGGTGGACACGGCAAGTGCCTGCAGCGGCATGCGGGTGATGCCGACGGAGCGGAAGATCGCGGCCTCAAAGTTGTAGAGCAAGATCGAGGGCATGCTGAGCAAAAAGACGCGCAGGTAGAGCGAAGCGAGCGGCATGGTTTCGGCGGGAACATTGAGCGCGGCGAGCATGGGCTCGGCAAAGATCTCGCCCAGCGCAATGACGACAAAGCCCACGAGCGCCATTAAAATCGAGGTATGGACGGCGCGTTTGACCATGTTCTGATCGTTGCGGCCGATAGCGTTGGCGATGACCACGTTAGAGCCAAGCGACATGCCAATAAACAAGTTGAGCATAAGACTGGTAAGCGGAACATTGGAGCCGACCGCCGCCATGGCGAGGGTTCCCTGGTCACCCGAGAAGTTACCGATAATGACCGTGGCGATGAGGTTCGACAGCTGCTCCAAGATGCTCGTGGCGGCCACGGGGAAGGCGAACAGGGGAACATTGCGCCACAGCGATCCGGTGGTCATGTCAATGTGCTTAGATACGGTGTCAGCCATACGCTCTCAATCTCTAACATGCTTTTTCGTGCTCATTTGCGCAGATGATGATACTCCTAATCGACTAGTCATTGGGGACGTTCTAAAACGACTAGTCATTCAAGAACGTCCATTACAGTCGAAATTGTCAGCCTGGGACCATCTCGGGCTACGATTGAGGCGCGCCCAGAACGGGCCGCCGACCGGGCGCCCGCGC
>CBCTTO010000033.1:0-18513 GCA_965149855.1 uncultured Collinsella sp.
GGTAAAATCGTTCAGTCAGAACACGAACCCGCATCGGAGCTCATCACATGGCATTCGTCCATCTGCACAATCACACTGTTTTCTCCATGCTCGACGGCGCAACCCGTATCCAGGATATGGTCAACCGCGCCGTAGAGCTGGGCATGCCCGCCGTGGCCATTACCGACCACGGCTACATGTATGGCGTGCCCGACCTGGCGCTGGCCTGCGACGCCGTCAATCACAACACGCCCGAGTACAAAACCTGGAGCCACGACAAGGCCTTCTTGGAAAAGGACCGCCGCGACGAGCTGGTGGAGCCCGACCCCGAGGCAAACCCGCGCGAGCATGCCCAGTACGTCAAAGACATGGCCATGTGGGACGAGAAGGGCAACATCGACGAGCTCAAGCCGCCCCTGGTCATCAAACCCATCTTTGGCTGCGAGGTCTACTTTACGCCGGACGAGACCCTTGCCCGCGACCACAAGCCCGAGCTCTACCACATGATCCTTCTGGCCAAGGATCAGGAGGGCTACGTCAACCTGATGCAGACGGTCTCCGAGGCCGCCGTGCAGGGCTTTTACTACAAGCCGCGCGTGACGCTCGACAACCTGCGCCGCCACGCCAAGGGCATGATCTGCACCAGCGCCTGCATCGCGGGCATCATCCCTAAATACATCGACCGCGGTGACATGGAGGGCGCCATCAAGTGGGCCGAGACCTTCCGCGACACCTTCGACCCCGGCGACTTTTACATCGAGATCCAGGAACACGGCATTACCACCGATAATGGCTTGACCGACGAGCAGATGGACCGTACGCTCATCGACATCGCCAAACAGGTGGGCGTCAAGGTCATCGCTACCAACGACTTTCACTACCTGCGCCGCGAGGACGCGCCCGTGCAGGACGTCATCATGTGCATCGGCATGAACGCCAAGGTCGACGACCCCAACCGCATGCGCATGACCGGCTCGGAGTTTTATATGAAGACCGAGGAGGAGATGCGGGCGATGTTCCCGTATTGCCCCGAGGCCTGTGACAACACGCTCGAGATTGCCGACAAGTGCTACGTGGAACTGGATTGGGACTCCATCATCCTGCCGCGCTTCCCGTTGCTCGATCCCGGCGAGACGCACGAGAGCCAGTTCCGCCGCGAGTGCGAGAAGGGCCTGCGCCAGCACTACGGTGACGACTGGGCCACGCGCGAGATCGGCGGCGTCAACATCAAAGAGCGCTTTGAGTACGAATACAAGGTCATCTGCGACAAGGGCTTTGCCGCCTACTTTTTGATCGTCGCCGAGTACGTGCAATGGGCTAAGGACAACGGCATCGGCGTCGGCCCCGGCCGTGGTTCTGCCGCCGGCGCTATCGTCGCCTACGCCATGAACATCACCGCGTTCGACCCGCTCGAGAACGGCCTGATGTTCGAGAGGTTCCTGTCCCCGCAGCGTACCGAGATGCCCGATATCGATATGGACTTCGACGATGAGCGGCGCCTCGAGGTCGTGGAGCACGTTCGCCAGCTCTACGGTCCCGAGAAGGTCACCCACGTCATCACCTACTCGACCATCAAGGCCAAGCAGGCCATCAACGACGCCGCGCGCGTCCTGGACTACCCGGTCTACATGGGCCAGCGTCTGTCCAAGATGGTCTCGAGCGACCCCAAGGTCAAGCTCAAGCAGGTACTCGAAAAACAACCCGGCAAAGAGGATCTGTTTAACCCCGACTTTGCCGAGGCCTATAAAAAGGACGACGACGCCCGCCGCATCATCGACACGGCGCTCTCGATCGAGGGCCTTACCCGTGGCGAGGGCGTGCACGCGTGCGCCGTTCTGATTTGCCGCGACCCCGTCAACGAGCACGTGCCCACCAAGCTCGATACCAAGGGCGGCGTCGAGATTACCCAGTACGAGGGCCATACCGTTGCCGACATGGGCCTGCTCAAGATGGACTTCCTGGGCCTGCGTACGCTGACGGTTATCTCCAAGGCCAAGGCCAACATCAAAAAGAACTTCGGCATCGACATCAAAGAGGAAGAGATTCCCTTTGACGACCCCGAGATCTTTAAGCTCATGGGCTCCGGCCACACCGCCGGCGTCTTCCAGGTCGAGTCCGCCGGCATGACGGCCACGATCAAGAACATGAAACCCACCGAATACAAGCACGTCGTGGCATTGATCGCTCTGTACCGCCCGGGCCCGCTGGGCGCCGGCATGGTTTCGTCCTACATCAACCGTATGAACGGCAAGGAGCCGGCCGTCTCCTACGACGACCGCCTGGACGACATCCTGGGCGAAACCTACGGCACCATGGTCTACCAGGAGCAGGTTATGCTCATCTCCGTCGAGATGTGCGGCTTCTCCAAGGGCGAATCGGACTCGCGTATCCGTAAGCCCGTGGCTAAGAAAAAGATCAAGCTGCTCACGTCGACGGTGCTCCACTGGGAGGATGGCTCGGACGAGACCACCTACGACCACTGGATGAACGGTGCTATCAAGAACAACTACACGCGCGAGGTCGCCCAGAAGATTTGGGACGATGTTCTCGAGTTCGCGTCTTACGCCTTTAACAAGTCGCACTCCGCCGGCTACGCCATCCTGGTTATGCAGACGGCGTGGCTCAAGGCGCACTATCCGCACGAGTACATGGCGGCCGTTCTGACGTCCTACACGGGCAAGACCGACAAGATCGTTCATTACGTCTCGGCGTGCCGCCACGACGGCATCCCCGTGCTGTCGCCAGATGTCAACGAGTCCGGTACCGAGTTCACGGCTACCAAGGAGGGCGTGCGCTTTGGTCTGGCCGGCATCCGCGGCGTGGGCACTGGCGTGGCGCAGGCGATTATCGCCGAGCGCGAGGCGGGCGGCCCGTTTAAGACGCTGCACGACTTTGTCGAGCGCGTGGACTCGAGCCAGGCCAACCGTCGCGTGATCGAATCGCTCATCAAGGCAGGCGCCTTCGACTCCACGGGGTATCCGCGTCGCCAGATGATGCACTTTGTGGATAAGAACAACCCCGAGAACATCATCGATGCCGCCGTGAAGCGCCAAAAGGATCGCGCGAGCGGCCAGACGTCGTTCTTCGATATGTTCGGCGACGTTGAGGGCTCGGGCTTTGAGGTGAGCGTGCCCGATCCGGACGGCCAGGAGTGGGACCGCCACCTTAAGCTGAGCCAGGAGAAGGAGGTTCTGGGCATCTATGTCTCGGACCACCCGTTGCGCCCGTTTGAGTATGCGCTAGCCAAGGCGCGCGACTTCTCGTTCTCGCAGATCGACACCGGTTACGAGGTGCAAAACCCTACGGGCGGTACCATCAACCAGGAGATTCCCGAGGGCAAGGCGCTGTGGTGGGCCGGTATGGTCTCGAGCGTGTCCAAGCGCGTGACCAAAAACGGTGACCCCATGGGCATCGTGCAGCTCGAGGACATGGAAGGTGAGGCCACGGTCGTGGTGTTCCCCAAGACCTACAAGGAGGCCGAGGGGTACCTGTACGGCGAGGTCGATCCCGAGAC
This sequence comes from uncultured Collinsella sp., assembly GCA_965149855.1. Classification (GTDB taxonomy): domain Bacteria; phylum Actinomycetota; class Coriobacteriia; order Coriobacteriales; family Coriobacteriaceae; genus Collinsella. The sequence goes on from CBCTTO010000033.1 coordinate 3,494, forward strand.
CGGCGCGCAGCTGTCCGATGCGTTTGTGCGCATTAAGGGCAAGCTTGAGCGCTCGGACCGCGGCGATCAGATCATCGCGCAGGAGATCGTGCCACTGGAGCTTAATGAGGAGAACAACAAGCCCAAGGTGTTTGAGGTCATGGTGCCCAACAGCCGCTTTAGCCAGGGCAATATGGCGCGTCTTGCCACGGTGCTTACCGCCAACCCGGGCGGCGACCGCGTGGAGATCTTTATCGAGCAGGTGGACGGGCGTGTGCTGCGTGCCGAGGTGCCGGCCAAGGTCAACGCGCGCTCGATTCCGCTGTTGGCAGAGGCAAAAGCCATCGTGGGTAACCAGGGTCGCGTGACGGTGATCTAAGGGCGACCTTGCTGGTCCGCGCGAGATTGGAGGAAGTGATGGCGCAGGGGACGTTTGTGCAGGCGCTTCGTAAGGAGGCGGCGCTCAGCAGTACCTTTATGAAGGGGCGCTCGCTCATGCTCAACGGCGCCGTGCTGTCGATCGAGGACAGCGGCTCGCGCTTCTCCAAAAACGTGACGGTTGAGGGCTCGGTGCGCGGTTCGCGCGGCGACCTGTACAAGACGCACGTGGCGCTCGACATGGACGAGCACGAGGTGATCGACTACGACTGCGATTGCCCCGCTGCCTATCGCTACCCCGGCATGTGCAAGCACGCCATCGCCACGGCGCTGGCGTACCTGGACGCCAGCGGTGCCGAGCCCGTCGAGGGCCTGCGCACGCCGGTCCGCACGTTTACGGCGCAGCCGAAACAGCCCGCGCGCACCGCGCCCAAAGCGCCGGCCGTCAATCCCAACTTTCCCTTTCCGGCGCCCGTCCCCACGAGTCCCAGCCTCATGGCGGCGCTCTCCGATCTTTCGGACGCGCGCATGGATGAGCTGGCGAGCATGCGCCGCAAGCTCGCCAGCAGTGTGGATCCCGATGCCCCCAAGGCGGTGTTGGAGCCCTCGCTGGTGCCGTACTACAATCCGCTGTTCGCCGACCGCTTTAGCTGGGCGCTCGAGTTTCGCATTCGCTGCGGTTCGGTGTCCTACGTGGTCAAGGATATCGACGGCATGGCCGACGCCTATGTCCGAGGCGGCACCTTCTCGTACGGCAAGAAGCTCACGTTTGCCCATACGCCCGAAGCCTTCGAAGACGTGTCGACAAAGCTGCTCAACCTTGTTGTGACGACAGTTGCCTATCTCGATGACATCACAAGCTCGCGTTTGGCGTCGTACGACTTTGCCCGCAGCGGTTTTGTCGCCGAGCGTCAGTTGCCGCTGTCCGAGCATAGCATCGTATATGTGCTGGACCTGCTGCGCGGCCAGACCATCTCCTTTGAGCCCGCTTGGTCGCGGGGGACGACGACGCATCGCACCTATGACGTGGCGGTTGAGATGCCTCCGGAAGGGGAGGACGAGGCTCTGTCTAAGCGCCCACCGCTCCTTGCCGCCAAAATTGCGCCGGCGGCTGGTGGTAGCTACGATCTACGCCTGCCGGCCGATGCATACTGCTTTGCTTCGGGCGACGTTGCCTATCTGGTCGACACCCGCCGTGCGCGCCGCGCCGATGTAGCGTTTGCCCAGCATGCGGCGCCGTTCCTATCGCGCTTACTGCCCTGTCGCACGCCGATCCATATCGCTGTCGACCAGGTGGGGGAGTTCTGTCGTATGGCGCTGCCCATTTTGCGCGACTACACCGACCTTACCGCGCCCGCCGCGCTCGATAGCGTGGCGCCCGAGCCGAGCTTTGCTATGGCGATCGGCGTCGACGATGGGCTTGTGACCTGCAAAATTACGGTTACCTACGGCGACTGGTCGGCAGACCTCTTTAGTCTGGGCGCTCCGGGCAGCCCCTTCGAAGAGCGGCGCCCGGGCGTGCCGCCCCGCGACGAGGTGGCGGAGTTTCGCGTTATGGACACGGCGGCCCTGTACTTCGATTTCTACGAGGGCGGTCTGGCGTTTGAGGAGCGCGATGACGAGAGCTTGTTCTGCCTGCTGACCGAGGGTCTGTCTGCCCTGTCCGAGCTGGGTGAGGTCATGCTCAGCGACCGTCTGCGCCAGATTTCGGTCCGCCCTGCGCCCAAGCTCTCGGTTCGTGCGACCGTCAAGAGTAACCTGCTCGATGTCGAGCTGGGCGCGAGCGGGCTTTCGGCCGCGGACCTTGCCGTCTATCTGGACTCGTACAAGCGTCATCAAACGTTTGCGCGCCTTACGTCCGGCGACATCATTCGCCTGGACGAGGGCGCCCGGGCCGCGTTTGGCCTCGCCGAGGACCTGGGCGTCGATGCCGTCGACCTGCTCGACGGCGTGTCGCTTCCCACGTCGAGCACCCTTTTTGTCGATAGCATGCTCGCGCGCACGCCCGCGCTCGAGGCCGATCGCGACGCTGCGTTTCGCCGTGCCGTCGAGCGCCTGGACACGCTCGGCAAGATGGACTTTACGGTGCCCGCCTCGCTCAAGGCCACACTGCGTGGCTACCAGGTCGACGGCTACCAGTGGCTCGGCTCGCTTGAGCACCTGGGCCTAGGCGGCATCTTGGCCGACGATATGGGCCTGGGCAAAACGCTGCAGATGATCGCGCACATTCTGGCGCGCGTGGAGGCGGGGGATACCAAGCCCACGCTCGTGGTATGCCCCGCGTCGCTCGTGTACAACTGGGCTGCCGAGCTGGAGCGCTTTGCCCCCTCGCTTGATGTGTGTGCCATCGTGGGCGCCAAGGCCCAGCGTCGCGTGCAAATTGCCGGTGCCGCCGAGCACAACGTGGTCGTGACGTCGTATGATCTCATGCGCCGCGATATCGACGAATACGTCGAGCAGGACTTTGCCCGCGTGGTACTCGACGAGGCCCAGTACATTAAAAACCCGCTCACCCAGGTGGCCCGCGCCGCCAAGCGCCTGCCGGCCGGCGTGCACTTTGCCCTGACGGGCACGCCCATCGAAAACCGCCTGTCCGAGCTCTGGAGCATCTTCGACTTTTTGATGCCGGGCCTTTTGGGTACGCGCGACTCATTTGCCAAGCGCTTTGAGAGTCCCGTCGAGCATGCCGAGGGCGACAGCGCCGCTCGTCTGCAGGCGCTTGTGTCGCCGTTTGTGCTGCGTCGCGTTAAGGAAGACGTGGTGACCGACCTGCCCGAGAAGATCGAAGACACGGTGATGGCGCAGCTTACCGGAGAGCAGCGCAAGCTCTACCTGGCCAACCAGGACCGCATCGCCCAGCAGGTGCAGCACCGCGAGGCATCCGAGTTTAAGAAAGACAAGCTCAAGGTGCTTGCCGAGCTCACCAAGCTGCGTCAGATCTGCTGCGACCCGCATCTGCACTATGCGGACTACAAGGCGGGAAGCGCCAAGCTCGATACGTGCATGGAGCTCGTGCACGGCGCGCTCGACGGCGGTCATCGCATCTTGCTGTTCAGCCAGTTTACGGGCATGCTCGATATCATCGGCAAGCGCCTGGCAAAGGAGGATATCGCCTTCCTTAAGCTTACGGGCGCATCGTCTAAGGAGAGCCGCGCCAAGATGGTTGCGCAGTTCCAGGCGGGCGAGGTGCCGGTGTTCTTGATTTCGCTCAAGGCGGGCGGCGTGGGTCTCAATTTGACGGCCGCCGACGTGGTCATCCACTACGACCCGTGGTGGAACGTGGCGGCACAGGACCAGGCGACCGACCGCGCCCACCGCATTGGCCAGCAGCACACCGTGACCGTGTACAAACTCATCGCCAAGGATACGATCGAGGAGCGCATTATGCAGATGCAGGAGTCCAAGCGCGATCTGGTCAACAGCGTGCTCGGCGGCGATGGTATCTCGTCGGCACTGTTTACGCGCGAGGATGTTCTGGCGCTGCTCGGTGGCGACGGTCGCTAGCCGCGCGCGGGGTGGGACTGCTGGAGCGGACAGGACGGTCGACGCATTTTGGCCCGACCGCTTGCCTGATCCGTTATGTGTTCATTTGCAATGCCGTGGATGGTTTGTCTGCCTTTGGGCATAAGAACCATCAAGAACATTGGCACATCAGCAAAGGAGAACATCATGGCGAAATTCTTTAAGGACCCCGACGGTAAGCTCATCGCTGCCCTTGGCGACGGCGTTGCGACCCCTGCCGGTTGCACGGAGCTGACCGCAAATACTGAGGACGCGGCGCACGAGAAGCACGTGCCCGTCGTCGAGACCGAGCGCGACGGTCACGTGATTCGCGCACGCGTTGGCTCGGTCGAGCACCCCAGCCTGCCCGAGCACTACATTGAGTGGATCGCCCTTGAGGCCGAGGGCCGTCTGGAGGTCCATTACCTCCAGCCCGGCATGAAGCCCGCGACGTTTTTCGCGGGCGGCTCCAAGACCGGTACCGTCTATGCCTACTGCAACCTGCACGGGCTGTGGTCCGCGACATTCTAGGAGCGCGTCCCCGCTCGGGGTGTCATAGCTAGCATATGCACATGCAAGCGCCGACTGCATTATGCGGCCGGCGCTTTTACTACGATTTCGATGGTTTACGACGGAAAGGGCTGGGCCATGAAGCTCGCGCTTGCACAGATCGATATGCGCCTGGGTGATATTGAGGGCATTTGCGGCCGCATCGAGGACCAGGCTCGTCTGGCCCACGAGCGCGGAGCGCGCGTGCTGTGCGTTCCAGCTCCGCTCTTTATGGGCGCCATGCCCGGTGGCCTGGTGGGCGCTGCCGACTTTGAGCACGACATGCTTGCCGGCTTGACTGGTGTCGCCGAGCGTATCCAGGAGCTTGACATGATCTGCATCGTGCCCGCGGCGGTTTCGTTTGAAGGCCAGCCGCTGCTCGACTACATGATGCTCAAGGACGGTCATGTGGTGCCGGCGCGTTCGAGCATTGCCTTGCAGCGTGGCGAGAACAACGACACGCGTTGGGCGCCGCCGGTGTTCGACGTGGACGGCGTGCGCATCGCCGTGATTTTTGACTTGGACCGCGAGCTCGAGATGTTGCCGACCGGCGTCGACCTCATCGCGTATTTCCAATTCAACGCGTTTGACATGACCGACCGCGAGACTGCCGCCATTGCCGCCGTTCGCAGCGGCGCCTACCGCAAGATCGCATCCAAGCGCAGCGTGTGGTTTGCCTGCATGGCGCCGGTCGGTGCCTATGACGAGTCGGTGTATACCGGCGGTTCGTTTGTGCTCGACGACTGCGGTCGCGTGGTGGCCCAGGCGCCGTGTTTTGAGGAGAGCCTGCTGGTTCAGGAGATTCAGCGCGGCGTGATGCTCGATGCCCTGGAAGATCACGAACTGCCCGAGTTCCGTTCCGAGGAGTGGTTGTGGCAGGCGCTGGTGCTCGCCGTGCGCGACAACGCTCGGGCCCACGGTGCGTCGCGTGCTGTGGTGGCACTCGAGGGTGACCTGCCGTCATCCCTGCTGGCGGCGCTGGCCGTTGACGCTCTGGGTTCGCGTAACGTAATTGGCCTGGTGCTGGGGCGCAACCGTATCTTTACGCCGGCGCAGGAGGAGGCCGAGGCTGCCCGCTGTGCCGCCGTCCGTGCCATCGCCGAGCGTTTGCACATTCGCACCGTCGAGCGCGATGCACCGGATGCGGCGCGTGTGCTCGATCGCGACGTGTCGGCGGGCGATGCCGAGCGTCTGCGCTCGCGCACGCTGGGCCTCATGCTGGAGGACACGGCGCTCGAGCTGGGTGCGATGGCGCTGAGCCCGCTGTCCAAAACCGAGTATGCGCTGGCGGCGCCGGCGCTTTGCGGCGGCTACCAGGGCGACTTTGCGCCCTTTGGCGATGTGTACCTGTCGACGCTTGAGTTTGTGGCACGTGTGCGCAACCGCACGTCTGCCGTGGTGCCCCAAGAGCTCGTGACGCTCAACGCGGTGGAGGATTGCATGGAGCGCGTGCTGGCGCAAGCGCTCTCGACGATCGACGGTCCGGTCGATATGCTCGACCGCGCGGCACAGCTGCTCGGCGGGCTTGAGCCGGGTGAGGTCGATGGCGCGCTCGAGGCGCACGTGGACCGCAATCGAGCTTTCGACGATATCCCGATGGCCGCTGGCAAGCCTGAGGCTTGCTCGCTGCTGCTGATGCTCGTTCGACAGGGTGAGGCTGCCCGCCGCATGTTGCCGATGGCGCCGATCGTCTCGGCCCGTTCGTTTGCCGAGCGTGCCTGGCCGTATATGCTCGCGTGGTCCGACCTGGGGCTTAACGGCAAGGAGCGTATGACGGTCGATTCGCTGGCGCGCGCCGAGGTGCGCCGTTTTGCTGACGAGGATACGAGCGAGCGCGTGCGAAACGAGATGATGGGCGTGCTGGGCGAGCTACTGGGTATTTCGCCCGAGCAAATGGAGGAGCTGCGCTCCGAGGACGGTCAGCGTCGTTTGCACGAGGGAATGAAAAAGTTCGAGGGCGAGGTTCAGGACGCCATCGATAAGATGATGGGCGGTCAGGGCGGCCCGCAAGGTGGGCCCCAGGGCGGACCGATGCCGCACCCGCCGGTGGATCCAAGGCAGTTCCCCTTTTTCTCTCAAAACTAACTCTGGGATAGGGCCAAGGTTACGCGGTTTTACCAAACCGCGTAACGAGTCGACGCTGCGCGAGCCCCTGCCGGGCAATCTGCCGCTCAAACCGTCGCTTGCGTACAGAAGTACGCGGCGCTCCTCTTTCGTGACACCTTGCCACGGCAGGGACTCGCTCGCTGACTTATGCTCAACCTATGGTTCAACCTTGCTTGCTAGATACGGTCGCTGTTGTGTTATTCTAGAACAGACGTTCGTGAATAGTGCGCGGGGCCTTGCCTTGTGCTTTGAAAAAGACGAGGGGAGGTTGGCTTGGTTATCTTGGGCATTGACCCCGGTTTGGCTCATACGGGTTGGGGGATTATCGAGGAGCGTCGTGGCGAGGTTCGCTGCCGTGCCTATGGCTGCATCGAGACCAGTGCCGGAAGTCCGCTCGCGGTGCGCCTGTCGCATATCGCCCGCGACCTCAAGGGTGTCGTGGAGCGCTACCGCCCCGATACCGCTGCTATCGAGAGCATTTACTTTGGCGCCAACGTTCGCTCGGCCATCCCTACGGCTCATGCCCGCGGTGCTGCACTCGTGGCGCTTTCGGAATGCGCGCTCGAGATTGGCGAGTACACGCCCATGCAGATCAAACAGGCTGTTGTGGGCACCGGCGCCGCGGACAAACGGCAGGTCGCCTACATGGTGCGCACGCTCACGCAGCTCGACCACGACCCTCACCCAGACCATGCCGCCGATGCCCTGGCCTGCGCCATCTGCCACGTTAACTTAAGCCGCACCCGGGCGCTTACCGGCGGCGAGTTCTATCAACAGAGAGGAACCGGATACTGATGATCTCCCAGCTCCATGGAACGCTTGTCGAGGCCACGATGAGCTCGGCCGTCGTCGATGTATCGGGCGTGGGCTTTGAGCTCGGTATTTCGGGCAGCACTGCCGCCACGCTGCCTACGCCCGGCGGCGAGGTGCGCCTTTATACCCGTATGCAGGTGCGCGAGGACGCCATGACGCTCTTTGGCTTTGCCTCCAAGGACGAACGCACGATGTTCGATCGGCTCGTTTCCGTCTCGGGTGTCGGTCCGCGACTGGCACTTGCCGTGCTTTCCACCTATACCGTGGGACAGCTGTATTCCCTGGTGATGGCCGAGGACGACAAGGGCATGGCTAAGGTGCCCGGTGTGGGCAAAAAGACCGCCCAGCGCCTCATCTTGGAGCTCAAGAGTACCTTTGCCAAGGATAAGGGCTTTGTGCCGGTCGACGTGATTCCCGGCCAGGTTGCGATGCCGGTTCCCGCCGCCGCTCCCTCGGCAATCGATGACGCCCGCGCGGCGCTCCTTTCCATGGGCTTTAGCCCGCAGGAGACCGAGGTTGCCCTGAGCGGGTATGATGAGCAGGATATGCGTGTCGAGGATTTGCTCGGCGCGGCGCTTAAGCGACTCGGAATGGATGCGTGATGTGGGAAGCCGATGACTCTCAGGACCTGTGGGCGATGCCCGGCAACTCGCCGGCGGCATCGATGGCGCACGGTGAGCGCATGGTGGGCTCGGAGCTGACGCCCGAAGACCTCGATGTCGACCGCACCTTGCGCCCCCAGCGTCTGGATGACTACTGCGGTCAGGAGCACATCAAACAGAGTCTGCGCGTGCTCATCGAGGCAGCGCAGAGCCGTGGCGAAACGCTCGACCACGTGATTTTCTCGGGCCCTCCAGGTCTGGGCAAGACCACGCTGGCCACGGTTATCGCCAACGAGCTGGGCGCTCAAATTAAGACGACGAGCGGTCCGGCCATCGCGCGCACCGGCGACCTGGCTGCCATCCTTACCAACCTGCAACCGGGCGACGTGCTGTTTATCGACGAGATCCACCGCCTCAACCGCTCGGTCGAGGAGGTCCTGTATCCTGCGATGGAGGACTTTGCGCTCGATATCGTTATCGGTAAAGGCCCGGCCGCTCGCTCGATTCGCCTGGATATCCCTAAGTTTACGCTGGTGGCGGCAACGACCCGCTCGGGTATGTTGACCGGCCCGCTGCGCGACCGCTTTGGCATTTCGTATCGCCTGGATTACTACACCGTTGAGGAGCTCGCCCAGATCGTGACGCGCTCGGCGACCATCCTGGGCGTGACGATCGACCATCCGAGCGCGCTCGAGATCGGCTCGCGCTCGCGTGGCACGCCGCGCTTGGCCAACCGTCTGCTCAAGCGCGTGCGCGACTATGCGCAGGTGCGCGGCAACGGTCCTATTGAGCTTGATATTTGCCGTCAGGCGCTCGAGTTCTTCGAGATTGATGAGCTTGGTCTGGACTGGATGGACATTCGTATCTTGGAGACGCTTGCCAAGACGTTCTCTGGTCGTGCCGTGGGTTTGACGACCCTTGCCAGCGCGGTGGGCGAGGACCCGGGTACGCTCGAGGATGTCTATGAGCCCTACCTGCTGCAGTGCGGCTTGATGATTCGCACGCCCCAGGGCCGTCAGGCAACCTTGCGCACCTTTGAGCACTTGGGCATCGAGCCAGCCGTTTAGAGGCGGGTTTGTTTTGGCTGGTCTGTAGGCTATCGCTGAGCATTGGATAAACATATCGCCATTCATCGGTTACGGGTGTTTTACTATTGCGCGCCCGTGCTATGCTGAAATGGTCTTTTTCTCATTCGGTAACGAAAGGACCGCCCATGCCTACTGACATCGAAATCGCACGTTCCGTCACGCCGCTGCCCATTACCGAGGTGGCTAAGAACGCCGGCGTCGACGTAAAGCACCTGATTCCGTATGGCTTCGACAAGGCTAAGGTTGACTATTCACTGCTCAACGAGCCGACCGATCACCAGGCCAAGCTCGTCCTCGTGACCGCTATCAATCCCACGCCCGCCGGCGAGGGCAAGACCACCACGACTATCGGTCTGGCCGATGGTTTGCGCCGTCGCGGCGTCAAGAGCGCTGTGGCCCTGCGTGAGCCTTCGCTCGGTCCCGTCTTTGGCGTAAAGGGCGGCGCCGCCGGCGGCGGCTGGGCTCAGGTCATCCCCATGGAGGATATCAACCTGCACTTTACCGGCGACTTCCATGCTATTGGCGCCGCCAATAACCTGCTGGCTGCCATGCTCGACAACCATATTCAGCAAGGCAACCAGCTCGGTATCGATGTTAAGCGCATCACCTGGAAGCGCGTCGTCGACATGAACGACCGCCAGCTGCGCCATGTTATCGACGGCATCGGCGGCAAGGCCCAGGGCGTGCCGCGCGAGGACGGCTTCGATATCACCGTCGCCTCCGAGGTCATGGCAATCCTGTGCCTGTCCACGAGCATCAACGATCTTAAGGAGCGCTTGGGCGAGATCGTTGTCGGCTACAGCTATGCCGGCGAGCCCGTCCGTGCCCGCGACCTCAAGGCCCAGGGTGCCATGGCCGCGTTGCTTAAAGACGCGCTCAAGCCCAATCTGGTGCAAACGCTCGAGGGCACGCCCGCGTTTGTCCACGGCGGTCCCTTCGCCAACATTGCTCACGGCTGCAACTCTATCATGGCCACGCGTATGGCGATGCGCTTTGGCGATGTTGCCATTACCGAGGCCGGCTTTGGCGCCGACCTGGGTGCCGAGAAGTTCCTCGATATCAAGTGCCGCATGACGGGCGTTCGCCCCAGCGCCGTCGTGATCGTCGCTACCGCTCGTGCGCTTAAGTACAACGGTGGCGTCGCCAAGGCCGATCTCAACGAGGAGAACCTCGAGGCACTCAAGGCTGGCATGCCCAACCTGTTGCGTCACGTCGACAACATCCAGAACGTATATGGTCTGCCCTGCGTGGTCGCCATCAATCGCTTCCCGACGGACACCGAGGCCGAGCTTGCTCTCATCGAGTCCGAGTGCCAGAAGCTCGGCGTCAACGTTAAGCTTTCCGAGGTCTGGGCCAAGGGCGGCGAGGGCGCGCTCGAGCTTGCCGATGAGGTCATGCGTCTGATTGAGCAGCCGAGCGAGCTCAAGTTTGCCTATGAGGACGGCGCTGATGTCGCTGATGCCCTCGAGGCCGTTGCCACCAAGGTCTACCGCGCCGACGGCGTTGACTTTACGCCGGCCGCCAAGCGCCAGCTCGCCGAGCTGCGCGAGAATGGCTTTGGCAACCTGCCGGTGTGCGTCGCCAAGACGCAGTACAGCTTTAGCGACAACGCCAAGGCCCTGGGCGCTCCCGAGAACTTCCGCATCACCGTGCGTGAGCTCAAGGTTTCTGCCGGCGCCCACTTTGTGGTCGCGCTGACCGGCAGTGTTCTGACCATGCCTGGTCTGCCCAAGGTGCCCGCGGCCGAAAACATCGACGTCGACAACGACGGCGACATCACCGGCCTGTTCTAAGCCTGCTGTCCATAGCTGCTAGCCCGCCCCGCCGCGCCCACAAGGCACGGCGGGGCTTTTTGATGCTTAGGCCCGCGCATGTCTTGTAGATACCGACGGACTCTGCCCGTCATAAGCTTTTGCGCGGGTAGAATGCATGGATAACTTGATGCTCACGCGCGACGGAAAGGAATCGTTGCATGGATCAGGACAAGACAACCGTGATGGGCGGCTACGGTTCCGCGCAGGCTGGCGATAGCGCCGATGCGACTCGCGTTGTTTCCAACCCCGGTTATACCGACCCCGCCGCGACGCAGACGTCTGCCGAACCCACACGGGTTATAGGCTACGGCGATACACCACGGGATCCGTTTGATTATGCACCGCAGGACCCGTATGACAATGCGGCGCCGGACCCGTATGGCAATGCGGCGACAGATGCTTATAACAACCTGCCGCATAATCCCATTCCGCAGCCTCAGCAGACGACGTATATGCCGCGTACGGCGCAGGTCCAGTCTCGTTATGAGTCGCGCGATCCGCATGCGTGCCAGCCGTATCGCGAGTATCCCAAATCGATTCCGCAGTATGGTGAGGACGAGGAGAAGGCACCGTCGCGTTCGTCGAGCGTGATCAAGAAAATCCTGATTGTGCTGGCGATCTTCTTTGCCTTGTCGATCGTGTTCGCCATCGTGTCGGGCATGCTCAACAAGCGGGGCGCCACGACCGATGCCACGACCGAGCAGGCCGAGACCACCCAGTCTGCTGCCGTCGACCTGAGCGATATCCCGGGACAGTACTGGTCCAACGCCAAGAAGCTCCTCAAGTCGCGCGGAGCCGACCTTTCGAACGCCGTGATTCTGACCGACGATGGCTCAACGCCCGTCATCGATTCCAACTGGGTTGTTACGAATGCCTACTATAACGACAACGGCAACCTAGAGATTCAGCTCACGCACAAGAACAGCTATGGCAACTCGTCCGGCGGCCAAAGCGGTACCGACAGCTCGAGCTCCAATACGCTGGAGGACTTGAGCAACAAGGCGCAGGAGTTGGGAGATAAGGCGCAAGAGCTGGGCGATACGGCACAAAACCTGGGTGATACTGCTCAGAATCTGGGCGATATGGCTACCAATGCCTGGGACGCTCTGCAAAACGGCATTTCGGGCGCACAGGGTAACTAGCTGTTAAGCGGGCTACAGCTGCTCTGCCGGACGGTCGGGCGAGCTAAAGCCCGAGTCAAACGTAACGACGCATGATGCATCGGGCCGGCGCTCGTGCACGATGCGCGTGACGAGCTCCAGTAGCTCCTCGTCGGATATGTCAAAGCCGTCGGGACGCACCAGGTCAAACGAAACAAAGCCGTCGTGCTCGTGCAGGTCGTGGATGGAAAGCGCAGGGTCGATCTGCGCTACGCCGCGCTTTACCCAGCTGCGCAGGTCGTCACCGGTTGTTGCAATGGGGTCGCAGTGCAGCGTAATGCCAATGCCCATCTGGCGTTTGATGTCGTGTTCGATGGTGTCCAGAATCTCGTGGTGCTCAAAGGCATCGCCCTCGCCGGGCATTTCCACGTGTGCGCTGGCAAACTGACGGCCGGGGCCGTAGTCATGCACCATGAGGTCGTGCGTGCCTAGAACCTGGGGGTATGACATGATCCTGTCGCGGATTTCCTGGACGAGCTTGGGGTCGGGCGCTTGCCCCAACAGCGGGCTGATGGCGTCGCGCACCAGGCCCATGCCGCTGATGCAAATGAAGATGCCCACGCCCAGGCCTGCCCAGCCGTCGAGATCAAAGCCGGTCGCTTGCGAAATAAGCGCCGCCGCCAAGACCGAGCCCGAGGTGATGACGTCATTCTTGGAGTCCTGTGCCGTGGCGATGAGCGTCTCGGAATCGATGCGGTTGCCCAGCGTGCGGTTGAATGCCGCCATCCAGAGCTTAACGAGCATGGACAAGACGAGGGCGGCTAAGGAGAGCACCGAATATGCAGTGGGGGAAGGCTTGATGATCTTAGTGACCGACTCGAGAATCAGGTTGATGCCGACGGCGCAAACCAGGACGGCGACAAACAGACCGGCCAGGTACTCGTAGCGGCCGTGGCCATAAGGGTGGCCCTCGTCTGCCGGGCGGCTGGCAAGGCGGAACCCGAGCAGACTCACGATGTTGCTCGAGGCATCGGAGAGGTTGTTGAAAGCGTCGGCGATGAGGGAGACGGAGCCGGCAAGCAGGCCCGCGATGCCCTTGGCTAGGCACAGAGTGATGTTGAGGCCAATGCAGATGAGGCTTGCGGCAAAACCCGCGTTGGTGCGGCAAGATGCATCGACCGGCTCGCCCTCGCTGCCGGGAACAAGCGTATGTACCAGCCGATTAACAAATAGCATAGCGGTCGTCCTCACAATCATGTTTAAGGGGATAGTGTAGCTCGCGCGGGGGCGCCGTGCGCCGATGCTCAGAAAATGCAGCAATAGTCTGCCGGTGCTAACGAGCGAGACTTCTCGTCTGCCTGGGTGGTCCATTTTGGGCCACATGGGTATGGGCATGTGCCTGCTTGCTCGACATACTTAATGTCGACAGCCCCTGTGCAAAGGAGGACGTTTCCATGGACGAGATGTTTGCCATTAAATGTCAAAACTGCGGCGGCCCTATGTACTCGCACCAGGCTAAGCGCAGCTTTGAGTGCGCCTATTGCGGCACGGTGGTTCCGTGGCAGGCGGACGCCGGAGAGCCCAAGAGCGCTTTGGGTATTCGCCATACGCCGTTGACGGTGGTGGATGGACTGCTCAAACTCACGCATGTGTCGCAACTCGAGCGCCCGCAGGACCCGGACTGGTATTTCTTCAATGCGCACTGGCGCAATCAGTCGGTCCTGGAACATCTGCTGTGGGAGGATCGCGGCACGGCGCAGGAGTTCCAAGAGGCCACGCATGTGAGCATTCCTTGCCCCTTCTGCGGAACGTCCTTTGAGGGCGAGTCAACGCAGCGTGTGTTTGAGTGCCCGTCCTGCGGCAATAAGATCGGCATTGCGGACCTGCTCAAGCCGGGGACGTTTAGCAAGCGCCTGACCATGGGCGTTGGTGCGGAGTATGTGCCCGAGCAGGGTATTCCCTGCGAAATCTCGCCGCAGCAGGCACGTGCCAACGCGCTGCAGCTGGTGCGCCAGTATCCGGATGCCTTTGCCGGGCACGACGTGGAAGACGCGATCCAAAACGACATGATGCTCTTCTATTTCCCCATGGCGCTGGCGGACTTGCGCATGATGGCGAGCTTCCCGGGCAAGGGCCTGAGCAAGGAGGCCTTGGTGTACTACGAGGTGCTCGACTGGGCATACCCCAGGGCAAACTACCTGGACGTTCGCCTCATGGGCATTTTGGAGCCGTGGGACTTTGCCAAGGTCGGTCCGTTCGATCCCGCCATGCAGGAAGGTGACTTTCGCGTTGTCTCAGTCGATGCGTCTACCAAGGACCAGGTGGTCATTGATAAGTTGGCGCTCGACGTTGCGGGCAACGACGCCGAGGCTGTACTGGGGCTCAATAAAAAGAGCATTCGCATGTGGGCGCGCAAGGCCCGCAAACATAAGGACGGCCTGGTGATGGTGCCGGTCTACTTTGTCGATCGTCCGGCGACAGACGGCCGCGATGGCGAGCAGGTGCGCATTGCCGTAAACGGCCAGACGGGCCGCGCGGCCGCGGTGGTGTTTAGCGACAAGCGCGAGACGCATATTGTGGCGCCGCTCAGCCCGAGTCTGCATCTGTCCGGTGAGAGCACCGTGCACGCCACGCCCGTCGAGGTCAAATACGTTAAATCGCCGTTCCTGTACCAGATCGTGCGCCGTGGAGGCGGCGAGCAACCGCGCCAGGTTGCAGCCGCCGTCGAGGGTTCCTACCGAGAGGAGAAGCCCAAACGTCGCGGCCTGCTGGGTGCGCTATTTGGGAAGTAGGGGAGCGGTGCCGGTTGGCACCGTAACGTGATGGCCGGGGGTATGGGGCGGCTCTCAGGAGTGCGGGCTGCCGTCTGATTGTTTGAGGGTGCCAGATGTAAATAAACAGTGGAGCGGCTGCAAAAGAGCTGCCTCACTGGGTAAAATCAGGTTGTGCCGCGGAACCCGCTCCTCAGCGCTTAAACTTCGGAGACGCGGGCAACGCAGGTATTATCGTCTAGGGCCGGCTGCAACCGGCCCTTTTCTAATATGAGAAAGCCATTGTCAATAGGCATGTTCGTTCGAGCCCGGTTTGAAA
>CBCTTO010000034.1:0-16872 GCA_965149855.1 uncultured Collinsella sp.
AATGACTAGTAGTAGGCCCACATGGCTTCGACTTCGTTGAGGACCTCTACGACGCCCCAGCGGCGGGCGCTGCGGCTGGCCGAGTTGGGGTCGTAGACGCCAATCTGGTTGGCATCGTCGATGCCGTAGAGCACGATGTAGTGGCCTACGTTGGTAAACGTACCGGGGCGCACTGCGGCGATGACGGGCGCATCCGAGCGAAGTGCTTGGGTAATCGATTCGCGATCGTTATAGAGCTGTGTTCCGTTGAGCCCCAGCTGCCACGCACCGCCTGTCATAAACGACCACTCGGTGGCACCGGTGGGGGCGTAGTTGCCGGCTTCGGCCAGTGCGCATATATCGACCGGCGTCTTATCGGTGTGGCCGGTCTTAAAGATATAGACCATGGTGAGGCAGGTAGGACCGCAAGCGTTTTCGCGAATAGTGCCACCGGCATAGGGCAGCTCCGACCATGCGGGGTCAATTTGGTAGATGTGGGGCATGGTGCCGGCCTGCCATTGCGAGCGTGGGGTCGAGAACGCAAAGGAGTAGCCGGGCGCGACGGGAGCTTTAAGCAGCTTATCCTCGGCAGTGGGCTCAAGACCGGCTGATCCGTGGGAGATACAGGATCCCAAAAACACAAAGACGAGGCAGGCGGCGATGGAGCAAAGCGCAAGGCGTAGGCGGCGGGCCGGAAGCGCGTGGCTTGTGGTGTGCGACGCGGGGTGAGGGGCGGAATTGCCGCGATCGCGTTGAGGTCGCGAAAAGGAGCGCTTAACGTAGTAGTCGGTCTTATGTCGATCGTAGCGGCGTGGCTGCGATGTGTCGGTCTGACGTTGGCGTGTGCTCGTGCTCACGCGGTCTGACTGCTGCACGGTACGGCTTTGCTGCCGCGAAGAAGCCCCGGGCTGCTCTTGGGGGCGCTGCGGGTTGTCGTTGTCGGAGGTGCTTCTGGGCGTTGGCGTGGTGCGGCCGGCAAGGCGCACGCTTTGTGGCCGTTGGTCGCCGTCATTGTATCCGTATGCCATTCGAATCACCTTGCCTCATGTGTAACTTGTCTATCCTACATAAAAAGATGCACGACACATGGGTATGTGCGCCAAAAGCCTGACAAATGGTATGAACGTTGCCGCGCCGCGCGCCAAGTGTCACGGCAATAGGTATTCAAAAGCAGACAAGATGAAAGCGTCCAAGACGAATGACGTCTCCCGCCGTTCGTCCCAAAAACGGCGCCGCTCGTTTTGCAGTTCTGCCTTCGGTCGAGCTGCGAGCGGCGCTGCTGCGCCAAGGCCGTATCTTAAAGCCAAGAAATAAAAGTGCGCGGCAAAACGGACCGCGCAAGGGGTGACGCCAAGGGGCGTCAAAAAGGAAAGGAGGGGAACAATGGCGGACAAGAACGCAGAGGTTGCAGTCGAGGATAACGGCGGCATGAAGAAAACGCTTTCGCTCTGGAACTTCTTCACCATCGGTTTCGGTGCCATCATCGGTACCGGTTGGGTTCTGCAGGTCGGCGACTGGATGGTCGTGGGCGGCGGTCCCGTTCCTGCTATGATCGCATTCCTCTTGGGTGCAATCTTCCTCGTGCCCGTCGGAGCTGTTTTCGGTGAGCTCACAGCTGCTATCCCCATCTCGGGCGGCATCGTCGAGTATGTCGATCGTAGCTTTGGCCGTACGTTGAGCTACATCACCGGATGGCTTTTGGCCCTGGGCAACGGCATCCTGTGCCCGTGGGAGGCCATTGCCATTTCGACCCTCGTGTCCGAGATGTTCGGTAGCCTGCCCGGTCTTGAGTGGCTGCGCGCCGTCAAGCTCTACACCATCCTGGGCGCCGACGTCTACCTGTTCCCGACGCTGATCGCGCTCGGCTTTGCAGTCTACGTCATCTTCCTCAATTTCCGCGGTGCCAGCTCGGCCGCCAAGCTCCAAGCCTTCCTGACCAAGGCCCTGCTCTGCGGTATGCTGCTCGCCATGGGCGTCTCGCTGTTCACCGGTTCGCCGAGCAACGCCATGCCTGTGTTCTCTCAGGTCGCCGGCGCTGGCGGCGGTAAGGCCGCCACCGAGGGCACCAGCCTGTTTGCCGGTATCGTGTCGGTCCTGGTTCTGACCCCGTTCTTCTACGCTGGCTTCGACACCATTCCTCAGCAGGCTGAGGAAGCAGCCGAGGGCCTCAACTGGAACAAGTTCGGCAAGATCATCTCCCTGGCTCTGCTGGCCGCTGGCGGCTTCTACATGGTCTGCATCTACTCGTTCGGCACCATCCTCGACTGGCATGAGTTCGTTAAGAGCCCGGTTCCCGCGCTCGCCTGCCTCAAGGGCATCAACATGCTTCTGTACCTGGCCATGCTCGTCATCGCCACGCTTGGACCCATGGGCCCGATGAACTCCTTCTACGGCGCCACGAGCCGCATCATGCTCGCCATGGGCCGCAAGGGCCAGTTGCCCGAGCAGTTCGCCGAGGTCGACCCCAAGTCTGGCGCTCCCAAGCTCGCCTGCGTCGTTCTGGGCGTCATCACCGTCGTCGGTCCGTTCCTGGGCAAGAACATGCTCATCCCTCTGACCAACGTGTCGGCTCTCGCCTTCATCTTCTCCTGCGGCATGGTCGCCCTCGCTTGCCTGCGTATGCGCTTCACCGAGCCCGACCTGCCTCGTCCCTACGAGGTGCCCGGCGGCAAGTTTGGCATCTGCCTCGCCATCGCTGCCTGCGCCATCATCATCGGCCTGCTCGTGATTCCGTTCTCTCCCGCCTCCCTCAACATGGTGGAGTGGAGCATCGTGATCGGCTGGTTGGCTATTGGCCTGGCTCTCATGGCCTTCACCAATTCCCGCAAAAAGTAACGCCGAGCCGGGGCGGATCAGGTGCGCGGGACCCTCTCTTCCGCGCACCGAACCCGGCACCACTTGGGTAGCTTTGTGAGGCCTTAACCCAATACGGCCTCGCCCACTATATGGATCCATAAGGAGGAACCATGTCCACTAAGTATGCAATCGTTGGCGGCAAGCTCATCGACGGTACCGGCGCCGAGCCGGTCGAGAACTCCCTCGTTCTCGTCGACGACAACGGCAAGATCGAGTACGCCGGTGCCATGCAGGACCTTCCCGAGGGCGTTGAGGTCATCGACGCCGCCGGCAAGACCGTCCTTCCCGGCCTGATCGACACCCACCTGCACTTCTCGGGCAACTTGACCGACGATGACACCGACTGGGTCATGCAGCCGCTCCTCGAGAAGCAGGCCGTCGCCGTCAAGCAGGCCTACGACTGCCTCACCCACGGCCTCACCACCGTCTGCGAGATCGGCCGCTTTGGTATCCAGATCCGTGACTGCATCGACAAGGGCGTCTTCAAGGGCCCGCGCGTTCTGGCCACCGGCCTTGGCTTCTGCCGCGTTGCCGGCCACGGCGACTCCCACCACTGCAGCCAGGAGCTCAACAAGGAATCGCACCCCTGGGGCGATCAGGTCGACGGTCCTTGGGATCTGCGCAAGGCCGTCCGTCGTCGCCTGCGCGAGAACCCCGATGCCATCAAGATCTGGGCTACCGGTGGCGGCATCTGGCGCTGGGACTCCGGCCGCGACCAGCACTACTGCTCCGAGGAGATTCAGGCCGTGGTCGAAGAGGCCAAGATGGTCGGCATCCCCGTGTGGAGCCACTGCTACAACAACCACGCCGCTGCCTACGATTCCGTTCGCTTTGGCTGCGAGCAGCTGATTCACGGCTTCGATATCGATGAGCGCACCATGGACCTCATGGCCGAGCAGGGCACCTTCTTCACCCCGACGATCGCTTTCCTGCCCACCTGGTACGCCACCTATCCGCCCGTCTACGTCCCCGAGCTGCACGACAAGTACGAGGGCACCCTGGTCGAGAAGGAGCTGCAGCGCAACTACGACTGCCTGCGCGAGGCCAAGAAGCGCGGCGTCGTCATGACGATCGGCTCCGACTCCTTCTCCTTCGTCACCCCGTACGGCACCTGCTCCATCGAGGAGATGTACGAGTTCGTCGACAAGATCGGCTTCACCCCGGTCGAGACCATCACCTGCGCCACCCTCAACGGTGCCAAGATGTGCCACATCGAGGACGAGACCGGTTCTATCGAGGCCGGCAAGTGCGCCGACCTGCTGGTCGTCAACGGTGACGTCGCCGCCGACATCCACGTGCTCAACACCGACAACATGGACGTCATCATGAAGGACGGCTGGATCGTCGAGGCAGGCACCTTTGGCGAGGCCAACAAATACAGCGCCTAAGATACCGTTTGTCGATGGCTGGATGTAAAACACAGTTTTTGATTGCATAATGCAATGGAGAGGGTCGCTTGCGGCCCTCTTTATTGCTATCGGTGCGGTAGATAAAAGGGGATGACGGTGGATTTAAACAGGCTGATTCTGGGCAAGAGCTACAACTCTACCAAGGTCTTTCGTACGGCTCAGCATGTGGTCCAGGCCATCCTGCTCGGTGTTGTCGTTCCGGCGCTTATCCTGCTGCTTATCTGGGATTTAACCGATAACCCCAATCCCGTTCCGGGCGTCGTCGTCATCGCCGGCATGGTCATGCTGTGCTTCTTCTTCTCGTATGTCTTTGTGGTTCCCGACGACCTCACATCGAGCGCAACCGACCGTACGCTCGCCATCGCTTCAAAAATATTCGCCTACACGTCGCGCGGCCTTACGCCCGAAGCTGCCCTGGGCGCCTCTAAGATCATCCTGTCCGAAACTATCGCCTCTGCCATCTGCTTTACCGACGGCAAGCAGGTGTTGGCAAGCTGGGGCGAGGACTCGGCAAAATGCCCCGCGGGCACCCCGGTGGTGCTGCGGACTACGCTCAACGTGATCAACAGCGGCGAGCAAAGCGTGTTCTCGCGCGATGCCTCGACCGAGACAGGTGGCTACTTTCCACGCCTGCGCGCCGGTATTGTCGCACCGCTTACCGTGCGCGGGCATTGCGTGGGCACGCTCGAGCTGTATTATCCCCGTCTGAGCAGCATCGATATGCGCCAGACGGCGCTTGCCTCGGGCTTTGCTGACCTCATTTCCACGCAGCTTGCGAGCTTTGAGCTCGAGCGCCAGGACGAGCTTACGGCCCGCGTGGAGCTGCGCGCCTTGCAATCGCAGGTCGATCCTCATTTTCTATTCAATACCATTAGCACGATCGTGTCGCTCGTTCGAACCGAGCCCGACAAGGCGCGATCGCTGCTGATCGACTTTTCCAATTACTACCGTCAGACGCTCTCTGATTCCGATACCCTCACAACGCTCGAGCACGAGGTGGAACAGGGCACTCGCTATATCAACCTTATGCAGGCTCGTTATGGCGACGGCCGTCTGCGCGTCTCGGTCGATATCGACTTTGAGGTGCGCGATTGCATGGTGCCGCCGTTTATCTTGCAGCCGTTGCTCGAAAACTGCATCAAGCACGCGCAGCGCGAGACCGAGCCGCTTTCTATTCATGTTAGGGCTTTCGAGACCGATGACGGTTTGGAGATCATCGTCGAGGACGACGGCATCGGTATGAGCGAAGAAGTCTGCGTGCATCTGTTTGAGCAGCATCGCCTGGAGGAGCCCGAGAGCATTACCGCCGACGGCTCCGTCAAGCGAGGTTGCGGCCTGGCGCTCTTCAACGTGCTTCAGCGCATCCATTTCTTTTACGGAGAAGATTCCGGCATGCGCGTGAAGTCTCAGGAGGGCGTGGGAACGCAGGTCATCGTCGAGCTGAACGGCGAGCCGCATGAGCCGGCGCCGTTGACGGCGTAGCACGCGGTTGGATTGAGAGAAAAAGAGGGGAAGCACATATGTCCGAAGGCTGGAACATCTTGGTGGTTGATGACGAACCTCCCATTAGGGCCGAGCTACGCTATCTGTTGGAAAAGGATACGCGTGTGGGCCAGATTGCCGAGGCGGGCAATGTCACCGAAGCCGTGGAGTCGATTCTGTCGAACAAGCCCGACGTGCTATTTTTAGACATTACCATGCCCGGTCGCTCGGGAATTGAGCTTGCCGAGACGCTGCAGAACCTAAAGACGCCGCCGGTGGTTGTGTTTGTGACGGCGTTTGCCGAGTATGCGGCCGATGCCTATAACCTCGATGCCGTCGATTATGTCGTCAAGCCGGTCGAGGACGCACGCCTGTCAAAGGCACTCGACAAGATCGAGGCAGCCTTGGGTGTCCGTCGTGTTATCCACGCTCCGCGCCAGCCTTTGCGTCTGACGGTGGACCGCGGGGGCAAAAAGGTGTTCATTCCCGCCGCAGACGTCTGCTACTTTGAGGCGCGTGCCGATTTTTGCAACGCCGTCTGCGCCGAGGGAACATACCTGATCAATGAGTCGATTTCCTCGCTCGAGCGGCGCCTGGCCCCCGAGGGCTTTATCCGTGTCCACCGCAGCTATCTGATCAATTTGGAGGACGTGCACAATGTCGAGATCGGTTCCACGGGTCTTATGGAGCTCAGGCTCGATCGCGTAACCTCGACGGTGCCCGTGTCCCGCCGTCGCGCTGCCGAGGTTAAAGCACACTTGGGGCTTGCGTAGACGGTCTGCGTGCCGTCGTTTACCATCGCAGGTTTGGCATGGGCGCGCGGTGGGCATAATGGGTGGCATCGAATGAAATCGAAAGGATCATTATGCCCGCGCTTATCACCCATCATCTGTTTGGCGAGGAAAGCATCGACCGTCTTCCGCAGGGCGTCATCACGTCCGATGAAGAGCGCATTGCCTTTATCTTGGGCAACCAAGGCCCCGACCCGTTTTTCTTTCACATTCTGACACCGCGTGTTTCCGACTGCACGCTGCTGGCGCAGGTCATGCATCGGTCGCGCATGTCTCGCCAGTTCGCGTGCCTGCGCGACGGCGTGTCGCATCTGCTGCCGCGCGACGCCAGCTTGGGTCGCGCCTTTGCGCTGGGCCTGCTGTCTCATTACGTGCTCGACCGCAACGCCCATCCTTTTGTCTATGAGCAGCAGTTTGGCATCGTGGAGTCCGATTCAGAGCTTGAGGATTCGAGCAGTCAGGTTCATGCCGTGATCGAGAGCGACCTGGATGTACTGATGCTGCAGCTTAAACGCGCCGGCGCTACGGTCGACGATTACCCGCCGGCGGGCGAGATCGTCACCACCGATCGCATCAATCGCGTGGCCGGCGTGCTGATGAGCTATGTTGCCGGACGCGTGTATGGCATTGACATTCCGGCGGGGGAGTACGGTGCTGCCGTTGCCAATATGCAGCGACTTTACCGCGCGATTGAGCCGGCCGGCTCCGCAAAGACGCGCGCGATCTCGCTGGTTGAGGGCTTGGTGCACGACTACTCGCTGCTCGATGGCCTTGCCCATCGCGTGACGACGGAGCTGCCCGAGCGCACCGGTAACCTGGGCCATCTGACATGGAAGAATCCCTTTACCGACGAGGTCTCGAACGAGAGTTTCCCCGAGGTCTTTGATCGCGCGCTGGTCGATTACGAGTGCACGGTCGCACGTTTTATCGAGACCGGTGACATGGATGCCGTGACCAGTCACGTCAACTACAGCGGTCGCGCGCTCAATGCCGATGAGGAGTTCGACCGCGAGGAATAGGGCCCGTGCGTGCCCCTTTGCCGAATCCTTACCGGCGGTTCTGGACAATTGGGGTACGATGAACTAACTGCATATCGGGCGAATACGAAGGGTCCCTGTCCATGAAATACACCAAGCTCGAGCGTAACTGGGTTATGTATGATGTGGGCAATTCGGCCCTCGTGCTGCTCAATACCTCGGTGGTGCCCATTTACTTTAACGCCATCAATACCGGCGCTTCCTCGGCCGACCTGGTGGTCGCCTGGGGCAATGCGCAGACGATTGCCTCGCTGGTCATCGCCATGCTCATGCCCATTCTGGGCGCGCTTGCCGACTACGCCGGCAACAAGATCAAGTTCTTCTTGGGCTTCTTCCTCACGGGCCTGGTGCTTTGCCTGGCGCAGGCTATCCCAATGTCCGCCATGGCATTTTTGACCGTGTACGTGCTGTGCACCATCGGCCTTAACTCTTCTATGACGTTCTACGACGCCATGCTGCCCGACATTACCACCGACGAGCGCATGGACGCCGTGTCCAGCTCGGGCTATGCCTGGGGCTACATCGGTTCCACCGTGCCGTTCGTCATCTGCCTGGCGCTCATCATGGGTGGCCCCGCTCTTGGCGTCCCCACCATGCTGGCAACGCGTCTGTCGTTTATCATCACTGGTGCCTGGTGGCTCATCTTTACCCTGCCGCTCATTCGCACCTATAAGCAAAAGTACGGTCGCGAGCGCGGTCCCGAGGACACTATCGGCCACATCGTGGGCGGTGTGTTCTCCGAGGTCGGACACACCATGCGCGAGATCGCCCACAACAAGACCGTGCTGGTCTACATGATTGCGTTCTTCTTCTATATCGACGGTGTGCACACGGTCATTTCCATGGCTACCAGCTACGGCTCGGCTTTGGGCATCGATTCGACCCAGTTGGTCCTGGCGCTGCTCGTCACGCAGTTCGTGGCCTTTCCGTCCGCCATCATCTACGGCAAGCTCGCCGGACGCGTGGGCACGCTCAACATGATCCTGGTGGCAGTCGCCGCCTACATGGGCATTGTGCTGTTCGCCGCGTTCTTCCTAAAGACCGCCTTTGAATTCTGGGTGCTTGCCATTATGGTCGGCCTGTTCCAGGGCGGCGTGCAGGCGCTCAGCCGTAGCTACTTTGGTCGCATTATCCCCAAGGAAAAGTCCAACGAGTACTACGGCTTCTTTGACATCTTCGGTCGCTATGCAAGCGTCATGGGCACTTTCCTAGTGTCGGTCGTCACCTCGCTGACCGGCAACCCGTCGCTGGGCGTCCTTTCCATTGGCGTGCTGCTGATCGTTGGCTTTATGCTGCTGGTCCGCCTGTCCCGCATGACTCGGGCGGCAGAGCATGCCGCATAGGAGCGAGCGGCTATTGTGCCTGTCCACGGTACTCTTTTGGGGTTATCCGCAATAAACATTGCGACTTGCGAGCAATGATTTGCCCAAGTGGGTATGATGGAATCAGCTAGGTCGCGGGGCGTCGCCTGTGTTTGGCGGCGTCCCGTTTTTGTGTTGCAGGGAGGGTAAGGCATGAACGCCACAGTCGTGATTCCAACGTATTGGGCGGGCGATGACGCTTGCGCAAACGCCCCTGGCACCTATGACCATTCGACGCGACTCAACGCCGACAATCCCGAACTCGACCGCTGCCTGGCCTCGCTTGAGCAGGTACGTGACATCCCGCGCATCATCCTTTTGGTGGTCTGTCCCGTTTCTGCCACAGCCGATGTGTCGCTGCGCGTGCACGAGATTGTCGACGCGCATTCCACGCTCAAGGTCACCGTTGTCACCAACACCCAGGCCTCGCGCATCGCAGACCGGGTTGCTCAGATCGCGCCCAAGGGTTCGGGCGAGTGCGTGAGCCTGCGAGGCTACGGTGCCATCCGCAATATGGGGCTAGCCTGCGCCGCTGTGCTGGGGCATGACGCGGTTATCTTCTTGGATGACGATGAGACTGTCATCGACGCCGACTTTATGAAGCGCGCGACCTATGCGTTGGGGCAGCAGACGCGTCAGGGCTTGCCGATCTTGGTCAAGAGCGGCTATTTCTACGATCGCGACGGCTCGCCGCTGGCTCCCACGGACAAGGCGGGCATCTGCCATCGTTGGTGGACCAAGCGCATCGAGTTCAACCGTTGGATGAAAAAGGCGCTTTCGGGCACCCGCATCTCGCGCTCCAACTACGTGTGCGGCGGCCTGATGGCCCTGCACGCCCGCGCCTTTACGCGTGTGGCCTTTGACCCGTTTATCACCCGCGGCGAGGACTTGGATTACCTCTTTAACATGCGCATGTTTGGCTACGACGTGTGGTTCGATAACGAGTGGACCGTGCGCCATCTGCCTCCGGAGTCCGAAAAGCGCTCACCGCGCTTTATGCAGGATGTATACCGTTGGTACTACGAACGGGCCAAGTTGACATTCGCCGCGCATCAAAAGGAGCTCATTCCCGTTACGGCGGCATCGCTCATGCCCTACCCGGGCCCGTGGATTTCGCGCGAGCTCGACGACCGCGTGCGCAAGACCGCTATGGTCCGCAGCGTGTTTACCCGCGAGCATGAGGGCTACCTGCGCATCTGGCGCCATGGTATCGACGAGGCAAAGGCCTATGCGCGCCAAAACGCTGCAAGCTACCTGCGTTTCCAGAGCTTTTGGCCCAAGATCATGGACGGGCTTTGGCGTGACGCACAACTGATCAGTATCCTGGAGGGGGCCGAATGATCGACCGCCGCGCCCAGCGCGATAGTTCAATATCAATCTTTCGCATCATTGCCGTTGCCTGCGCCATTTGTGTGCTGGTGTACTTTATTTTTGCCTTGGTGACCGGTATCGAGCCGATCGCCACGGTGATTGCCTGCGCGCTGCTGTGCATCTTTCTGTGCATCTTTATCTTTTTGACGCTCAATCCCGATTCGGTGCGCTCCCAGTACACCGAGGAGACGCTCTCGGTGGCCTCGGCCATGCTCGAGGACATTAAGGGCGGTCTGACGCAGGAGTCGGCGCGTTTGGTGTGCCGGCGCATTTTGCCCGAGACGCGCGCCATGACGGTGGCCATCACCGACGAGGACAACGTGCTTGCCTGCGCGGGCGAGTTTGAGGAAAAACTGCTGCCCGATACTCCCATCCACACGCTTGCCACACGCTACGTTATCGAACATGGCATCGTGCAGTCGTTCAACCGTATGGTGGATGTCGTGGGCTCGGACGGCTCGCACAACCAAGTCCCCGCCGGCATTATCGCCCCCATCAAGGTGGGCGATCGTACCGTCGGCACGCTCAAGTTCTACTACAAGACCCCGCGCGCCGTCGACCGTACCCAGTACGCGCTTGCCTCGGGCTTTGCCGAGATCTTGTCCACACAGCTCGCCATCCACGAGCTCGAGGTGCAAAAGGAACTCACGGCGCGCGCCGAGGTACGTGCGCTGCAAGCGCAGATTAACCCGCACTTCCTGTTCAACACGCTGAACACCATTGCATCGTTTACGCGCACCGACCCGCTGCGGGCCCGCGAACTGCTTCGTGAGTTCTCATCGTTCTATCGTGCCACACTCGACAACTCGGGATCGCTTATTCCGGTCTCGCGCGAGGTCGCACAGACCAAGCGCTACCTTACCTTTGAGAAGGCCCGCTTTGGCGAGGACCGCGTGCTTGCGACATTCGATGTGTCCGAGGACGTGGAAGATACGCTGGTGCCGGCGTTCGTGATCCAGCCGATTGTCGAGAACGCCGTACGTCATGGTATGGGCGATGACGACGCCCTGAGGATCGACGTGACCGTTCACCAAGACGGCGAGGATGCAATCTTGATTGCCGTGGCCGATAATGGCGTGGGCATGGATGAGGGTACCGCCGCCAGACTGTTTGACGAGCGCTCTGCCCGTCCCGACGCCAGCTCTCCCCAGGGTGGCGGCGCCGGTGTGGCCATGCACAATATTTCGGAGCGCATCCATCGCTTTTATGGGCCGCACTCCTATACGCGTGTTGAATCGGCGCCGGGCAAGGGCACCAAAGTGCTCCTTCATCTTGATTTGTCAGAGAGCATCTTCGACATTCAAGAGTAAAATAAAAGGCTACGGGCTCAACGTCATGCGACGGATGCCCGGCGTAGTTAGTTGACGAAAGGTTTTATCCCTATGCTGCGTGCGATGATTGTGGATGATGAGGCGCCGGCTCGCTCGGAGCTTCGCTTCCTGCTCGAGCAAACGGGCAAGATCGGCACGATCACGGAGGCGTCGAGCGTCCGCTCCGCCATCGAGATGCTTATGGAAAGTCGCGTGGATGTCGTGTTTCTCGATATCTCGATGCCCGGTGCCTCGGGCCTGCAACTTGCCGAGGCGCTGCATAAGCTCAAAAATCCGCCGGCGATCGTGTTTGTGACTGCGTATAGTGACCATGCGGTCGAGGCATTCGACGTGGATGCCGTCGATTATCTGATGAAGCCGGTCGAGGAAGCTCGCTTGGATCGCGCGATCGAGAAGGTCATGCAACGCGCCAAGCCGGTTACGGACAGCAAGGTGACCATCGAGCGTATCCCGGTGGAAAAGGGCGGCCGCAAGGTGCTCATTCCCGTGGACGACATTCGCTTTATCATGGCCAACGACGATTACTCCTGCATCTATACCGTCGATGATCGCTTTTTGTCGACGACCTCGCTGGCGCAGTTTGAGGCCAAGCTCTGCGACTTTGGCTTCTTCCGTGTTCACCGCCGCTATATCGTCAACTTGGCGTGCGTCACGGACGTTGAGACGGTGCCCTCGGGTGCCATCCAGCTGGGCATTACGGGCGTCGACGAACGCGTGCCGGTTTCGCGCCGCCGCGTCGTGCCGCTCAAGAAGGCCCTGAGTCTCTAGCACACTGGCCCCGCAGCCCTGTAGACCTATCGTCTGCGGAGCCGTGGGGCCTTTTTTGTATGTATCTGCCGAATCGTTTTTTTGCGGAAGGGATCCCATGAACAGTGCAAGCGCCAAGCGCATCGACATCATCTCGGACACCCACGGCTATTTATCGCCTGCGCTCTTGGATGAGCTTGAGGGCGCAGACCTGATCATCCACGCTGGCGACCTCACGTCAGAGATGGACTACGAGCACCTATGCACCATCGCCCCCGTGCGGGCCGTACTGGGCAACAACGATTACTACCGCGACTACGGTCCCGATGTAGACCGTCTTGCGCTCTTTACCTACGAAGGCCTCAAATTCGCCGTAGCCCACTACCGCGAAGACCTTCCGGTGGGATCCGTAGACGTAGCCATCAACGGCCACACCCACGTAACCAAAGAAGCCCAAGTGGGCCGTTGCTTAGTCCTCAACCCGGGCAGCGCCAGCTACCCCAGAGGCACCCGAGGCCCCACCATGGCCAGAATGCTAGTAAAAGACGGCAAGATCCTAAGCGCCAAATTTATTGATCTAGAGTAACCACAACAAAAACGGGGGATGCACAATGCGTCCCCCGTTTTTCTTTAAGCCAAAGGCCGAAGTTCAACAAGATCCATCAGACCAACCCCGCCGAAGAGCACGCGGGCTAGCCGCGCAGCGGCGCACGCCCGCAAAACTGGTTGAATAATGTGACGGCAGGGAGGGTCTCCGGGGCTGAGGGCGGGGGTTAAGTTTGTCGCGAGTTCCGCACGCAAAGGAAAGCACTTAATGTGCTTTCCGTCTTGCGCAGGACTGTAGAGCAGCAAACTTAACCCCCGCCCTCAGCCCCGGAGACCCTCCCGGATGGCCCCGAAAAATTTTTTCAAAAAAGTTGTTGCGCGCCGGACAGACTTCTGTGTATACTAATCCCCGCAGCGCACGCGAGCGGAAACAAACGCGAACGTCTGCCTGGGGAGTTAGCTCAGTTTGGTTAGAGCGCCGGCCTGTCACGTCGGAGGTCGCGGGTTCGAGCCCCGTACTTCCCGCCAACGCAATTAAAGCCACGTCTTCGGACGTGGCTTTTTGCGTTTGATGCACTTTGTTTCGATAGAACGATCGCCCTGGTGCATCTTCGCCCAGAATCCCCGCGCCTTCGGGAACGCAAGTAAAATCTAATAAGTATATCTGTCTGAACAACAGCTTTGTTGCGCAACACCTGTTCTACGAGACAGGGGGTTAGGTTATACTAAATTGCACTGTGCGCCGCATCTGATGCATTTCGCTCCAAGCGCGGCACTCAGTGGATATCCGATTTACCATTTGGATGTCCTGGCGGTCATTTAGCGTCTCGACACAAGCTCGGCCCCGGAGCTCGTTCGAGCTGTTCGTATTCCTTGAAAGGGGAAAAATGGACATATCGAGGAAGACTGATTACGCCCTTCGAATGCTGGCGATGCTTGCTGAGGATCCGGAGTGTTTGCTTTCTGTTCGCACCGCTGCCGAAGAGGTCAATGTCCCGTATTCGTTTGCCCGCTCGATTCAGCACGGTTTGGTCCAGGCCGGTATTGTGGAGAGCCTGCGTGGCGTCCACGGTGGCATGCGTCTCAAGGTCAGTCCGGACGACGTCACTATCCGCCAGGTCGTCGAGGCCGTTCAGGGTCCTATGGTTATGAACGATTGCACCGCGCCCGATGGTGACTGTGCGCGCATGGGCGCGTGCTGCTATCATCCCCTGTGGGCCGGAGCTCAGGCGTTGATGCGCGACTACCTCGATTCCGTTTCGCTCGGCGACATCGTCGCTCACCGCCAGTTCCCGGCCGTCGATCCCAAGTTCGCCGACCGCGAAGCGTTTCCCGAGTACGCCACCTGCGCGTGCGCTTACCGGGAGGAATAGCGCCGCATAAGGAGCATAGCCATGATTCAGGACCCCTTTCGTTCGATGATTCGTTCGGAAGGGGTCCTGCGTTATCGCGACCTTCCGTGGCGCCGCACACGCGATCCGTACATCATTTGGCTTTCTGAGGTCATGCTGCAGCAAACACAGGTGCCGCGTGTGGAGGCGCGCATGCCGGTGTGGCTCGATCGCTTTCCGACTGTGCAGGCGCTTGCCCAGGCCGCGCCTTCCGATGTTTTGGACGCTTGGCAGGGCATGGGCTACAACCGACGCGCTCTGGCGCTTCACGGGGCCGCTCAGCGCGTTGTAGAGGACTGGGACGGGGAGTTTCCGCGTGAGACGCGTGACTTGGTCGCTCTGCCTGGTATTGGCCCGGCAACGGCGCAGGGTATCCGGTCGTTTGCGTTTGATCTTCCGGGTGTGTATCTAGAGACCAACGTGCGCACGGTCTTTTTGCATCATTTCTTTCCCGATGTGCCGGCTGTTCCCGATCGCGAGCTGGTGCCGCTGATTCAAGCCGCCTGTCCGGCGGCCCCCGGTGCGGTGGCGGATGAGATCGCGCCCTTTGCCGTGCCTCAAGACGATGCCGACACGCCGCGCGCGTGGTATTACGCGCTGCTAGATTATGGCGCGTATCTTAAGAAGACGCTGCCCAATCCGTCCAGGCGCTCGGCGGGCTATAGTCGTCAGTCCAAGTTCGAGGGCTCGCGTCGCCAAAAACGCGCCCATATTGTGCGCATGCTACTGGCTGCGCGCGATGGGCGGCCGGCGGGGATAACGCTTGCTGATGCCGTGGTGGGCGTTAACGAAATGGAGACGGCAGCCGGTCGCGGGCCGGTCGAGTGCGAGCTTGTCGCGGGCATTCTAGCCGACCTGGAGCGTGAGGGCTTTTGCCGAGCCGAGGGCGATCGCTGGTTGAGTGTGTAGCCCGCTCAAATCTGAAGAACGGGATTGTAAGGTTTAAATTCGCGGCTTGAGGGCATCCTAAAGACAAGGTCGCTCAAAGCCTATGGGCGGCACGTGTTGAAGGGAAGTACACCTATGGATTTTGAGAATTCCCAAACCAAGAAGAACCTCGAGACCGCTTTTGCCGGTGAGTCCCAGGCACACACCAAGTATCGCTACTACGCATCTAAGGCCAAGAAGGATGGCTACGTTCAGATTTCGAATATCTTTGCCGAGACGGCGGGCAACGAGTCCGAGCACGCCAAGCTGTGGTTTAAGTATCTGCACGACGGCGCCGTTCCGGGCACTCTGGACAACCTGCGCGACGCCGCCGCGGGCGAGAACTACGAGTGGACCACGATGTACGACGAGTTCGCCAAGACCGCCGAGGAGGAGGGCTTTGCCGAGGTCGCCGAGAAGTTCCGTGGTGTCGCCGCCGTCGAGAAGGCCCACGAGGAGCGCTACAACAAACTCGTCGAGCGCATCGAGTCGGGCGAGGTGTTTGAGCGTGAGGGCGTGAAGGTATGGAAGTGCCTGAACTGCGGGCACCTGCACGTTGGTGCCGAGGCGCCTGAGGTGTGCCCGGTGTGTAACCACCCGAAGGCGTACTTTGAGGAGCAGGTGGTGAACTACTAGCGCTTGGCGCTAGCGTGAGCTGGGCCGGGAGGGCCGGACTACCTTCCCTCCTCGCTCACGGCTTCGCAGGGTCGCGTTGAGGGAAGGTAGTCCGGCCCTCCCGGCCCGCTTTGGGTCGTCGCGTGCTCGCTACAGAAAAGCTGATAAAAAAGTTTGTGTGCCGCCCCTTATGGGGCGGCACGTTTTTGTGGGGGCCGGTTGGGGCGGTGACGTTGCTTAGAGGGTACACTGGGTAGCGTTGGCTATTCGTTTCCTCTTGTGAGGTGTTGGTTATGGGTAAGAAGTCTCGGGCTCGGGTTGCTGCGGCGGGAACTCGCAAGGATCCTGGTCGTCGGGTTGCCGAGGGTGAAAAGGCCAATCGTGCTGAGAAGGGCAAGAAGGTCGGTGCGCATGCTCATCCTGAGTGGGCGCCTCATTTGAATTCGGCTAGTGAGGATTTGACTGCCAAGTTGTTTACTCTGGTCGAGGTAATTTTGGGCGTGGTGCCCCTTGTGGTTATCGGTTTATTCTTGGCTTCGAAGGACGCCACGAGTGTCGATAAACTCACCGATGTCTTTTCTCAGGACCCCTCGATGGTGGTCACGTTCATTTCTGCGTGCTTGCAGCCGTTTGTGGCGTACATGCTGTATATGGTCTACCGCAAATACTGCGAGGGCGATGCTGGTTTTGTTGCCGGCAACCTGATCGGTCTTTTGTGCTCCGAGATCCTACTGCTCAATATCCCGGGCGTCATCGGTATGGGCATCTTGCTGTGGCGTGTTTGGCGCAACGTCGCCCCGCACTTTGAGAGTTGGCTGTTTGAGCGCCGCGTAATGGGCGTGCTGGCAGACATCGCCGGGTCGCTCGTGATTCTCGTCTTGGCATTTATGTGCGCCACCGCCGCCCGCGGTCTCGCGGGCATGTAGTCTGTTCTCACCGACCACGGGGCGCAGGGCCGGGGAACCGTCTCCGCTCGCGCACCGCGTCGCAGGGTCGCGCGCGGCCACGGTTTACCCCCCCAGCGCCCCC
>CBCTTO010000035.1:0-16837 GCA_965149855.1 uncultured Collinsella sp.
GCTAGCGCAGGTAAGCCTTCGCGTTGCCCAGGCTGTAGGCGATCGTTGAGCCGTTGTGCAGCAGTGACGAAGTCTGCGGAGTGATCATGCCGGTAATACCCAATGCCAACAGCGCCGAGTTGGTGAGCATCACCTTGGAATATGAACTCGTCAGACGGTCGATAAGCCCCTGACTCATACGGCGCAGACGCACGATTGCGGCCAGATCCGTATCGGTCAGGATGATGTCGGCGACCTCCTTGGCGATGTCGCTTCCGCCACCCATGGCCAGGCCCACGTCGGCCAAACCGAGCGCCGGCGAATCGTTGACGCCGTCGCCCACCATGGCAACGTGGCGCCCCTCGCGCTTAATCCGCTCCACATAGGCGTACTTGTCCTCGGGCAGCAGCTCGGCCTTAAACTCGTCGACCCCCGCCTCTCGCGCAATGCGCTCGGCCGTGCGTTCGGAGTCGCCCGTAAGCATAACGACATGTTTGACGCCCAGCGCATGCAGATCGGCGATGGCCTCGCGCACTCCGGGCTTGAGCGGATCCTCGATGCCGAGCACGCCCACGACCGTGCCGTCGACCGCCAGGTACAGCGGCGACAAGCCCTGCATCTGGGACTCGATGCGCTCCTTGATGTCGGATTCGAGCTGCGCGCCCTCATCCTCGAATACAAAGTGCGCGGAACCGATGATGGCGCGACGCTCCTCAATGGACGAGGCAATGCCGTGTGCCACGATGTACTCGACGGCAGCATGGCGCTCGCGGTGCTCGAGCCCACGCTCGCGTGCCGCATTGACGACGGCACGCGCTACCGGATGCGGGAAATGCTCCTCCAAGCAGGCAGAAAGGCGCAGGACCTCGTCCTCGCTCCAGCCATCGGTGGTGAGCACGCAAGCCAGGCGCGGCTGCGCCTCGGTCAGCGTACCGGTCTTATCAAACACAATGGTGTCGGCCTTGGCAAACGACTCAAAGTACTTCGCGCCCTTGACCATAACACCCATCTTGGCGGCATCGCTCATGGCGGTCATGACGGCGACGGAACCCGTGAGCTTGAGTGCGCACGAGTAGTCGACCATCAGCGCCGCCGAGGTCTTAATGAGGCTACGCGTGGTGAGCGCGACCAGGCCCGCGAGCAGGAAGTTCCACGGGACAATCTTGTTGGCAAGGTCTTCCATGTGCGACTGGCCCTCGGACTTGAGCGAGTCGGCCGCCTGCACGAGCGAGACGATCGAGCGGAGCTTGGTCTGGGCCGTATTGGCGCGCACGCGCACCAAGATGCTGCCGTCTTCCACGACGGTTCCGGCGAACACGTCGTCGCCAATGCTGCGCTCGACGGCCAGCGGTTCGCCGGTCAGGGTCGCTTGGTTGACCATAGCGCTCCCCTGCTCGACAACACCGTCGATGCAAATGGACATGCCAGTGCGCACGGCGACTAGATCGCCGGGTTCAAGCTCGGTGGCGTCAACGTTTACCTCGGTGTCACCGACCACTTTTTGTGCCTTGTCGGGCACGTCGAGCAGCGAGTTGATGAGCTCGTTTTCGCTCATGGCGCGCGTGTAGTCCTCGAGCAGCTCGCCCACGTTGAGCAGGAACATTGTCTGGCCCGCGGTGTCGACATCACGTTTGACGAACGAAATGCCGATGGCCGAAGCGTCGAGCACGGGAACGGTCAGGCGCGGCTGCGCGAGCTCACGGAGGGCGGTGCGCAAAAAGGTCATGTAGCCGGCCACGACAAACACCGCACGCAGCGGCGTCGGTAGGAACCAGCGACGTGCGTAATGGGCGCCGACGAGTGCCGCCAGGTCCATAACGAGTTTGTGCTTGCGCGGCTCGAGTTGCATCACGTAGCCCGACTTGGCATCGGCGATAGCTTGAGCATCGAGCGCGCCCAAGGCGTCGAGCACGCTCGCGCGGCGCGGCTCGTCGTACTCCAACGCCATCTGGCCAATGCGACCATACACGCGCACCTTGCGCACGCCGTCGATGTCGCCGCCAAGCTTAAGAAGTGCATCGAGATCGCTCTCTGGCACAGGACCCGCCAATTGAAGACGGGTCCTGCCGGGGATCTCGCTAATAATCGAGAATCTCATAGTTTGTGCCTGGGAGCGTTACTCGGCTGCCTCGTCAGCAGCGGCCTCGCTCTGGGTGATGTAGGCAGCCTCGGCAACCATGTCATCGACATTAGCCTTGGCCTGCTCGACCATGTCCTGGTAGCAGTTCTTGACGCGCATACCGCACGCGATGCCCTGCACGCAGGCATTCTTGACCGGAGCGCTGGTAAGCAGCTTGATGCCGGCCGTGCCAAGCAGAAAACCGCCACCGACAAGCAGGGTATTGAACGTCGACTTCTTCATGTTGCTTCTCCCTTTTGCCGCATTGGACGCGGCACGGTGCCTCAGCACCCGAGTAAACAAGTTTGCTCGAGTACACTTTTGGAAAATAGTTTAGTTTATCTAACTATTAAGTTCAACAAAGGTTAACTTTTTGGAAACTATGGGGGCGAACTCAATATGACCAGGGGACCGTCCCTTTGTCATATTCCTACAGCCGCCAGTCAGCCGCTTCCTTTTGCAGCGCAACCATGCGGGCGAATTCTCCACCTGCCGCCTTGAGCTGCGCCGGAGTGCCCTGCTCGGCAACCACACCATCCTTGAGTACAACGATTTTGTCGGCATTTTCCACCGTACGCATACGGTGGGCGATCACGATTACCGTCTTGCCTGCGAGCAGGCGGGAGAGCGCCTGCTGCACCACGGTCTCGTTCTCCACATCCAAACTCGCCGTCGCCTCGTCCAGCAACACGATCGGCGCGTCTTTGAGCAGCGCGCGGGCGATGGAGATGCGCTGGCGCTCGCCGCCGGACAGCTTGGAGCCATTCTCGCCGATCATGGTGTCATAGCCCTGCGGCATGCGGCTCACAAACTCGTCGCAGTTGGCGGCACGCGCGGCAGCAAGCACTTCCTCATCGGTGGCATCGCGACGTCCAAGACGGATGTTTCCCATCACCGTGTCGTCAAAGAGTAGCACGTCCTGGAACACAATAGCGTAGTCGCGCAGCAGCACCTCGGGATCAACGCTCGCAACATCCACGCCACCCACGGTGACCGTGCCTTCGGTAGCATCCCAAAAGCGCGCGGTCAGGCGGCTCACCGTAGACTTACCGGAACCCGAAGGACCGACCAGTGCCGTGACCTCGCCTTCCTTGGCGGTAAAGCTCACATCGGTCAAAACCTTCTCGCCGGCGCGTCCGTCGCTGCCCGCACCATAGCCAAATGCCACGTGATCGAACACCACGTCATGACCCACGGGTTCAAACTGCTCGCTGCCCCGCGCCACGGGCTCCTCCATGATGGAGCGCATGCGCTTGGCCGACGACTCGGCGGCAAACAGCTCGGACATCAGCATCAGTGCCTGATCGAAGGGCGCATAGATGCGGCTCACCATGAGCAGGAAGGCAAACATCACCAAAAAGTCGACCTGGCCGGAGGCGACCATCGCAGCGCCCGTGACCAACGTGGTGGCAATCCCCAGGCGCAGGATGGCAAAGGCGGAGTTGACCAAAAGCCCATTGGCGAGCTCGCCTTTGGTGGTCTCGCGCTCCTCGGCATCGATCACGGCGTTGAGTCCCTCAAGATAATGGGCCTCCTGGTTGGTGGCGCGGATCTCGCGAACGCAGTCGAGCGTCTCTTGAATCGCCTCGGTAACCTTGACCTTCTCGGCGCGCACGCGATCGAACACCGGGGTCATGGGGCCGCGTGTTAGATACAGCACGGCAAAGGCCACGGGAACGCTCCAAAACGCCGCGATCGCCAGCTGCCAGCAAAAGAACAGCGATGCCACGAAGACAATGGCGCTTGCGATGATGGCACCCCAGAGCTCTCCCAGCACGTGGCTGTAGGCGTGCTCCATGGCCTGGACGTCACCCATGATGGTCTCGGTTAAATCGGCCAGATCACGACGGCCAAAAAACGACAGCGGCAGTTTGCGCAAGCGCTCGGCAATCTCCATACGCTGCTTGCCGCACTCCTCGTAAAAGATGCAGTAGGTGTAGTAATACTGCTGCCAGTTAGAGGCAAAGAGCAGTACGAAAAAGATCACGAGGCCGCCCACGATCGGCAGGGCATCCGGCAGGTCAGCCCCGCTGGTGAGATGCTCGACAAAGCCGGCCATAACCAGGAATAAAAAGCCCATGCCGGCCATGGTAATGAGATTGGTGAGCGTGGTCCAGAAAATGCCGCGTTTTACGCCGGCGACGCCTTTATCGGATAGGAAATACTTCTTTTGGAATGAGGCGAACATTTAGGCCTCGCCTCCCTTCGTGACGGCGGCATCCGCGGTCGCTGCAGTGATTTTCCAGCTCGCGGCCTGCTCGTACTCGGCCCACATCTTGGCATACAGACCCTCTTGGGACAGCAACTCGGCATGGGTACCCGACTCCTGCACGCTGTCCTGGTTGAGCACCACGATTTGGTCTGCGCCCACTACAGTCGAGAGTCGGTGCGCAATCATAATGACCGTGCGACCCGCCGCCAGCTTGCTAAAGGCGCGCTGGATGAGCGCCTCGTTCTCGGGATCGGCAAACGCCGTGGCCTCATCGAGCACCACGATAGGCGCGTCTTTAAGGATCGCGCGGGCGAGTGCCACGCGCTGGACCTCGCCGCCCGAAAGATATGCTCCGCCGGCGCCGAGCATGGTG
This sequence comes from uncultured Collinsella sp., assembly GCA_965149855.1. Lineage (GTDB taxonomy): Bacteria > Actinomycetota > Coriobacteriia > Coriobacteriales > Coriobacteriaceae > Collinsella. The sequence goes on from CBCTTO010000035.1 coordinate 4,684, forward strand.
TTGATGCCCTGGGGGAGCTTGGCCACAATGTCGTCGCACTGAGCTGCGGAGAGGGCCGCGCGCACTTCGTCGTCAGTGGCCGAAGGCTTGGAGGCGCGCACGTTATCGGCAAGTGTTTGCCGGAACAGCTGGTTGGTCTGGAACACAAAGGCGACCTGGTCCATAAGCTCGTGCGGATCCATATCGCGAACGTCTACACCGCCTACGAGCACTCGACCCGAAGAGACATCCCAAAAACGCGGGATCAGGCTTGCGCAGGTTGACTTACCGCCACCCGAGGGACCCACCAGGGCGAGGGTGCTACCAGCGGGAACGCTGAAACTCACATGGTTGACGGCAGGTGCTTCGGCACCCTCGTACGTAAAGCTCACATCCTCAAATCGCACGTCGCCGCCGGCAGGGTGCTTGGGTTGGGCGGGCACGGAGAGCTGCTTGGAATCCATGACGCTTCGGATGCGAGCCAGCGAATCGGCACTCATCTGAGAGGCCTCGCCCACAAACATGAGCTTGGTCATGGCCGTCGGTACCACGGCCGAAAAAATCGCGTAAAACGTGAAGTTGGCCATAAAATGCGCGAAGTCCGTCTCGCCCGGCGCCAACAGCAACGCCACGGGCAACAGGAATGCCACAAGACCATTGAGCGCGGTAAGGTTGAGTACCTGCGGACCTCGGCAGAACGTGCCCGCATAGTTTTGTGCCATGTCGGCGTATTCGGCGATCGCATCGTGGAAGGCCTTAAAGGAGTAGACCGTCTGCTGAAACACCTTGACCACGGGAATACCGCGTACGTATTCGGTGCCGGTCTTGTTCATCTTGACCAGCGCTCCCATGTAGGCCTTCATGAACTCAGCGCCTTTGCCGCCCATCATGGTGGCCATGGCGCCAAGCGAAACGACGACCGAGATAAGGCATGCCACCCCCAAACGCCAATCGAGGGCGAAAAGCAGCACGAGCAGGCCCACGACCATGGCGGTGGCGCCGGCGATATCGGGCAGCATGTGCGCGAGCAGGGTCTCGGTGGAGGCGGCGCATCCGTCTACAATACGGCGCAGCTCACCGGTGGCGTGCGTGTCAAAGTAGCCAAGCGGCAGCTTAAGCAGGTGCTCGCTCGTAGTCTTGCGGATATTGGACGCGCAGCGAAACGCAGACAGGTGCGTGCACATAAGCCCCACGAAATAAACTACGATGCTTGCCAGGGCAAAACCCACGGCCCACCAGCCATACATCGCGATATCGGTGGCTTCGCTCCAGTTAGGCGCCACAGCGATAAGGTCTCGCGCGACAAGCCAAATGCACACGTACGGGCCAAAGCTCAGCAGCTGCGAGAGCGCCGAGAGCGCCATGCCCAAATACGTTAGGAATTTGCGGTCACCGGCATACGCGAGCAACTCGCCGATACCTCCACCTTCCCTTTTTGATCCCTTTGCCATGTGATTCCTTTCTAACGGCTTGAGAGTTAACCGCAATGAACTTATCATTGATGTGTTAGCCATGGCTCACAATCAAGCCAGGCGTGGACGTTTCTGCAAAGGAAAGGGACGCTTTTGCAAATACGGCGGGCAGCGACCGACATAACCGAACTCTACGCACCGCAGTTTGAGCAGTTTGGCCTGGAGCTTACCGGCAAGGGCGCCGTCTTTACCGGCGAGGTGGCAAACGACCGGGCGCACGGACGCGCATGGATCATGCCCCTCTCCCCCACCTGCATCGTCATGGAGCATTTCATCACCCCGACGCACGATATGTACCTGGCCGAATACACACCCGAGCCATACGCCTGCGTGAGCGAAGTCAGCAGCGCCACGCTCACCTGCATGCCCGAGATAGGCATAACACCCGCAAACCTCAAGCCGTTGCGCGGGTCGTGGCCGAGCAATGCAATTTGTAGTTTTATCCAGGATACCTGCGGAAACGAGCTCAGCCCGTTATACGCCGGACAGCTCTATCACTCGCGCTCGGTGTTATTCCTACCGAGATACTTCGACGATTTCGAACGCCGCTACCCCGGCGAATTCGCTGGGCTTTTTGACGCCTTTGCCGAGTCGTGGGGCGAAGAAGCGCTATCGGCGATCGATCGGACACTCTGCCGTCTCGATGAGACGCGCGCTCGTGTCACGGGCGGGCATCTTTACATGAAGGGTACCGTAGAGACCATGGTTGCCGAGCTGGCGTACGCGCGAACAGCCCACAAGCAGGCACGTCAGGCCGAAGGGACACAGGCCGCTCTGGACATTGTCGAAGAAGCGATCCTGGCTGTCGAGCGCGCCCTTGACGAGGGGCGTCGCATCGGCGTGGACGAGGTCGCCGAGCGGCTCTACACAAGCCGCTCCAAACTCTGCGCCACCTTTAAAGTCCAGACGGGCGAATCACTGGGCTCCTATATGCGGAGGCATCGTATGGAACGCGCGCAGGATCTTTTGGCCGACAGCCCCCTTTCGATAGCTCAAGTAGCCGAGCGACTCGGCTATCCCCAACAGGCGGCCTTCGCCCAAGCGTTCAAACAATACACCGGCATGACACCCACGGCTTGGCGAAGCAAGCACCGCTAAGGTCCAAGCTCCTTGGCCGTTACGGAGCGATTTAATTAGCCGCCGCCCATCAGCTCGCCCAGGATCTAAACGTCAAGATGTGCACAATCAAGCGCCTTTTTGATAAGAGGGGCAGATCGATCAGCCAAATACAACGGAATGTTGAGCACCCCGTCGTCGAGCTTTAGGTTCTTAAGTGAGTAGCGGACCCTCAGTGGAGTCGTCTCCGCATGCTTGTCGGCATAGTACTTAAGGCTCTTGGAATGAACGACCTCTCCCGATTTGACCTCGACGGGAACGATTTCGTTTCCGACTTGAATCAAAAAATCGACTTCGTGCTTCGGCTTCTCGTTTGTCCAATAACGCGGAGCAGCATCTAACTGTGAAAGTAATGCCTGAAGCACATAATTCTCGGCGAACGAACCTTTGAACTCCGAAAATAGCGCATCCGAGATGGCAAAAGCGGACGCATCCAGCCTTGCCATGCGGCGCAGCAAACCGACATCAAGACAGTAGACTTTAAATGCCTTGAGGTCATCGTATGCAGAGAGCGGCACGCCACCGGCAGCATTAAGGCGAACCGCCATGATGAGCCCAGCATCGGCAAGCCATTCCAGAGCATCCTCGTATTCTCGAGCACGAGCCCCCTCGCGCACCGCACCCCAAACGAACTTTTTATTCTCGCGCGCCAACTGAGTTGGAATCGAGTTCCATATTTGCGAAAGCTTGGCGAACTGCGCACGGCCACCATGCTTGGCAAAATCGCGCTCGTAGGAATCCAAGAGATCGGACAACACCTTATCGACCTGAACGATATCGCCCGTCTCCACCCACCGACCAAGAGCCTCTGGCATGCCGCCACATGCAAAATAACGCCGAAGATGCTCGACGAGACGGACATGGAAGAAATCGGGCACTGTCTCGATCTGATCCAGGCCGCCAAGGTATTCGTCGTAGTTTGCAGCGCCCTCGGCTTTCAGAAACTCGGAAAAGCTCATAGGGTGCATCTCCATGAACTCGACCTTTCCCACCGGAAAAGCGCTGGTCTCACGGGACAAGCGAACGCCCAACAAAGACCCTGCGCATGCGACGTGATACTCGGGGGCCTCGTCACAGAAGTATTTAAGGGCGCCGACTGCAGAAGGACAATCCTGGATCTCATCAATAATAAGCAGCGTCTCGCCGGGATCGATAGGCTGTCCAAGTGCCAGGGAAAGGTTTGAGATGATCCGCCGAGGATCGCGCGTACCTTCGAAAAACTGAGCGTACTCGCTCTGTACCCCAGGTGACGGTTCCTCGAGCGTCAGATACACAAAATTGCGGTACGAGGTTCGACCGAACTCCTTAAGCGCCCACGTCTTTCCAACCTGGCGCGCCCCCTTAAGGATAAGCGGCTTACGATATTCCGACGCTTTCCAAGCGTTAAGCTTGGCAATGATATCTCGCTGCATGACCGAACCTCCCGCAAAGAAACTTCCGCAAACGTGATATTTGCCACATTTTACCCCAGGGAAAACGTGATGTTTATCACATTTACGGAAGTTTTAAGCTCGTTTCGCCACACTTTCATCACATTCAAAAGACGGAGGCGCTATTTGCGCCTCCGTCACCATCTTTCTATCAGCCCACCTGACCCGAACGGCCGAGTCGTCACAGAACCCGGGAGCCCCGGCAGGGCGGGTGCTTGCTCAAAATGAGTTCCGCACGCAAAGAAGGCCACTTAATGTGGCCTTCGTCTTGCGCAGGACTGTTCGAAATTTTGAGGAAGCACCCGCCCTGCCGGGGCTCCCGGGTTCCCGTTTACGAGAGCGCCGTTCTCAGCAACTCGTTGAAGAGCTTCGGGTTGCCCTTGCCGCGGCTCGCCTTCATGCACTGGCCCACCAAAAAGCCGATGACCTTCTGGTTGCCGTCACGATACTGCTGCGCCTGATCGGCACAGTTAGCCAGCACCTCGTCCACGATCGGCTGCAGCGCGCCGGCATCGCTCACCTGACGCATACCACGCTCGTCGACGATCTTGTTGGGGTCGTCACCGGTCTGGGCCATGGCCTCAAAGACCTCGTGAGCCTGGTTGGAGCTGATGGCATCGGTCGCCAGCAGCTTGGCAAGGGCTGCCACCTGAGCCGGTGCAATACCGGACTCGGCCAGCGAGACGCCCACGCCCTTAAGGTAGGCGATCATCTCGTTGACCAGCAGGTTTGCGACCGTCTGGGCCTCCTTACCGGCCATTCCGGCAGCAGCGGCCTCAAAGAAGTCGGCAAACTCGGGGTCGCCGGCAATCTGCTCGGCATCGGCCGCCTTAATGCCAAAGTCGGCCTCAAAACGGGCGCGCTTGGCATCGGGCAGCTCGGGAATCTCGCCACGGCAGCGGTCGATGAACTCGTCGTCCAGATCGAACGGCGCCAGGTCGGGATCGGGGAACAGGCGATAGTCGTCGGCCGTCTCCTTGACACGCATGACTACGGTGCGCTTGCGACTGGGCTCCCAGTGGCGGGTCTCCTGATAGATGATTCCGCCCTCCTCGAGCACCTCGGCCTGACGGCAGATCTCGTAGGCAAGGCCATCATGCAGGCTCTTAAACGAGTTGAGGTTCTTAAGCTCGGTCTTGGTGCCCAGCTTGGTCTCGCCACGGCGGCGCAGCGACACGTTGCCGTCGCAGCGCATGGAACCCTTCTCCATGGAGCAGTCAGAAATGCCCAGCGTCACAAAGATGCGACGGAGCTTCTCCATAAACAGGCGCGCTTCCTCGGGCGTACGCAAGTCGGGCTCAGTCACGAGTTCAATCAAAGGCGTGCCGCAGCGGTTGTAGTCGACGAGCGACTCGGTCGCGGCGGTAATGCGGCCCTCGGCACCGCCCACGTGCACCATCTTGGCGGCGTCCTCCTCCATGTGGATGCGCAGGATGCGGATGGGCACCGTGTAGGAACCATCCTCGCGGCGCTCGGGCATCTGTAGGTTGGACGCGTCGTAGCTGGCCAGATGACCGGCACGCTGATTGCCTTCGCGCATGGTCGACGTCATGGACGTGGACAGGCCCTCGGCGTTGGCCGAAGCGCTCGCCAGGCTCTGGGCCTCGGCCTCGCCAAATGCGCAGTCGGGGCGCTCGGCGGCGCCGCGACCGGTCACGTCAAGATTCAGGTGACCGTACATGGCAAAGGCGACCGGACCCTGCGTGGTCTGGAAGTTCTTGGCCATGTCGGGATAGAAGTAGTGCTTGCGATAGAACATCGAGTGGCGCTGGATCTCGCAGTTGGTGGCGAGACCTGCCTTGACGATACTCTCGATGGCGCGCTTGTTGGGCACCGGCAGGGCGCCGGGCAGGCCCAGGCACACCGGGCACACGTTGGCGTTGGGCTCGTCATCGTGGCTGAGCTTGCAGTTGCAGAACATCTTGGTATCGAGTGCGGTGAGCTCGGTATGGATCTCCAGGCCGATCACGGCCTCCCAATCCTGCAGGACCTCGGAAAGCTCCTTCATTACAGCTCGCCTCCCTTCCCGGCAAAATCGGGCGCGACGGAAAGCGCGGGCGCACCCGTGGCGGCATCGGCAAAGCAGCGCTCCAGGGCGCGGGCAAACGTGAGCAGCTGACGGTCCTTAAAGGCCGGGCCCACCAGCTGGGCAGAAACGGGCAGCTTGCTGTCCTCGCCCAGGCCCAGCGGCACCGAGATACCACCGTTGCCGCAGATGTTGAGCGAGATGGTGTACAGGTCGGACAGGTACATATGCGTGGGGTCGCTGATCTCGCCAAACTTAAAGGCCGTGCGCGGCGAGGCGGGCATAAGGATGGTGTCCACCTTGGCATACGCGGCGTCGTAGTCCTGCGTAATGAGCGTGCGGGCCTTTTGCGCAGCGTAGTAGTACTTGTCGTACACGCCCGAGCTCAGCAGGTAGGCGCCGAGCATCTGACGGCGCTTGGCCTCGGCGCCAAAGCCGTGGGCGCGCGAAAGCGAGCTCTGGTCGGACAGGTTGGCGCAGCCCTCCTCCTGATAGCCGTAGCGAATGCCGTCGAAACGGGCCAGGTTGGAGAACGCCTCGGCCGGGCCGATGACGTAGTAGGCGGCGATGGCGGCGTCCAGGTGCGGCAGGTCGACCTCGACCAGCTCGGCACCCTGGTTCTGCAGCTCCTGGGCGGCGCGCTGAACAGCGGCCTTAACCTCGGGCGTCAGGCCCTCGGCCTCCATAAACGCGGGGATGATGCCCACGCGCTTGCCCTCGATGCTGTCGTTGAGGTGCTCGGTAAAGTCGACGGCGCAATCCTGGCTGGTGCAGTCGTACGGATCGTGCCCCGCACCGGTAAGCGCGTTCATGGCCAGCGCGACATCCTCGACCGTGCGGCCAAAGGGCCCCACCTGGTCGAGCGACGAGCCAAAGGCGACCACGCCGTAACGACTCACGGCGCCATACGTGGGCTTAAAGCCCACCACGCCGCACAGCGACGCCGGCTGGCGAATGGAGCCGCCGGTGTCCGAGCCCAGCGAGAGCGCGACCTCGCCCGCGGCGACGGCGGCAGCGGAGCCGCCCGAGGAGCCACCGGGCACGCGCTCGGTATCCCAGGGGTTGTTGGTGCGGTGGAACGCCGAGCTCTCGGTGGAGCTGCCAAAGGCAAACTCGTCCATGTTGGCCTTGCCCATGGGCAGGCAGCCGGCGTCGAGCATGCGCTGGACGCAGGTGGCGGTGTAGACACTCTGGTAGTTCTCGAGCATGCGGGAAGCGCAGGTGGTGCGCGTGCCCACGAGGTTCATGTTGTCCTTAATGGCCAGCGGCACGCCCGCAAGCGGGGGCAGCGGCTTGCCGGCGGCACGGTCGGCATCCACGCGCGCAGCGGCCTCGAGCGCAAGCTCGGGCGCCACCTGCAGGAATGCCTGGACCCCGTCCTCGCGCGCCTCGATGGCGGCAAGGGAGGCCTGGGCCACCTCGGTAGCGGTAAAGTCGCCGGCGGCAACGCCCGCGGCAATCTGAGCGGCGGTAAGGGAATCGAAGCTTAGCGTCATTACTCGCTCTCCCCCTCTCCCAAAATGGACGGCACGCGGAAGTAGCGGTCGCGCGCGCTGCCGGCGTTTTCCAGCGCAACGTCGAGCGGCAGGTCGCGCTCGGGCTCGCGCAGGTCGTCGCCCATCACGTTGGACAGGCTTCCGATGGGATGGAACGTGGGCTCCACGTCGGGCAAGTCATATTGCAAGACGGGCTCGAGCATCTGGACGGCGTCGTTCAGGTAGGACGTCATCTGGGTGAGCTCGTCATCGGTCAGTGCGATCTTTGCGTACTCGGCGATGCCGCGCACGTCTTTCTCGCTGAGTGCCATAGGCGCTCCCTTCCGCATAACAGTTAAACCGCTCTAGTATACAAGGCAACGCCGGCTTGGAGCAGGCGCTTTACCCAAATGCAGCGAAAACGTAACGAGGGCGGCGGGCTGGCAGGCGGCGGGCTGGCGGTTCCGCAGCGAAACCGCACCGTCCATAGCGAAAACCGTCCCACCCGCAACGAGAACCGTCTCGCCCGCAGCGAAAAGCATCACAAGATTCGACACTTTTCGTCCAAATCGCGATTTTCATCGAATGTTGTGATGGTTTGGAAGTCCCGACCACCACAAAGGTGCCTGTCCCCATTGTGGTGGTTCTGAAGAATGTCTTATGCCGAGGCCTTGGTCTTGCGGCGCTTGCGGACCGCGTGGATCACGATGTCCAGTAGCAACAGCACAATGGCCACGACCACGATGAGCACGGCAAACTCGCGCTTGCCCCAGTGGCGGCCGGCCAGCGACTTTTGCTTGTCGACGTCCTTCTTGTTGTACTTGGTGCGCACGCAATGCACCAGCAGGCGATGGTCGTTCACGCCGTAGGGCGTGCAGGTGACGAGCGTCACCTTGTCGGCGCCGGGCTCGATGGTCAGCGACTCCATCTCCTCGGGCAGCACGACCTCGGAGTCCACCATCTTGTAGGCGAGCGTCTTGTTCATGGTGTGCAGCAGCACCAGGTCGCCGGGCTCCAGCGAGTGGATGTCGTCGAACATGCTCAGGTTGCGCATGCCCGAGTGCGCGGTGAGCACGCAATGCGTCGAGGTGCCGCCCACCGGCAGGCTCGTGCCCTCCAGGTGGCCGACGCCCGCCATAAGGACCACCTCGCTCGTGCCGTGGTAGATGGGCATGCTCACGTCGATGGAGGGGATCTCGACCCAGCTCATCATGGGGTCGCGGTCAAAAATGAGCTGTTGGGCGTAGGGCTCGATCTGGTCGGCGGGGAGCTCGGTGGCCTCGCCCGCCAGCTGTTCGTTAAAGGAGCGAGCCTGGAGCAGGATGCGCTCGCGCTCCTCGGCAGACAGCGCGTCCACGGTGCTGGACACGGTGCTGATCTGGTTGAACACGCCCGAGGCCTCGAGCCGGTCCAAGATCCACGGCCAGGTCATAAGGCCCACGCCAATAAGGATGATGACGATGGTGATGAGCCGATCGGCCCAGCGCGGCAGTCGCTTTCGACGGCGCTTGGGCTTTTGTTGAGGTTTGGGCTGAGGGCTTGAGCCGCCGTTGTCCGCGGCGTTATTGCTCTTCATATGTTTGGCGCCCTGCACCATCGCCAGTCACTCCTCTACAACTCAGGTTGTCTAAACAAATAATAGCCGATTAGCAGGCTCCCCCGTCCGACAACACAGCTTGACTGCACCGTCCGGTCGAGGTTAGGCCAGCATTTGAGTTTTCAGAATGTCCCGAATCGGCGGGGCGATTCGGGATACAATAACTACAGGAAACGACGCACCCCGCGTAAGTACTTAGGAGCGCGGGCGACCAGTTTCCGACGTTGTTAAATGCCCGGGCCTCTAACCCCGGGCATTCTTATTTGCGCTTGTTGCGGCGCAAATGCCTTCTACCGTCCGCACCGCGCGTGCGCCTACGGACCTTAAACCGAACCTCATACGAGTCAAGAAACGCGATGACGGATGAGTCCGCATCGGACGGTGGAGGCTGCCTGTGTTGTCCAAAAAACGGGGCAGACTCCAGTGCGGAGTCTGCCCCGAAAAGAGAATGGCAAAGCAAGAACGTCGATGGACGAGAAAAGTGTCCGCAAGTCTCATGGCCATCACATCCCACCTGCCAAAGGGATGGGTGAGCGAGCGTTACTCCTGCTCGGACTCCTCAGCCTGCTTACGGCTGCGGATGAGGTGCGCCACGCCAATGCACAGCACCGCGCCACCAGCGATCCAAGTGAAGGTCACGCCGTTGAGACCGGTGAGCGGGAGGTTGGAGCCCTTCTGGTCGGTGACAGTGAGGTGTACCTTGCCGTCGACGGTTCCAGTAGGTGCGGAAGTCGACTGGACGAGATTGTCATAGGTTCCCTCGGGAAAATTGCACCCAGGATTGAAAGGATTGCCGTTAGTGGGCAGGTCAGTGTTCGTGATGGCAAACGTGATGCCACCGGCTGCGGAGTTGTTGTAGCCAGGCGCAGGCTTAACCTCCTTGAGGATATAGGTACCCTCGTCGAGACCGACGACGCTGATCTTACCATCGGAGGTGGTAGTCAGTATTGCATCGTTCTGATTTGACGTCGTGGTACCGTCTGCCTTGATAAATTTGCCGGAGCCTTTCTCCTGCAGTGTGAACTGAACGCCTTCGAGGGTCTTGTGCTCGCCATTCTCGTCCTTGTCGCTACCGACCTTGGTAACATCGATACCATAGGTGTAGTCGTAGGCCGGATGGTCAACCGTGGTACCGGTGCCGTTGGTGTGCGGGTTGTTGGAATAGGTCAACATGACATTGTTCACCTGGGCCTTGCCGAGCATATCCGCGTTAATCTTGTCAGCATCCAGTTTTGCCTCATAGTTCACATAGACTGTCGAACTACCGTCAACGGTAATGGGAGTGCCATGCGTATCCCTTGCTTCTTTGAGGTTTTCGAAGGAAACAGTGAGCGTATTCGTGCTTTCCCCCGGGGCATAGGTCGCACTGTAGCAAGCGGGATCTACGACTGAATCGTCAATCTTGACCTCAACGACCGGGTTATTTCCACTAAGATTCGGCACCATCGTGCTGGGAAGCTTGTCGGTGAAAGTGTAGCTGTACATCTTGTACGTATTAATGTTGCTTGCAACAGTGCCGGCAAGCTGATATTTAATCAGCTGATCGGAGGCAGAGTCGGCAGCTTTGTTGGCAGCAGTGAAAACGGTTTTATTAACGTCCGTAACAAATTTATCGCCCTTGTCATCCATGACGGCCTTGGTCACGTTGGGGACGCTCTTCTTGGGGGCTACATTAACGTCAGAGCCACCGACGATGGTGAAAATCGGCGAAGTGTACGCGTCAGTATTGCCGGTCTTACTGGGCACATCGGTCACGAAAAGCCAGTAGCCTTGGTCCAGACTCTCAAAGTTACCCTTGCTGGAATCGCTCGGTTTTGTCCAGGTTAGAGCCGAGTTCTCAAGTGCGGCAGCAATCTTATCCAACGTGGAGTCAGCGTCAACCTTGGCAGTCTGACCAACTTTATTACCGGCATAATCGTTAATGTACTTAGCCCAAGCCTGAGCGCTTGTATCCGTAGGAGCTCCATCGGCGCGAGTTCCATCGGCGCGAGTAAATGCACCGATCACAGCATCTTGAACTTTAGGCGATGCCCAAGCAATGTCGGAAAGTGTCTTGTCGCCAGTCCAAACGCCCTCATCCTTATTCTGTGTGACCGTCGCCTTGAAAATCTGGATGCCCTTGAAAGATGTGTCGGCATATTCAGCAGTGCCAGGGTCAGCGATAAACACCTTGCCCTTCTCCGTAGCCACCGTTGGCACACCCTCAGCAAACGCCATGGTCACCGGGGCCATGACTCCGCCGAAGCTCAGCGCTGCTGTGAGGCCGGCGGTTACTGCCAGGCGTGCGATGTTCTTGCTCATGCTCATCTTCTTTTCCTCTGCTTTCTGCTCGAATTCCATTTGATCTAAATCTGTCTGTCTGTGTCTTAGCATCTACTTCGCTACGTCTCGCCCCGCTCTCTGTGGGGCTGCCAGCTACTCTTTACTGCTGCCACCTCCCCGCTTGACCAGGAGCGCGACCACGATGAGCGCGGCTCCGGCGACCGCTGCGGCGGCCGCGGCGTACATTGCCATATCGCCAGTCGAGGGCATAAAGCCTCCGGTGGTAATGCTAGGGGGTGTGCCGGTGGGCGTGTTGATGAGCGACGCCTCCAGGCTGCCCGTCGACCCGTCCGCGCTGTCGGCGCGCAGGGGCGACTCGGCCGTGATGGTGAGCTTGGGCTTGGCGGCGGCCACCTGGTCGACGTCCAGGCCCTCGGCCTTGACCGTCACGGAACGCGTGCCCTCAAAGGCGGTGTAGCCCTTGGGCGCCTTGAGCTCGCGGACCTCCAGCTTGCCCGAGTCCACGCCCGAGACGGTCACGCGGCCGTCCTCGCCCGTGGTGACGGTGGCCTTGCCCTCCGCATCCCACATGCCGTCGGCCGCCAGCGTGCGACCACGGTCATCGGCGATGCTCAGGACCGCCCCGGCAAGCGGCTTGTCGCCGTCGCTGCCGCGCTTGGTGAGCGCGAGATCCCAGGTGTAGGCGCACGCATCGTCGCTCGGCGTGCGGGTAAAGCCGGCATCGCCGGACTGGTCGGCAAAGGGAGAGCGCGGGTAGCGCAGGTAGACCTCGTTGG
>CBCTTO010000036.1:0-16410 GCA_965149855.1 uncultured Collinsella sp.
ACGAAGCAAACGACCTCGAAGTTCATCGTCTGTCGCGATCTTATAGCCAGCAAAGGCACCAGCCGCGACAGTCGTCACCAATGCAATCGCTGTTAAAATCTTATTCCTCATCTTGGCCTCCTTGATCAAACTGAATCATTTCGCCAAGAATACGAGAGAGCTCTTCCTCGTCTTTAAACTCAATCTCAATCTTATTCTTTCCACGCGAGCTCTTCACACGCACGTTGGTATTAAATACCTGACGAAGCACACGGGCAGCCTTTTTAAAGGACTGAGGCGTTGCAGGCCTTGGCGTCTTAGGTGTCTCTCCGGCAGAAAACAACGGAGCAAGATTTTCTGTCGCTCTTACGGAAAGGCCCTCTGTAACAACTTTCTCTGCAAGTCGAATACGCGCGTCCTCATAGGGAACTGCAAGAATCGCACGTGCATGACCAGCAGTAAGTTTGCCCTCAAAAATCATCTGCTGAACTACTTCGGGGAGATCGAGAAGACGCAGCGAGTTTGTAATTGCAGAGCGTGACTTGCTTACTGCCTTCGACAATGCCTCCTGGGTCATCCCGCTGGCATCAATGAGTTGGCGATAGCCCTTAGCCTCTTCGACGGGATTCAGATCAGAACGCTGAAGGTTTTCGATAAGAGCAAGAGCCAGCATCTCTTCATCATTTACCTCTTTAATGATGACTGGCAATTCTTCAAGGCCAGCAAGCTTTGACGCCTGGTAACGACGCTCACCAGCGATGATCTCATAGCCGTTTCCATGCTTGCGAACCAAAAGCGGCTGCAAAACGCCATGTTCTTGGATTGACTCGCTCAACTCGCGAAGTTCAGTTTCGTTAAAGTGAATTCGCGGCTGATTAGGGTTGGGAACGATATCCTCAATAGGTAGTTTTGTTTCAGATGCGGCATTTGAAGCCGATGCAGCCGAACCGCCGGTCTCATACTCGGCCTCTGAGACCAAAGCATTGAGTCCACGTCCCAATCCGCCACGTTTCTTTACACTAGGCACGCTTGATCACCTCTTTTGCAAGGTTCATATATGCTTTTGCACCCTTATTTTGAGGTGCATAGGTAATTACCGGTTCTCCAAAAGACGGAGCTTCGGAGATTTTAACCGTACGGGGGATTAGCGTCTTAAACGCCTTATCACCAAAGTACGATTGAACCTCCTCAACAACCTGATTCGATAGTGAAGTACGCGAGTCATACATGGTCATAAGCACACCATAGGTGTCTAAGCCCTTGTTCAGCCGTGATTTGACCATCTTCATTGACTCAAGCAGCTTCGTAACGCCCTCGAGTGCGTAATATTCGCACTGGATCGGAATCAAAACGCTGTCTGCTGCGGTCAAAGCGTTGATAGTAAGCAGGCCGAGCGAAGGAGGACAGTCAATGAAAATAAAGTCAAACTCGTCCTGAATCGGCTCAAGCAAATCTTTGAGGCGGGTTTCACGAGCAATTGCGCTTACGAGCTCAATTTCCGCGCCTGCAAGTTGAATTGTAGCCGGAATAACGAATACCTTTTTACAATTTGTATCAAGAACAAGCGATTCTGCCGGCACATCATTCAACAATGCATCATAGATGCATTGATCAAGGTCTTCTTTTTCAATTCCGAATCCACTGGTGCTGTTTCCCTGCGGATCAAAATCGACAATCAATGTCTTACGACCCTGCTCACCCAGTGCTGCTGCAAGGTTTACAGCCGTCGTTGACTTACCGACGCCGCCTTTTTGATTGATGATTGCAATGATACGCGTGTCTTTTGCGCTCTTAGAACGCTTAACGTCGCGAAATCCCACGGTCCCTCCTGGTGTGTATTAAAGCTGTCAAACGGAGGATGTTTCACGTGAAACATTCCGAATCGATATCAACCGCCATGTTTCACGTGAAACACTGCAAGTTGTTAGTATCCATTATGTTTCACGTGAAACATCTAGGCAAGCGGATTCTTCTTTGCCACGCCATTTGCACGAGGCAATGAGACGGATGCTGGATGACTCTTCTTAAGAACAATGAACTCCCTGTGTCCCAAGCCTTCAGGCAAATCAATTGCGTCATTCAGAAGCAAAGTGAAGCCGCAAATCTTAGCTGCTGACATGCCGGAAGCAAGCTCCTCATCCAAAGGATTGCCCTTGGTTATAACAAATAGCCCTCCATCCTTCAGATACGGAGCCGCATACTCAACAAGAATCGGTAGAGGGGCCAGTGCGCGGGCGGTTACAACAGAGAACTGCTTCTTATGGCTTCGAGCATATTCTTCAAGACGATCATGAACCGCATGAGCATGTTTCAATCCAAGAGCATGGACAAAGGAATTAACCGCATCAACCTTCTTGCCAACAGAGTCAATATAAGTAGCTTTACGATGCGTGGTTATGGTTAATGGAATACCAGGGAAGCCCGCACCTGTTCCCATATCGAGCAAAGCTCCCTCAGGAGCCTTGTTGATATAGGAGAGCAAAACAAGTGAGTCGAGGATATGAAGTACTGCAGCATCTTCTACGTTAAGAATACGGGTGAGATTGGTTGTCTTATTTGTTTCTAGAACCAAATCCAAATGCTGAATACATTTCCTCAGCTCAACATCGGTTACGCTCAAGGAATACTCTTTGCAATAGGAAGTTAGACGACTCAACATCTCGTCAGCCTGCTGATCAGTAAGTACTAACAACGAAAGCTCCTTTCTGACAAAAATCAGTGTATCGAGAACTTTTGACAAAAAAAGGGGACGTGGAAACCACGTCCCCTTAGCATAAGCTCGAGAAGATTATCGAGCAACAATCACCACATGGCGATCAGGGTCAGAACCCTCAGAATGAGTATCGACGGCATCGTTGCCACGAAGTGCAATGTGAACCAGTCGACGCTCGTAGGCATTCATGGGCGGAAGCGAAACACTCTTATGAGTGCGGATGGCACGCTCGGCAGCAGACTGAGCCATGGAAGCAACCTTGTCCTGACGGCGACTCTTGTATCCCTCTACGTCCACTACAACCGGATACCTAAAGCCAAGTTTGCGGCTCACCAGCAAAGAGAACATAACCTGAAGGGCATCAAGGGTGCGACCATGACGGCCAATGAGAACAGCAAGGTCGGGAGCCGTTACATCCAAAATCAGCTCACCCTCGTCGCCCTCATACTCATCGATAGGAGAGTTGGCGGCATCGAAGTGCGAAAGGATGGAACGCAGGATGGAAATCGCAACATCGGCAATGGTGTCGAGCTCCTCATCGGTCAGCTCTTCACCAGCCTTGTAGCGCTGTGCAATCTCGGGATAATCGCCCGCGACCTGCGGGGCAACCTCCTCAAGCATATCCTCGATGATCTCTTCAGACATAACGTACTCCAAAAGTTAGGTACCTAAATAAGATTGATATCCCGTTACTTCTTCTTGTGCGGGCGCGGCTTCTTCTCTCGACGAGTGACCTCAACCTGCAGCGGAGCGTTCTTAAGACGCTCCTCCTCATCGGCCTTCGCCTTGTCGATGACCTTCTGCGTCACAAAAATCTGCTGGATAACCTGCCAAGCAGACGAGACGTCGTAGTACAGCAGAACACCAACGGGAAGGCTCCAGCCCATCCAAAGCATCATGACCGTCATGACAACGGCCATCATACGCATGCTCTGAGCCTGCTGGCCGGTCTGGTTGCGCGACATATAGAGCTGCGGAATCAGGGTCAGGACGGCGAACAGGATCAGGCAAACCAGCGCAGGCAGTGCAACCATAAAGCCATCGGCAAAGGAAGCACTCGGCGTGGTGGTCAGGTCGGGCAGGATGTTGAAGAACGAGAACGTGCCGTCGTTAAAGTACTGCGGCAGGTTGCGCAGCAATGTAAACAGGGCGAACAGGATAGGCATCTGAATCAGCAGCGGCAAACAACCAGCCATGGGGTTGAACTTGTTCTCGCTGTAGAACTTCTGCATCTCCTCGGCCTGACGCTGGGGATCGTCGGCATAGCGCTCCTGGATCTCGAGCATCTTGGGCTGCAGCACCTGCATGCGAGCCGTCGACTTGGTCGACTTGAGCATGAGCGGCGTCAGCAGCAGACGGATGATGACCACCAGGATGATGATGGACAGGCCCCAGTCGACCGCAAAGGTCTGGATGAGCTTGAGCAGCTCGAAAAGGATGTTAACGATCCAATCCCACATGTAAGTTTTCCTCCGATAGCGAGTGCCCGCTAGGGCACAGGGTCATAACCGCCGACGTGCAGGGGATTGCAGCGAGCGATGCGCCTCACGGCAAGCCAGCAGCCTCTCAAAACACCGTGTTTCTCAATCGCCTGGACGGCGTATTGCGAGCACGTTGGGTAATAAATGCAGGCGTCAGGCAATAAGGGCGAAATAACCTGTTGATATATGCGAATAGGAGCGATGGCAACACGTCGCAAAACGTGATTGCTCATCGCTCCTCCCCGGCAACGCCGGCGCGCTTCATAAGCGAACGCAACGCTTTGTCCATCTCCTGCGGCGAGGAAACCCTCGTCTTGGGAGTTGCAAACAAGATGATGTCATAACCCGCAACGGGAAATCCGCAGCTGCGGGCGGCCTCGCGCATCACACGCTTAGATCGGTTGCGCACGACGGCACAACCGAGTCGCTTAGCACCAACGAAGGCGACCCTTCCGGAGTCGCCTTCGCCAACCGATTCACATATGGTCATTCGAATCAGAGGGTGATTGAAACGACGCCCCTGACTGAACACATGCTCGAAATCTTGCCGAGACTTAATAGTCTTCATGCGAGATGTGTGTATCGCTGCTAGACAGTGAGACGCTTGCGGCCCTTGGCGCGACGACGGGCGAGCACGGCACGACCACCCTTAGTGGCCATACGGGCACGGAAGCCATGGGTCTTGGCACGCTTACGCTTATTAGGCTGATACGTACGCTTCATCTTAAGTTCCTCCTGCTGCATTTCGAGTGTCCGCGGGGACGCGGACGCAGATATAGACACGTGAGCTTGAAGATTGTAGGGAAATCAATGTTCAAATGTCAAGAAATCAAAGGTAAAAGGTTGCGCAGTTCACACGGTTCCCCCATAAGCCAAGCTCGATTTAGCGGTGCATGGCAACTTTTCACGATATTTCATCGAGTTTTCAACAGGTCATGTTGGCAATGTTGAGAACTTTTCGTCCGTTTTCCAAAGTTTTCAACAGGTTTTGAAAGTTTGTCGAAAGATGAGAAACATTGCACGGTGAGCTACTATTTGTTCGAAACCTTTTGGAAGATTGCGAGCGGCATGTCTGACGACTTTTACACCATGGTCGATTCCGGAGACCCGGCACCCGACAACGAGCACATCACCGGCGTGCGCGAAGAGCGTGACGAAGGTGAACAGACGACAACGCAGGCGCCAAAAGCCATGTACGCCGCGCGCATCGCCGTCTATGACGACATGCTGTCGACACCGCGTGTGATCGTCATTGATCCGCAAGATGTCCGCACGTATTTGGAAGAGACGACCAACACCGTCTACCAGTGCATGAAAGAACAAGGCGGCCATATCTCGCTCATGGTCATCCGCGAGATTGTCGAAAACTTTATCCACGCGCACTTTGCCGAGCCCATCATCTCGATTCTGGACGGCGGAGACACCATCCGCTTTGCCGATCAAGGACCAGGCATCGACGACAAGGAACGCGCTTTCGACTTTGGCGTTACCAGCGCAAACAGCAAGATGAAGCGCTATATCCGTGGAACCGGAGCAGGGTTTCCCATGGTGCAGGAGTATTTGGAAAACGCCGGCGGTGCCGTATCCATCGAGGACAACATGGGCAACGGCACCGTGGTTACGGTAAGCCTGAACCCTAAACGCGTGCAGGAAATCGAGCGTGCCGGCGGGCGCGGCGCTGCCGTGCGGCCCGAGACGGAGCAGCCCACATATCCCCTGCCGGGAGCTTTTGCGCAGCAGCCCATGGCAGCGCAGCAGATGCAGCCCCCCGTGGGACAGATGCAGCAGCCCGGAATGCTACCTACACAAGAACCCCGGGCGGCATCGATGTCGATGCCGACAAACACGCCAGAAACCATGCCGCTGGCGGATCAGGATGCAGCAGCAATGCAGCAGGCGACGGGGGCGCCGGGTGGCCAGCAAATGGGCTATCAGCCGTACCAACAGGGATATCCATATCAGCAGATGCCGCCACTGGGGTATGGCCAGCAGTTCCCGCAGCAGTACCAGCAGGGATATCAGCAGCCGTACCAGCAGATGCCGCAGCAGCAGTACAACCCCTGGGCCCAGCAGACGCCTCCGCAGCCTTACCAACAGTGGCCTCAAAGTTTTCAACAGCAAATGCCGCCGATGCAGAGTTCTCAACAACCAGCAGCTCAAATGATGTATCCTAATGCAGCAAATCAGTATGCACAGCCACAACCGGACGTGTTCGTAAGCGATCGCGGCAACGCCGCGCTGGGCTATCTGGCGCAAAATCAAGCGTGCGGTGCAACCGATCTTGCGAGGGCGTTTGGAAACTCGGCCCCCACTTGGTCACGCACGCTCAATGACTTGGCACAGGCCGGCTTGGTCATCAAGCATGGCCAGAAATACCATCTGACCGAACTCGGCGCCGCTCGCGTGCGAGCTCAGAGCTAAAGAACGGGAGAGACAGTGGACGAGGAAGCAAGCATCATCCTGGGGGATGCCATCGCCTTTTGTCAGCGCGACGGCCAAGATGCACGCCTCATCAACATGCTGGGGCAATCGCGCGCCATAAGCCTGACCGAAGATACGCTCACGATCGAGGCCCCCTCGCGCTTTGCCATCGCGCAGCTCAAAAAGCATCAGCCGACTATTGAGGCCTATCTGGAAGAAATCGCCTTTGCACCGATTGCGCTCGACATCGTGGCACCGCAAGGCGCCGCGACGGAATCCACTGTCGCGACGGCGCCCGCCACGGCTCCCGCTGCTTCCCCGGCGGTGCCGGCCTCCGCAGGCGACGTGCCGACAATCGAGCACCAGCGCAGCGATGTTTCCCGTGAAACCATGGCACCGTTGCCGACCGCGGCAGCGACGTCAACGAACGCACCCGTCACGCACATGCCCATCGCTCACGACGCAGCGGCGGGCGCGGATTCGGGCATTGCAATCAAGAACACGCTCTCGGCCGATGATTTTCGTCGCATGATGAACCAGATGAAGGGCGGAGCGCCGACTAAATCCACGCAAGCTGCGACCCCCGCTTCACCCATGCCAGCACCGACCGTGCCGGCCGAGCAGAATACGGATGGAGCCCCGCTCGCAGCGAACTCAAAATTCACCTTTGAGAACTTTGTCTACGGCCCCGAGAACAGCCATGCCTATCGCTCGGCACTCAAGTTTGCCGCCCTCGCGGACGAGCGCGGCACGTGCACGTCACTGTTCATCTACGGCAAATCGGGCCTGGGCAAGACGCACCTGCTGCTTGCCATCAAAAACGAGCTCGCCGAAAAGTCGCCCGAGATCAAGGTCAAGTATGCAAACTCCCAGGCATATCTGGACGACCTGATGACCGAGTTCGACCGCCAAAAGAAGAGCAACGCCCCCATCATGCAGGCGTACCACGGCGTGGACGTGCTCATCATCGATGACATCCAGAACATCATCGGCAAGCGCGCGAGCGTGGACTACTTTTTCCAGCTCATGGACGAGTTCATCCGCAACAACAAGAAGGTCGTCATCGCGGCAGACCGCGCCCCCAAGGACCTGAGCATGGATGAGCGTCTGACCAGCCGCTTCAACGCCGGCATGCTCTGCCTGGTCGCAGAGCCCAGCTACGAGATGAAATACAAGATCTTGCAGCGCTATTACGAGAACACCATCGTCGCCGCTCCAGAGGCGGGCGACGACTCGCTGCTGGCGGCCTATGGGGGCGACGGAGGGCACCTGACCGACGAGCACTTTAAACACATGGCCGAGGTCTCGGGCACCAACATCCGCGAACTCGAGAGCTTTTGCGAGCGCTGCGCCGGCGAGGCGGGCGACCGCGAGCGCGAGGGCGGGGAGCTCACCTTTGACGATATCGACGCCATCGCCAGCCAGTACTTCGACACATCGGCCAAAAAGATCAACGTCCAGACGGTTCAGTCCGTCATCGAAGAGCAGTACGGCGTGACGCACGAGGAGCTCATCGGCCCGCGTCGCAACGCCAATATCGCCAAAGCACGTCATATCGCTATCTACCTGGCCATCGAGATGTGCGAGATGACGACCACGGCGGTGGGCGCCGAATTTGGCAACCGCAACCACTCGACCGTCAGCACGAGCTACAAAAAAGTCCAGAAGATGATCCAGGAAGACCGCACCGTCACCGAAGACCTCAAGTCGCTGCGCGATAAAATTACACTGCGCTCGTAGGGAAATAGAGACACCTGTTGAAAACTTGTCGAAACCACGGGCATAAGGTGTCTAAAACCCAACCCGCGGTGATGAAAAGTTTTGCGCAGGTTTTGAACGTGGAAAACCACCCCTGTTGCACACAGGCTGCTGTCGATTCCCTTTCTGGGTCTGACCTGCGTCTTTGGGAGTAATCAACAGTTTCGTCAGTGCTATTACTATTATTAAGATATTTATATCTATAGAAAGGTATTAAAAGATGAAGTTCACCGTCAGCCAGAGCTCGCTTACACAAGCCATCGGCGTCGTTATGAAGGGTGTCGCTTCGGCATCCACCCTTCCCATCCTGTCGGGCGTGCTCGTCAAGGCGCAAGACGGCATCTTGGAATTCCAAACCTCTAACTACACCATCTCGATCCGTCATCGCATCGCGGCGCATGTCGAAGAAGAGGGCGAGATGGTTATCCCCTGTAAGATGCTCTCCAATATCACCAAGACCCTCCCCGATGCCCCGGTCACCTTTGAGCTGTCCGAGCGCCAGGTGCTGATTGGTTGCGAGAAGAGCTCTTTCCGCCTGAACACGCTCGATGCCAATGACTTCCCCGAGTTTCCGGCCTATGCCATTGAGAGTGCCGTGGAGCTGCCGACCGATATCTTGTCCGAAATGGTCGGCCGCGTGTGGCGCGTCACCTCGACCGACAAGGCCCGCCCCATCCTAGGCGGCGTGCACATGAAGGTCGAGAACAACACCGTGCGCCTGGTGGCGACCGATTCCTTCCGCTTGGCCGTGTGCGATACGCAGGTCGAGACCTCGACCCTCGAGGGCTCCTTTGAGCTTAACGTTCCGGCCGACGCCTTTAACGACGCGCTGAACATCATGGCCGGCCAGGCGACCATCATGATCGGGGCTACCGACACCCAGGTTGTCTTTGAGGCCGGCAACACCACCTACGTGTCGCGCCGCATCGAGGGCGTGTACCCCAACTACAAGCAGCTCATCCCCGATTCGTGCGTGACGAGCGTCAAGATTGACGTCGCCGCCTTTAACGCCGCCCTCAAGCGCGTGGCCGTTATCGCGAGCGCCAACCCCGCTGTCAAGTTCGAGATCGATGTCGAGAACGGGCAGATGGGCCTGTCCTCCATTTCCAATGACCAGGACCTTGCGCAGGAGACGATCGATGTCGAGGCCGAGGGCGAGTCGGGTACCATCGCCTTCAACTACCACTACATCTTCGGCTGCCTCAATGCCCTGTCCAAGGAGAAGGAGATCACGCTGGAGCTCAAGAGCTACTCGCAGGCGGGCATCTTCAAGTCCTACGACAAGATCAACTACCTGTACCTGGTCATGCCGGTCCGCATCTAGCAGCCGCCCTATGACCATATTCGCCCGCGATCTTTCCGTCGCGCACTACCGCAGCTTCGATAGCTATCGCCTTGCTCTGGACGAGGGCGTGACGATACTTGCGGGACCCAACGCGGCGGGAAAGACCAATCTCATAGAGGCGCTGCAGCTGCTGACGAGCGGCGCCTCGTTTAGGCATCCGACCGCAGCCGAGCTCGTCCATGACGGCGTGGGCTCGTGCAAGGTCGAGCTGAGGCTCGAGGGCGACGGCCGCGTGCTTGATATGGGATTGAACGCGGAGGACGGTAAGCGCTCGTTTAGCCGCAACGGCAAGAGATGTTCTGCCGCCGGTGTGCGCGGGGTTCTGCCGAGCGTGCTGTTTTGCCCCGACCATCTGGACATGGTTAAGCGAGGCGCCAGTGTGCGCCGCGCCGCCCTCGATGACTTTGGCATGCAACTGAGCGCGCGCTATGCCGATCTTGCGAGCACCTATGGGCGCTGCGTGACCCAGCGTAACGCCTTGCTCAAGGAGACCTGGTGCTGCCGCGAGATGCTCGGCGCGTGGAACGATTCGATTGCCCGCGCGGGCTCGGCCCTGCTTGTGCACCGGTTGGCTCTGCTCGACCGGCTGGCGGGCCATGTGCACACTGCCTACGGGCAAGTGGCATCCGGTGAGGCTGCCAACGTGACCTATACGTCCACGCTGGGGGATTTGCCCCAGGTCGATGATCGCGAAGAGCTGAAGGGCTGGGCGTACGAGCGCATGCTGGCTGCCCTTGATGAGCACGCCGACGAGGAAATTCGCCGCGGCGTGACGTTGATGGGACCGCATCGCGATGAGATTGAGTTTACCGTGGCGGGTCGCTCCGCCCGTTCATTTGCCAGCCAAGGTCAGCAGCGAACGTTGGTTCTGGCCTGGAAGGTGGCGGAGGTGGCCGTGGCTCGCGATGTCCTGGGCACCGCCCCATTGCTGCTTTTGGACGACGTGATGAGCGAACTCGACGGCGAACGCCGCGGTGCTTTCCTGCGGCTGATCGGCGATGATATCCAGACGGTCATAACCACGACCAACCTGGGGTATTTTACCGATGACCTGCTTGATCGAGCCAAGGTGGTGAGCATGGGTGAGACATGCTAATTACGAGCGCGAGAGCGAAACGGTTGCCGTCAGTGGGTTTTTGAACGCAGAGCGCCAGCGCATCCTGGCGGCTGCAACACCTGAGCGCCGCGCGCAGATGGAGGCTGCCGAGGAGTCGCGCGCGGTCTATCGCGCGTGGAATGCGGTGTGCTCGGGCACGCGCGAGGGGCGGCATGTGACGGGTCTGCGCTACCTGCCCGAGTCCAATGAGCTGCTGGTATATCTCGACTCGCCCTCGTGGACGCAGGAAATGACGCTGCTGCGCGAGATCATCCGCGCGCGTATGGAGCGCGCCGGTGCGCATGTGGACGGCCTGGTGTTCAAAACCACCGCGCCCGGTCACACGCCACCCGCCGCCAAGGAGCGCCTGCGCCCGGCGACGACCGAGCGCCCGCCGGCCCCGCACGCCGACCTCAGTGAGGCCGAGCGCACCGAGATTGAGCGCCAAGTGGCGCCCATCGAAGACCAAAAACTGCGCGAGGCCCTCGAGAATGCCATGAGAGCCAGCGCCGAGTGGGCCAAGGGCGTGCAAAGCAAAAAAGAGCCTTAAATCGCATCTGGTGGCCTTGTAGAGCCAAATACCCTCGTTCCCGAGGGTATTTTTTTACGATAAACTAGTAAGGCTGTACACATTTTCTTGACTGAAGGAGGACGTGTGGCAAACGAAAACGATTACGATGGCGGCGAGATTAAGATTCTCGAAGGTCTCGAGGCCGTTCGTAAGCGCCCGGGCATGTATATCGGCTCGACGAGCGCCAGCGGTCTGCATCACCTGGTGTGGGAGATCGTTGACAACTCCGTCGACGAGGCCATGGCCGGTTTCTGCACCGAGATCCAGGTGACGGTCCACGCCGACAACTCCATCACGGTCGTCGACAACGGGCGCGGCATCCCCGTCGACGAGCACCCTGTTAAAAAGATCCCGACGCTCGAGGTCGTCATGACGATCTTGCACGCCGGCGGTAAGTTCGATAACTCGGCCTATAAGGTTTCGGGCGGCCTGCACGGCGTTGGCATCTCCGTCGTCAACGCACTGTCCAAGCGCGTGGTCGTTCAGGTTCGTCGCGACGGCAACACCTACGAGATGGAGTTCTCGCGCGGCAAGACCGTCAAGAAGATGGAGGTCGTGGGCACCTCGGATTCGACGGGCACCACCGTCACCTTCTGGCCCGACGACGAGATCTTCGAGACCTGCATCTACGATTTCGATACGCTGCACAACCGTCTGCAGGAGACGGCGTTCCTCAATAAGAACCTCAAAATCGTTCTGACCGACGAGCGCGAAGCGACTCCCCACGTTGAGGAGTTTTGCTACGAGGGCGGCATCATTGACTTCGTCAAGTTCCTCAACGAGGGCAAGGACGTCCCCGAGGCCTTTAAGGAGCCCATCTACATCGAGGGCAAATCGGACCCGGACGCGCCTGTGACCAAGATGGGCGAGGTCGAGGTTTCCCTGCAGTGGAATAGCGGCTACGGCGAGAACGTCATGTCGTTTGCCAACGACATCTACACCCCCGAGGGCGGCATGCACCTTGAGGGCTTCCGCACCGCGCTCACCCGCGTGATCAACGATTACGCGCGCAAGCAGAACCTGCTCAAGGAAAAAGACGCCAACCTGACCGGCGACGATGTGCGCGAGGGCCTTTCGGCCGTTATCTCGGTCAAGCTGCCCGATCCGCAGTTTGAGGGCCAGACCAAGGCCAAGCTCGGCAGCTCCTATATGCGCGCGCTCACACTCAAGATTGTGACCGACGGCCTTGCCGATTACCTCGAGGAGCACCCCAAGCCCGCGCGCGAGATCGTCAAGAAGGCGCAACAGGCCTGCAAGGCGCGCAACGCCGCCCGCAAGGCGCGCGAGGCGACCCGCCGCAAGAGCCTGCTCGAGACGGCGTCCCTGCCCGGTAAGCTCGCCGACTGCTCGGTGCGCGATGCCGAGCTGACCGAGCTCTTCATCGTAGAGGGCGACTCGGCAGGCGGTTCGGCCAAGGACGGCCGTCGCCGAGACATCCAGGCGATTCTGCCCCTGCGCGGCAAGATTTTGAACGTCGAACGCGTTGGTGACCATCGCGCGTTCTCGAGTGACACCATCCAGTCGCTGATTACCGCGATCGGCTGCGGCGTCACGACGAGTGCCGGCGACGGCGGCGACTTCGATATCACCAAGGCGCGCTACCACAAGATCATCATCATGACCGATGCAGACGTCGACGGTGCGCATATCCGCATCCTGCTGCTGACGTTCTTCTACAAGTACATGCGTCCGCTGATCGATGCCGGCTACGTCTATGTTGCCTGCCCGCCCATCTTCGGCATTAAGGTGCGCAACAAGATCCACTACGTGTATCCCAACGGCCGCCAGCCCGAAGACGAGATCCTGCGCGATACCATCCAGAGTCTGGGCCTGAACCCCGACGATAACGACGAGGACGGCAAGGCCAAGGACGGCAAGATCACCAAAAAGCGCAAGGGCTATACCGTCCAGCGCTACAAGGGCCTGGGCGAGATGGACCCCAAGCAGCTCGCCTCGACGACGATGGACCCCAAGACCCGCATCCTGCAGCGTGTGTCGATCGAAGACGCCGTGGTGGCGGACCGCGCCGTGCGCGAGCTGATGGGTTCCGAGGTCGGCTATCGACGCGAGTACATTGAAAAACATGCGCATGACGCGCGTTTCCTTGATGCTTAAGAGGAGGTAACGTGGCAGACGATATCAACAATAGCGAGGGTATGGGCGAGGCCGGCGATGCCGGTATGCCCGATGATCTGAAGCGCCTGCTTGCCCGTGCTGAGCAGGGCGAGGACGGCGACCCGGACGCCTATAACCCCGATGTCGATGATGACGAGGAAGAGGATGACGACGGCGAGCTCGAGGAGAGTTTTGGCGAAGTCGACCGTGGCGCCTCGGCCGGCGAGGATATCAACGGCGGCCAGCTCCAGATTTCGGAGTTCGGTCGCGAGATGAAGCAGTCGTTTATCGAGTATTCGATGTCGGTCATCACGGCGCGCGCCCTGCCGGACGTGCGCGACGGCTTGAAGCCGGTGCACCGCCGCATCCTGTACGCGATGAACGAGAGCGGCATCTACCCCAACCGCCCACACAAGAAGTCGGCGTGGACGGTCGGCGAAGTTATCGGTAAGTACCACCCGCACGGTGACTCTGCGGTCTACGAGGCCATGGTCCGCTTGGCGCAGTGGTTCTCCATGCGCACGCCGCTCATCGACGGTCACGGCAACTTCGGCAACATCGACGGCGACGGCGCGGCGGCCATGCGTTACACCGAGAGCCGCCTGGCAAAGCCCGCCATGGAACTGTTGCGTGACTTGCAGAAGGATACCGTCGACTGGCAGCCCAACTACGACGAATCGCTCGCCGAGCCCGTGGCACTGCCTGCGCGCTTCCCCAACCTGCTGGTCAACGGCAGCCAGGGCATCGCCGTCGGCATGGCCACCAACATCGCCCCGCATAACCTCACCGAGGCGATCGAGGCCACCTGCTACCTGATCGACAACCCCGACGCCACCGTCGACGAGCTCATGCAGATCATGCCCGGTCCGGACTTCCCCACCGGCGCCATCATCATGGGCAGCGCCGGCATTAAGCAGAGCTACGAGACCGGCCGCGGCTCCATTACCGTGCGTGCCAAGGCACACGTGGAGTCCACCAAGACCGGTCGCAGCCGCCTGGTCTTTACCGAGATTCCCTACATGGTCAACAAAGGCACCCTGCAGGAGAAGATCGCCCAGCTCGTCAACGACAAGCGCATCGAGGGCATCTCGGATATGCGCGATGAGTCCAACCAGAAGGGCATCCGTCTGGTCATCGAGCTCAAGAAGGGCGTCATTCCGCAGGTCGTGCTCAACAACCTGTATAAGTACACCTCGCTGCAGACGACCTTTGGCGCCAACAACCTGGCGCTTGTCAACGGCGTTCCCAAATGCCTGAGCCTGCGCGAGATGCTGCAGCACTACATCGACCACCAGGTCGACGTCGTCACTCGCCGTACCCGTTTTGACCTTAAGAAGGCCCAGGCCCGCGCGCATATCCTCGAGGGTTACCTGATGGCCCTTGACCATATCGACGAGGTCATCAGCATCATCCGCTCCTCGCAGACCGACTCCGAGGCCAGCAGCCGCCTGATCGAGCGCTTTGGCTTTACGCCCGAGCAGACCACGGCCATCCTCGAGATGAAGTTGCGCCGCCTGACCGGCCTGGAGCGCGACAAGATTCAGGAAGAGTTGGACGGCCTGCGCCGCGCCATCGCCTACTACGAGGACCTGCTGGCGCATGAGGAGAAGATCCTGGGCGTCATCAAGGAAGAGATGCGCGAGATCTCCAAGAAGTTCGGCGATAAGCGCCGCACCGAGATCAGCCAGGTCGAGAAGGACCTGGATGTCGAGGACCTCATCGCCGACGAGGATATGGTCGTGACCATCACCCACACCGGCTACGTTAAGCGTATCCCGGTTGCCGCCTACCGCGCCCAAAAGCGCGGCGGCAAGGGCGTGTCGGGCGTCAACCTCAAAGAGGACGATGTCATCGATGAGATGTTCATCGCGTCCACGCACGAGTACGTGCTGTTCTTCTCGAGCAAGGGCAAGGTCTATCGCCTGAAGGTGCACGAGCTGCCGGTAGGTACGCGCCAGGCACGCGGTACCGCGATCGTCAACCTGCTGCCCTTCGAGGAGGGCGAGAAGATCGCGAGCGTCATCAGCTGCCGCGAGTTCCCGGCCGACGAGTACCTGATGTTTGCCACCAAGAGCGGTATGGTCAAGAAGACCGTGATGAGCGCATATGACCGCAGCCGTCGCGACGGCCTAATCGCTATCAACCTGCGCGACGACGACGCGCTGTTGAACGTGCGCCGCGTGCGCGAGGGCGACAAGATTATCCTGGCCACCACCGCGGGCAAGGCGATCATGTTCTCCGAGGAGCAGGTGCGCGCCACCGGCCGCGATACCAGCGGCGTTCGCGGTATCGGTATGAAGGACGGCGTGAGCGTTCTGGGCATGGAAGTCACTAACGGCAACGGTGATCTGTTCGTCATCACCGAGCGCGGCTACGGCAAGCGCACGCCGGTTGCGGACTACCCGGAGCAGAATCGCGGCGGCCAGGGTGTCTACACCATCCAGATGACCGAGCGTAAGGGTAACCTCGCGGCCATGAAGACGGTGGGCCCGCAGCACGAGCTGTTCATCGTGACAGAGGGCGCGACGGTCATTCGCGTCAAGACCGACGAGATCAGCCAGACCGGCCGCGCCACCCAGGGCGTCAAGATGATGACCGTCGACGACAACGACCGCATCTGCGCCGTAGCCCGCATGACGGCCGCCAAAGAGAAGCCCGAAGGCGAAGCCACAGAAAACGGCTCTGCCCCCGAAGAAACCCCTGTCGATCTAGGCGACGGCAACGACATGCCAGAAGATCTCCTAGACGAGTAAGAGGCCCTAGCTGGCAAAATCATCAGACCCCATATATCGGCGGTCGGCGCACTGCGCGCCGACCGCTTTTTTGAAAACCTTGGAACCCCATGGTCGCCGGGCTGGCGAGATGGTTTTGGTTTGTCGCGAGTTCCGCACGCAAAGAAGGCCACTTAATGTGGCCTTCGTCTTGCGCAGG
>CBCTTO010000037.1:0-16243 GCA_965149855.1 uncultured Collinsella sp.
CCCTAGACAAGGCGTTCCCCGAACAGGCAAGAGCAATCTAAGCCCATCGCGCTTTATACTGATGCCATGCGAAACATGGATCACATAGAATTGCACCGCGGAGGACGCGAGGAAGCGTTTCCCGAGACCGCCGAAGACTGGCCCTATATTGCCGAACGCGCAGAATTCGCTCGCTATCCGGGCAATTCCGTCCCCTGGCACTGGCATTCCGAGGTTGAGCTTTTCTACATGGAGCAGGGAGCGATTGACTATCGAACGCGCGCGGCTCATGAGCACGTACGCTTTGAGGAAGGGTCCGCCGGCTTTATCAACGGCGGCGTTTTGCACAGCACGCTGCAATCACCCAATTCGGCGCCAGCCATTCAAATGCTGCATATCTTTCAGCCGTCGATGCTCGGCGATCCCGCGGGACGCCTTCAAAAGCGCTATATCAATCCTTTGCTGCAATGTCGAGGCGTCGATGTGCTCAAATGGTCGCCCACCAACCCCGACGATATGCCCTTTATCGATTTGCTAAAGAGCTCCTTTAACCACGACCTTCAACGGCCGCAGAACGAGATGGCGCTTCGGAATAGCTTGTCAGAGCTCTGGATTCAGATTTACGCCAAGGCCGAACCGCTCTTTTCCTCCGACAACGCCTCTTGGATGACCAACCGCGACGTACAGTTCAAGGCAATCCTGGACTATATCCGCGCAAACTATGCAGCCGCTATAGATGTGCCCCAGATGGCATCTGCAGCCGGCGTAAGCGAAAGAGAGTGTTACCGCATTATCGAAGCTTGCGCAGGAACGACCCCGGCGGCATATCTGCGTGCATACCGCGTAAACCGTGCTTGCGAACTTTTGGCACACACCACGCGAACGGTCCAGACAGTCGCGCGCCAATGCGGCTTTGCGACAGCAAGCCATCTTGGCCAGGTATTTAAAGAACAAATGGGATGCACTCCTTCGAGCTATCGAGCAGCGAGGCAGAATCTCGATAGCACCAGGCAGAAATCCCGCTAGCCCTTCTTCTGTCACTGCATCAAACTTGCAGGCAAACAACAGAGAGGAGCAATCATATGAAGCACTTTGACCATATCGTATTTGACGTTGATGGGACATTGGCAGATACAGAAGAAAGCGTGCTGTCATCGCTTGGCCAGATTATCCAAGAAGAAACCGGCAAAACGCTCCCCCGACACGAGCTTGACTTTGCCCTCGGCATACCCGGCAAGAACGCCCTTGAGAAACTTGGAATCTACTCGCAGGCAACGTTGGATCGCTGGTGCCAAGTTGCCGCCAGCTTTAAAAGCACCATCAGCGTGTTTCCAGGTTTGCGTGAAGTCATCGCAACACTCGCCGATAGCGGCTGCAAACTTGGCATCGTCTCCTCACGTGCGCGCGACGAATACGCAAAAGAAATTGCACCCCTTGGTTTCGATAAGTATTTTGAGCACATCATCCTTGTCGAAGACACAACCGAACATAAACCCGCACCCGCTCCCATGCTCGAATATCTCCGGCGTACGGGCGCGAATCCTGGCAACGTCGTCTACGTTGGCGACACCGTCTACGACGAACAATGCGCAACTTCGGCAGGGGTCAGTTTTGCCAGAGCGGCATGGGGATCACACCAAGACATCCCAAACGCCACCTACAACCTCAAAACCCCCAACGACCTGCTAACCCTAACAACCAAGTAACCCCCGCGCCCCACCCTTTCAGCCCCAACGCCACAAGGGCGATTGAGCAGGACGGTTTGGGCGGGTCCCGTACTTAGTTTCCAAAATCATTCCGCAGCGCGAAGGCTTCTTATTATTTTCAGACCTAACGCCACAAGGGCGACGACCTCGAGCAGGTCAACTTGGGAGGGACGAGGGCTTAGTTCCCCAATCTTTCCGCAGGGGGCAAAAAGCCTCGCCGCACGAAGTGCGCAGCGAGGCTTTTTGCATGCCCGAGGACGATTGGGGAACTAAGCCCTCGTCCCTCCCCGGGATATGTAGCGAGTCGGAGTACCCTTGCTGTTACTCTGCTTTGCCCACAGAGTTGAGGTTGGTCATGCGAATCTTAACCAGCTCGGTGATCTCACGCATGCCCTCCTTGGCCGGCTTCTTGGGATCGAAGCAGGCGGGGTTCTCGGCCATGTAGGCCATGAAGCCCTTGGTGTAGGCCTGACGCAGCTCGGTGGCGTAGTTAACCTTGCAGATGCCGTTCTTCACGGCCTCGGCGACCTGCTCATCGGGCACACCGGAGGTGCCGTGCAAAACCAGCGGCACGTCGACGGCGTCGCGGATGGCCTTGACCACAGACTGCTCGATGTGCGGATCGCTCGTGTACACGCCGTGGCTGGTACCAACGCCAATTGCGAGGGAGGTGCAGCCAGTGCGCTCGACGAACTCCTTGGCCTCGGCAGGATCGGTGTAGGGGCTCTCGCCCTCAACCGCGGGACCGTCGTCCTCCTTGCCGCCAACCTTACCGAGCTCGGCCTCGACGGGCACGCCCATGGCGCGGCCAGCGTCGGCAACGGACTTGGTCAGGGCGATGTTGTCCTCGAAGGACTCGTGCGAGCCGTCGATCATAACAGAGGTGTAGCCAGTGCGGAAAGCCTGCATGCAGCGGTCATAGCCATCGCCGTGATCGAGGTGCAGGGCGACGGGCACGGAAGCGCGCTCGGCGGCAGCCTTGACCATGCCGTAGAAGTAATCCAGGCCAGCGGTCTTGATGGTGCCCGGGGTGGTCTGCATGATGACGGGGGACTTGGTCTCCTCGGCAGCGGCCAGAACGGCCATAACAAACTCGAGGTTCTCGACGTTGAACGCGCCGACGGCGTAGTGGCCGGCCTGAGCGTCCTTGAGCATCTTTTCGGTGGTAACAAGTGCCATGAGCGTTTGCTCCTCTCCCTCGCCCGCATCTGGACATCGGGCGTAGTCGTTCACAAGGCGTTTCACCTTGCGTTTTGCTGCGCCCATTGTATGAAAATCGACGGCGTCGCACGTATGAGATATCACCGGCACACAGGTCAAGACACTCGTTTTTGAAAAGCAAACGGAAGGGATTCGCACCGGATCCCTCTATACGACATTGCAGTTTTCAAGCGAATCATCTTTCTTTTATAGAAAAGATAAGTAATCGAAAGGTGTTTTCTTACTTAAAAAGAAAATGAACGAAAATAGACTCAACACAATTCCTGCAAATTTCAGTTGAGGATGGAGCAGCTATGGCCCATGCAACAACCCGAGCCTTCGCCGATGAGCGTCGCGCTGCCATCATGGAGATGCTCGAACATAACGCCTCGGTGCAGGTGGCAGAAATCGCCCAGACCTTTGGCGTGTCCTCCGTTACCGCCCGTGCCGACCTAGACGCGCTCGCCGAGTCCGGCAAGCTACGCCGCACGCATGGTGGCGCCGTGTCGCTCCAGAAGCGACTGACCGTATCCACCCAGGATCGCCGCATCAATGTCAACGTCGCCGCCAAGCAGGCCATCGCACAAAGCGCCATTGAACTCGTCGGCAATGGCGACACCCTACTCGTCGATTCGGGCACCACCGCTCTCGAGTTTGTCCGGCTCCTCGACCAGCGCGATGGCATCACCGTCATCACGGCCGACATTACCATCGCCGATTATATCGACGAGAGCATGCCCTCGGTCGATGTCGTCATGCTGGGCGGGGCGCTGCGCAAAGGTCATCGCTATCTGTACGGCCCACTTACCATGCAGGCGCTCCAAATGGTCCACGCCGACCTTGCCGTCATGTGCCCTGGAGCTTTTGTTCCCGGCTGCGGCTTTACGACCGACTTTCCGCAGATGGCCGAGACCAAAGCGGCTATGGTCGGTGCCGCCCGTCAAAGCGTCGCCCTTATGGACGCCAGCAAGGTTAACGGACGCGGCATGTACCGCTTTGCCGAGCTGACCGATGTCGACACCATCGTGATGGACCGTGATCCCGATGGCGCCGTCGCCACCTCACTCGCCGAGACCGTCGACGACGCCCGCCCAAATCTCGTCATCGCCGGCGCTTAAACAAAAACCACCACAAAGGTCTCCTTTGTGGTGGTTGAGCATCAGAAGTGAATGTGTCGCTACTTGGACAGCTCGTCGGCGAGGGCCTCGATCTGAGCGCGCGAGGCGTCGTTGAGCGAGCCCAGCACGGTCACCTTGTTCTGCGCCAGGGTGATGTCCTTCATGCCCTCGAGCTCCTTGGTCATAACCTTGGCAGCGGTGGGCGCCCAGGAGCCAGCCTCAACGAGTGCCACCGTACGGTTCTGATAGGCGTGCTCGGCAAGCGTGTGGATAAAGGTGCTCATGAACGGGAAGATCTCGCCCTGATAGGTGATGGAGGCGAGCACCAGGCGGTCATAGCGGAACGCATCTTCAACGGCCTCGGCCATGTCGTCGCGAGCCAGATCAAAGACGGAAACCTTCTGGCCGCGAGCCTCGAGCGCAGATGCAAGCTCCTCGACGGCAGCCTTCAGATGGCCGTACACGCTCGCATAGGCGATCGTGATGCCCTCGTCCTCGGGCTGATAGCTCGACCAGGTGTTATAGGTGTCGAGGTAATAGCCCAGGTTCTCGGTAAGAACAGGACCATGGAGCGGGCAGATGATCTGGATATCCAGATCGGCGGCCTTCTTGAGCACGGCCTGCACGAACTTGCCGAACTTACCGACGATGCCAAAGTAGTAGCGGCGCGCTTCGCAAGCCCAGCCCTCGGGATCCTCGATGTCGTTAGCGCCGAACTTGCCAAAACCGTCGGCACTAAAGAGCACCTTGTCGGTGGCCTCGTAAGAGAACAAAACCTCGGGCCAGTGCACGTTGGGGGCGCCGACAAACGTTAGGCTGTGGCCACCCAGGTCGAGCACGTCGCCCTCCTTGACGACCATCTTACGCTCGGGGTAGTCGGTGCCAAAGTAGTTGACCATCATGCGGAAGGCGCCCATGCTGGCCACAATCTGCGCCTGGGGATAGCGCTCCATAAAGGCAGCGATACCGGCGGAGTGATCGGGCTCCATGTGATGGACGACCAGGTAGTCGGGCGTACGGCCATCGAGCACGGCCTCGAGGTTGCCGAGCCACTCGTCAACAAAACCGCCGTCGACTGAATCGGCGACAGCGATCTTTTCGCCCAAGATAACGTAGCTGTTGTATGCCATACCGTTCTCGGACACGTCGTACTGGCCCTCGAACAGGTCAATGTCGTGATCGTCGACGCCAATGTAGCGGATATCCTTGGTGATCTCCATCAGGCAAAGCCTCCTAGATAGACAAAAGAGCCCGTCTATCATAACACTCGCCTTCATAGCCACGGCTATCCGTCAGCATCCATACCGATTGTTTTTGAGGCGGAATATACCGCCGTTTACCTGCACAAACTATGCGTGCGGCTCTGCTGTGGAATGTCGAACGATGAGCTGACCAGGAATGCGAATGGCGACGGTTTTGTCCGTTGCCCCCGCCTCGGGAACCGCATGCTCGAATACCTCGCGTCCGCGCTGATGTAGATCGAATCGCACGGTCGTGAGCTCGTTATGCGCGACAAAGTCGTCGAGCGAGTCATCGACGCCCACCACGCTTACGTCCTCGGGCACGCGCAGACCGCTATCGCGCAGCGCTGCAATCGCACCATTTGCCATCTGGTCGTTTGCCGCGTAAATCGCCGTCATGGTGCGATCGCGCTCGGCCAGGTACCTGCCGGCCTCGTAGCCGCTGTTGGCAGACCAGTCGCCCTCGAGCGACTCTGCCGGCTCGATGTGTTTACGCTCGAGCGCATCCTGCCAACCGGCGCGGCGAAATTGTTCGTCGACCGAGAACGACGGGCCGCCAATATAGCGAATCTGCTCGTGCCCCAGCTCAAACAGGTGATCCATAAGCAACAGCGAGCAGCCGTAATGGTCGGAATCGACCGTGGTCACCCGCGGGTGCGCATACATGGTAACGATGACCGTGCCAATGCCCGGCAGTGGATCAAACGTCTCAAAATCGGGCGCCATGCGACTCATGCCGATGATGATGCCGTCCACGGGCAGCGCGGCCATACGACGCGTGGCCTCGGCAAGCGAAAACTCCTCGGTCTTGGACATCTCGACCAGCGTGATGGCGCAATTATGCTCGCGAGCAGCGCTGGCGATGCCGTCGATCATTGAAAGGTTGCCAAACTTGGTGACATCGTTGATGCACAGGCCGACCGAATGGTAACGGCCGTCGCGCAGCGAGCGACCGGCATAACTCGGACGAAAGCCGAGCTCTTGCATAGCGGCCTGCACGCGCTGGCGCGTCTGCTCGTTAACGTTGGGCAAGCCGTTGGCGACGCGCGAAACCGTCTGCTGCGAAACGCCAGCAGCGCGGGCGACGTCGGCCATGGAGACCGGACGCGAACTGGTATCGTTGGACGGACGCCTTGCCACAGGATCACCTTCACCCTTGCGAGATCTGAATAGCGTGCATGCCGGCCCGGACAGAAATACACCCCGCGCCGAGGCCCGCTATCGTCGGACGCATGTTAACGTACTCTACTTTTTCTATCTGCATCTCTTCTGCTTTATAAGTCCATACGGCAGTACCGTTCACGGCCGTATTTCTACCGATTACCAGATTCTCAAAAAGTGACAAGCGTTGTGTTATGAGTACGTTAACATAGCCCTTAACGTGCGGCATCGTGGATACTGAGTTCACGCCGCTTCAAATTGTTAACGTACTCATAACGACGCAAAACTCACCCGTGCGCGCCAAGGAAAGGACTCCCATGACCACCCCCGACGAAAAGACATTCGCCACGCTCACTAAGCTGTTTGAGGAGGAGTTTGGCCCCATCGGCGACCGCCAGGTGCTCTACGTGCACGCGCCTGGCCGTTCCGAGATCAGCGGCAATCACACCGACCACGAGGGCGGCCACGTTATCGCCGGCTCGCTCGATGTCGCCGTTGACGGCATCGCCGTGGCAACCGACTCCAACAAGGTTCGCGTTGCCGACGAGGGCTATCCCACGTTTGAAATCGCGCTCGACACGCTAGACGTTCAGGAGTCTGAGAAGGGCACCTCCGCAAGCCTCGTCCGCGGCATGGCCCACGAGATCGCAGCCCTTGGCGTTGAGCCCCACGGCTTCGACTTCGCCTTCACCTGCTCCGTCCCCTCGGGCGGCGGCCTTTCCAGCTCTGCCGCCGTCGAGGCCGCATACGGCCGCGCCATGGAGACGCTCTGGGGCGCGCCCGCAATTGAGCCCGTCGCACTCGCCCAAATGAGCCAGCGCACCGAGAACAACTATTATGGCAAGCCCTGCGGTCTGATGGACCAGGCCGCCGTATGTCTGGGCGGCCTTGCCTACATGGACTTTGAGGACCAGGCTCAGCCTAAAACCCAGAAGCTCGAGCTCAACTTTGAGGATCACGGCTATGCGCTCGTGCTCGTTAAAGTGGGCGCCGACCATGTGGCAGCTACCGACGACTACGCCGCCGTTCCGCGCGAGATGCAGGACGTCGCCGCCGAGTTTGGCAAGGCACGCCTATGCGAGGTAAACGTGGCCGACTTTGACGCCAAACTCCCCGAGCTGCGCGCCAAGCTGGGCGACCGTGCTTGCCTGCGCGCCGTTCACTACTGGTACGAAAACGGCCTGGTCGACAAGCGCTGGGCTGCCCTGAACGCCGGCGACATCGATCAGTTCCTGGTCCTGACGCGCGAATCCGGCGCCAGCTCTGCCATGTACCTGCAGAATGTCATTGCCAAGCTGGGTTCCGAGCAGCCTTCGATGTATGCCCTGGCACTGGCCGAGCATGTACTCGACGGCCGTGGCGCCGTTCGTATTCACGGCGGCGGCTTCGGCGGCACCATCCAGGCCTTCGTGCCGCTCGATCTGGTCGACACTTTCATTGCCAAGATGAACGGCTGGCTGGGCGAGGGTTCTGCCCGCCACTACGCTATCTCTGACAAGGGGGCTTACGCGGCATGGCTGTAATGACTGACGTGCGCGAGGCCGCGCAGGGCCTGATTGAGTACGCCATCCACCGATCGATGATCGGCCAGGACGATCGCATCTGGGCATACAACACCATTTTGGAGTGCATCGGCGCCACGGGCCCCGCACTCGACATGACTTGGGCACTCAAGACCGAGAAGATTTCGCTCTTGCACCCCGATACCCTGCCCGACTTTGACCTGGAGGGCACGCTTGCCGCGCTTTCCGAGGCCGCCGTTGCCAACGGCGCCGCCGAGGACACGGCGTCGGGCCGCGATCGCATCGCCATGCGCATCATGGGTGTGCTGATGCCGAGGCCTTCGGTTATAAACGAGGAATTCAACGGCCGTATGGGCGTCAACGAGCCCCGCGCCGCGACCGACTGGTTCTACGGTCTGTGCTGCGACGCCGGCTACGTGCGTCGTGCCGCCATCGCGCGCAATATCAAATGGAGCACCCCCACCAACTGGGGCGACCTGGAGATCACCATCAACCTGTCAAAGCCCGAAAAGGATCCGCGCGACATTGCCGCGGCCGGCGCCGCAAAGAACACGGGCGAGAAGTATCCCGCCTGTCAGCTCTGCATTGAAAACGAGGGCTACCCCGGACGCTCCGCCGCAGCCGACGGTGGCGCTCACCCCGCCCGCCAGAATCTGCGCGTTATCCCCATCCAGCTCAACGGCGAGCGCTGGGGCTTCCAGTACAGCCCGTACGCGTACTTTAACGAGCACTGCATTGCCATGAGCTCCGAGCATCGCCCGATGCACGTGGACCGCAAGGGTCTGACCTGCCTGCTCGACTTTGTCGACCTGTTCCCGCACTACTTTATTGGCTCCAACGCCGACCTGCCTATCGTGGGCGGCTCGATCTTGTCGCACGACCACTTCCAGGGCGGCGCGCACGAGTTCCCCATGATGCATGCCGCCGAGGTCTCGCAGTTTAGCGTGCCCGGTTTTGACCAGGTCAGCGGTACCGTGCTGCAGTGGCCGCTCTCGGTGCTGCGCCTGCGCTCGCACGACCGCGCCCAGCTGCTCGACGCCGCCGAGAAGATTATCCTGGCATGGCGCGAGTGGACCGATGAGTCCGTGGGCGTCATCGCGCACACAGCCGACGGCGTGGCGCACAACACCGTGACGCCCGTCATCCGCCGCGTCGACTCTCGCGGCAACGCCGGTGGCGAAATCTACGAAGCCTACCTGGCGCTTCGCTGCAACATCACGACCGACGAGCACCCGCTGGGCGTTTTCCACCCACATGCCGAGTACCACCACATTAAGAAGGAGAACATCGGCCTGATCGAGGTCATGGGCCTGGCCATTTTGCCGCCGCGCCTGGTTCCCGAGCTCGGCGCTGTCCGCGAGCACCTGCTGGCGGCCAAGGTCGATGCCAGCTACGACCTTGCCGACGCGCTCGAGGGCGATGACCTTTGTCGCAGCCACGCCGCATGGGCCGAGGACGTCTTTGCCCGCCGCGCCGATGAGCTTACGGCGGATAACGCCATCGATATCCTGCACGAAGAGGTCGGCGTGGTGTTTGGCCACGTGCTCGACAACGCCGGCGTCTTTAAGTGGGACGAGGCAGGACGCGCCGCCCAACAGTGCTTTATCGACTCGCTGTAGCATGCGAGTTCGAACGCACGCACTTAACAAATAGCGCCTACACGACCACGGCGCCCGCCGGCAACATCGCCGACGGGCGCCGTTTTCTGATGCAAGGGTAGCTAATTTGCACCAAAACAAGGAGTGTTCCAAACTGCCGGCAGAGAAGGAACGTCCCCAGGTGCCGACCTAAACCCCCACATTATTCGATGGAAAAACGTGGTTGCCTCACACATTATTCGATGGAAAAACGTGGTTTACTCCCACATTATTCGATGGAAAGACCGAAACGGTCTTATACTAACCATGATCGTTAGGAGGCAGTATGCAGCGACAGCTAATGGACGAACTCATCGCTTGGAAATCTAGGGCAAACCGCAAGCCCCTCCTGCTTAAGGGGGCCCGCCAGACGGGAAAAACCTGGCTTCTTAACGAATTCGCAGGCCAGCAGTATCAAAACGTCATCCGTTTCGACTTTATGCTCGAACCGGGCGCACGTTCGCTGTTCGACGGAAGCCTTGACCCCAAACGCATCATCTCCCAGATAGAGCTCCTGCGCGGCCAGGCCATAACGCCGACAGACACGCTCATCATCTTCGACGAAATCCAAGAGGCACCGCGTGGCATCACCTCGCTCAAATACTTCAACGAGCTGGCGCCGGAATACCATATCGTGGCAGCCGGCTCCTATATGGGGCTCGCGCTCCGACGCGAAAACGAGTCGTTCCCCGTCGGCAAGATCGACCAGCTCACCATGCGCCCCATGGGGTTTGTCGAGTTCGTTCGTGCCGTCGATGGCGATCCGCTCGCAGATGCCATCCTTGCCGCAGACATGGACCTGCTGGCAAACGTTTCCGAAAAGCTCGAGCGCCTGCTCAAGGAATACCTCGTTGTCGGTGGCATGCCAGAAGTTGTCTCCGCTTTCGCCGCCTCCCACGATTTCATCGAGGCCCGCAGGCTTCAGCAGCAAATCATCGAAGCTTATGAATCCGATTTTGGCAAGCATGCGCCAGCCCGCATCGTCGAGCGCATGAGGCTGGTTTGGAAATCCCTTCCCGGCCAGCTCGCAAAGGAAAACAAAAAGTTCGTCTACGGCGCGCTTCGTCCCGGGGCGCGTGCACGCGATTTTGAGGAAAGCCTCCAGTGGCTCATGGACTATGGAATCGTTCATAAGGTACCACGTGTTTCCGCCCTAAGAGCACCGCTCACAAGCTACGAGGATCTCTCGGGCTTCAAGCTGTTCTGCATCGACACCGGCATCCTCGGAGCACTCTCCGGCCTCACGCCAGTCATTGTTCTGAACGGGCCCGCTGTTTTTACGGAGTTCAAAGGCTCGCTGACCGAGCAATACGTCGCACAGGAGCTTTTGCTCCAAGGCAAAACTCCCGCGTATTGGTCATCCTCCTCCGGCAACGCAGAGACCGACTTTGCCATCGACCATGCGGGGACCGTGCTTCCGCTCGAGGTCAAGGCGGCAGAGAATCTCAAAGCAAAGAGCCTGAGGATTGCCTGCGAGAAGTTCAAGCTCGAGCGCTGCGTGAGAACATCGTTAGCGGCATATAGAGACGAGGGCACGCTCGTCAACATTCCGCTCTGGGAGATTGGGCAAATCGACAAGCTGGCATAGGCGCTGTGGAGGGGGTGCCCCGTAAGGAGCGTCCCAAACTGCCGGCAAAAAAGGAACGTCCCCATCTGCCGCATTCCCGAAGCAAGGCAACGCCGATGTTTTGGTAACGGCAGCGAGCGGGCCGCATTTGAGACAAGGTGACGTGAAACGAAAGGGCGCTGACCTTCTGGTCGCGCCCTTGAAGTTGAACGTCAAATTGTCCAAATGCGGCCCGCGCAGCGTCGGCTGGTTGCGGCGTTTGGTAAAACGCCGTAACTCAACGCCGTAACCCTACAGTTCAGTCACGACAACGTTGTTGTAGATCTCGTCCCAGCGGTCCATGACCAGGTGGCCGGTCTTGGGATCCATGGCGTTGAGTTTGCCGCAGGTATTGGCGGTCTTGAGCACCGTGACGTCGTCGGCACCAGCAGCAATGGCATGCGCAAAGCCGGCGATGGTCGAGTCGCCGGAACCCGTTGCGTTCACAGCCGCAATCGCGGGCGTCTTGGCGCGGAACGCGCGACCCTCATGGAAGCCCACCGAACCGGCAGCGCCCATCGAAACGACGACCCAGGGGATACCGGCAAAGCGGTCATCGGCGGCAAGCGCCTCGCGCAGGGCATCGACATCATCGGTCGTAAAGGACGTACCCAGCAGGCCGTTAATCTCGGTCAGGTTGGGCTTTACGAGCTCAGGCTTAGCGTCGGACTCCAGCGCGGCCTCCAGCGATGCGCCCGAGGTGTCGAGCAGCACCTTGGCGCCCGCCTCCTCGGCAATCTTGACGAGCTCGGCATAGTAGCCAGCATCGACGCCACGCGGCAGCGAGCCCGAAAGCGTCACAACGTCCGCCTTCGCTGCAAGCTCGGCGAACTTGGCCGTAAAGGCTTCGAGCTCGGCCGGGGCGATCTGCGGGCCGCTCTCCAGCAGCTCGGTCTGATTACCCTCGTGCAGAATATTCAGGCAAATGCGCGTCTCACCGGCAATAGGCACAAAGTCGTTCTTGACGCCGTCGGCATCCATAAGCTCGGCCATATAGGCACCCATGTGGCCGCCGAGCAGACCGGTCGCGAGCACGTCATCTCCCAGCTGCAGCAACACGCGGCTCACGTTGAGGCCCTTACCGCCAGCGGTCTTTTCGGGCGTCACGCGGTTCACGTCGTCGATGATCAACTTGTCGAGCTGATAGCGCGTATCAATCGACGGGTTCATGGTAACGGTCAGAATCATATTGAACTCCTGTTTCCGGGGTACGACACGCGCGGCCCCAAACATACGATAGCTCGTTAAAGGATCTCGATCTCAAAGCCGCGGGTAACGGTCTCCCCCGGCTTGGCCACCAGGCAGCCGCGCTTGTGCTCCAGAATATCGTCCTCGTCGGAGCAGGTGGACAGGCCGCCCCACGGTTCCACGGCCACAAAGTCACCCTCGGGCTTGCTCCACACAATCAGGTACGGCATATCGGGGAACGTCAGGCGCACGCCCTTGTCCTCGGTCTTCTTGGTCAGCGTAACCACGCGGCTCTCGAGCACGTCAAAGATGGTCTCCGCGAAGTCGAAGAGTTCGTGGGTCAGCGGCAGGTCATGGCCAACCATCGGGTTCTTGCTGCGATGCTCAACATCAATCAGGCCCGTCGAGGGAACGGCAGTACAGAGCTCGGCGGCCTCGCGCTGCTCAAAACGGAGCTCGTAGTCGTCATAGGACTCGCCCTCGCCAAGCGGGCACTTAAAGCCAGGGTGACCGCCCACAAAGAACGGCATGTCCTCGGTGCCCTCATTGGTCACCTCGTACGACACGGCCACCTTCTCCGCATCGATCGTGTAACGAGCAACGATCTTAAACAGATACGGGTACTGCTCGAGCAACTCGGCATGGTCGGCAGAGCTTAGGCTCAGCGCGACCATGTTGTCGCCCTGCTCCTCGAGCTTCCACTCCTGTTTGCGCGCAAAGCCGTGGCGGGCGAGCTTAACTTCGCGGCCGCCCATGGTCATTGCGTGACCGTCACGAAGGCCGCCGCAGATCGGGAAACAAATGGGTGCCTGGCCCGACCAGACCGCCGGGTCACCCTGCCACAGGTACTCACGGCCGTTGGCCGCAATAGAAGTGAACGACCCGCCCGCCGTGCTCAGTGCTACGCGGATAGAACCGTTATCAAGAACAAACTCCATAGGAGCCTTCCCTTTCTTACGACAGCCCGCCAAGTCAATAGGGCTGATAGAAAACCGGCCCGCGCCCCCTCACAGAAACGCGAGCCGTCAATTAAAAAGCTGCAGAATGCCGGGGCCGCCAAAATTAAAGCACTCAAGCCAAGCAAGCAAACGTGTTATCGGAGCAGCTTACCGAACCAGAAAGCTTCGCAACAACAGCGGTAACCCCACAGGTCAGCTCAACGTCAGCGAGAAGCCAGCTGGCGAGGCAAGGTGCCGTGAAGCGAGGCGGCATTGACCTTCTGGTCATGCCGCCGAAGCTGAACGGCAGATTGCCCGCCAGATGGCTTCGCAGCGTCGGCCGGTCCGGCGTTCGGTAGAACGCCGGAACCCCTTAGTCGTGATACTCGCCGCGGTCCCACTTCTCGAGGAACTCGTCAAAGAAGTGCGGGTCAGCCTGAGCCTCGGCGTCGGCCTTATTGCAGGCATCGATCTTGGCGATCAGGGCATCGTGCTCGGGAGTCTTCTCGTAAGGCTCCTCCAGGAAGGCAAGCATGATGTCGGCCATCAGGAACTCGCCGGTGATCTTGCCACCAAAGCCCACGATGTTGGCGTTGAGCTCGCGACGAGCATACAGGGCAGAGGTCATGTCGCGGACCAGGGCGCAGCGAGCGCCGGGGACCTTGTTGACGGCATTGGTGATGCCGATGCCGGTACCGCACAGGGCCACGCCAAAGTCGGCCTTGCCGCTGGCAACAGCCTCGCCCACGGCCTTACCGTAGATGGGATAGTGCGTACGGGTGTGGCTGTAGGTGCCGCAGTCGAGCACCTTGTAGCCAGCCTGCTCCAGGCGGTCGGCCAGATAGATCTTCTCGTCCGTAACGATATGGTCGCAACCGATTGCGATGGTCTTCTTCATCAGAACGTCCTTTCGTCTGAATTCACAAGTTGAGGTAGAAGTTCGAGTTCTCGGTGGCTCTCGTTAGGCCATCTTGTTGAGCATGTCGACACGGATCTGGTGACGGCCGCCGGCGTACTGTGCACGCAGGAACTCGCGGGCGATCTTCTTGGCGACCTCGGTGCCCACAACGCCCGGGCCCATGGTGACCATGCGCGAGCCGTTGTGCTCGCGGGTCATGTAGGCGGAACGCTCGTCGGAAATGTTGGCGACGACCATGCCCTTAATCTTGACGGCGGCCATATAGGAGCCGACGCCGTACTTATCGAATGCGAAGCCCTGGGAATCCTTGTGCTCCAGCAGGTCCTTGGCAACGGCGGTCGCGGAATCGACAAAGTCCGCGGCAGGGGTCTCGGAATAGTCGACGACCTCGTGACCGTCGGCGATGAGCATCTCCTTGATGGACTCCTTCATCGACATACCGTCGGCATCGGAAGCGATTACAACCCTCATGACATCCTCCTTGAGAGATACGCAGGTGCGTAGTTTCTGTTTGGAAGTGTTGAATCGCGCTCAGGTCCGGGCATCTGAATGTGCGGTTCTTCACTGTTCATGTTTATTTGAACACATTCGAACAGTAACTGCAACAACTATTTGTTTATCTTTGTTCTTTTTTGAACAAATACCGTTCACAGATGATTGCTGACCGTTTGGACTGGGCGCGAACGTAGCGACCATGTGTTCAACAAACAAAAGGGCGACCGAGAACGTGTCTCGGCCGCCCTTCTTACGGTTGATCTTCCAAAGATCGCTTTGCCGCCTACTCAGACTGCCCGCCCTTCTTGGCATGTCTGGACGGAGCGCTCAAGAAACGACCCGTCAGATAGTTCGCGGGACCGGAGATATCGATCCCCAGCAGCACGTGTCCTAGCCATAGGAACGCCACGAGCACCAGCAGAGGAATCACACACGAGGTCACGATCATCACGATGACGCCTTCGATCAGATCGGTCACCTGCTGCACGATCTCATCGGTCATCTGCTTGGCACCGCTGGTTACCGACGTGACCAGGCTCGAGGCCCCGTCAGTCAACTGCTCGAGCACGTTTTTGGACTCCGTGGCCTCGGATTTTTTCTTGTTCGATTTCGAGCTGGTCTCAGCTGACTTGTTCGTGGTGTCGGCCGCAACCGCAGCGTCCGCAGCCTTTTGCTCAGCTTGCTCAATACTTACGCGATACGTTTCATCGACCTTCTGCGACACCCAAACGCTTGCAGGCACCAACGCCATGCCGATCACGGCAACTACCAGCACGCGTGTCGCCACACGGCCCAGGACAGCGCTCGTGCTCCAGCGCCCGTGAATGCCGAGCGACACCGCAAAGAGCACCAACGCAAACGGGATTAAGATGCCCAAGCCAACCGACCACAAAATCGTGAGCAAATATTTCTCTAGGTATAGCACGGCAAGCACGATACCAAGGTTGCCTGAAAGCTGCGCGAGCTCCTCGGCAACCGGCGTTCCCGTATCACCCGGCAGCGCCGTAATACCCGCAGATAGAGCAACGCATGAAGCCGTGAGCGCCAAAACGTTGCCTTTCTTTTGGTCGATAACCTCGATGGTGGAGTCCCAAGTTTTGGTATCGGCGAAATGCGGACGAGCTACAAAGCCCGACAGCAACGCCAGCACCACGAGCGCAACGATGATACCGATCTGCAGCTTTTTGTTTGCGCACACGACATCGGACAGGCTGGGCTGCAGCTCGGTTACTGTCGTGTGCTCGGTTATCTGGACAGGACGCCCATGAGCCATCTCGTGCGCGTCTCTTTTTTGTATTGACCCGTTATCCGGCATTTGGATACCTCCTCATTCCGGCGTTTAATGCGAAAGGAAGTATACCCACCGAGCAAAAATCGAACGGGAGGACGAACGGA
Source organism: uncultured Collinsella sp. (assembly GCA_965149855.1). Lineage (GTDB taxonomy): Bacteria > Actinomycetota > Coriobacteriia > Coriobacteriales > Coriobacteriaceae > Collinsella. The sequence continues at coordinate 16,107 of CBCTTO010000037.1, forward strand.
GCGCAACAAGACTGTCCCCAATGACTATCTCGGGATGAGTTGCGGTGGAATAGGGATTGTTTTGCGCCCGCCGGCTCCTATTCAGTCCCTATTTCACCGCAACTTGGAGGAGGACAGAAAAAGCCCTGCTGCGGATA
>CBCTTO010000038.1:0-14740 GCA_965149855.1 uncultured Collinsella sp.
ACACATGGTTGCCGCGCGCCGATGCGCTGGCGCGCCGCGCCTCCGACGCTGCAAGAAAGAGGGGATAGCCATGGCTGAGCTACTGAAGGGTGCTCCCGTCGCCCGCGCTTTGACTGAGGAGCTCGCTGCCCGCTGCGCTGCGCTGCGCGAACGCGGTGTTGTTCCGACGCTTGCTATCGTGCGTGTGGGTGAACGCGAGGACGACCTATCCTACGAGCGCGGCGCCCTTAAACGCTGCGAAAAGGTTGGCATCGAGGCGCGTCGCGTGTTGCTTCCTGCCGGTGTTTCGCAAGACGAGCTGTTGACGGCCATCGAGGACATCAATGCCGACTCGGCTGTTCATGGCTGTCTGATGTTTCGCCCGCTGCCCGCCGGCCTTGACGAGAACGCCGTCGCCGCAGCGCTCGATCCCTCCAAGGACGTTGACTCCATGACGCCGGCTTCGCTGCTCACCACGCTTTCGGGGCGCGGCGAGGGTTTTGCCCCCTGCACAGCTGAAGCCGTGCTTGCTTTGCTGGATCATTACGGCGTTGAGCTGGACGGCGCCAAAGTTGCCGTGGTCGGACGCTCACTGGTAATTGGCCGCCCCGTTGCCGCCATGCTTACGGCGCGCAACGCAACCGTGACGACGTGCCATACGCATACGCGCGATCTTGCCGCCGAGTGCTGTGCTGCCGACATTGTGGTTGCCGCCGTTGGACGCGCGCGCACGATTGGCGCAGATGCGGTCCGCGAGGACCAGGCGATTATCGATGTTGGCATTAATTGGGACGAAGCCGCTGGCAAGCTGGTCGGCGACGTCGATTTTGATGCCGCGGAGCCGGTTGTTGGCGCAATCACCCCCGTGCCGGGTGGCGTGGGCGCCGTGACGACAGCAATTCTCGCCAAGCACGTGATCGAGGCGGCTGAGCGCGCGGTAAAATAGGCGTTTGGAGGCTGTTTAGGGGGTTGGTTAGATACCCCGTGGTCAAAAAATGCCAAATATGAGTACTGTTGCCAAGTTAGTCACATATGTTTGAGATCATTTTGGCTCTTTAGCGATAAGTAATATCGTTAAAGAGCCAATTTTATTGGACGTATGGGGAATTACTAGACTCAGTTTTTGGACAGGTGAGGATTCCCGGCGCCCGGAACAGTGCAATTTGCTGCCACTAAATTTGTGACAGTACTCATATTTGGCATTTTTTGACCACGGCGGCTGCCGAGGCCGTGGTTTCGCCCTTTCTGCTCCGAAGCGATACACTGTTGCCGTTTGATTTTTTCGCTCAAGGAGGATGCGCATGCCGTGCACAACGATTCTGGTCGGTAAAAACGCAAGCTACGACGGGTCGACCCTGGTCGCGCGTAACGAGGACTCGTCCAACGGGGTATTTGAGCCCAAGCGCATGCGCGTAGTGCATCCCGACGAGCAGCCGCGTGTCTACACGAGCGTCCTGAGCCACCTGACCGTTGAGCTGCCCGATAACCCCATGCGCTATACGAGCGTCCCCGATGTTGTCCCGGGCCACGGTATCTGGGCCGAGGCCGGTTTCAACGAGCTCAATGTTGGCATGTCCGCAACCGAGACGCTTACCACCAACGAGCGCGTCCGCGGCGCCGATCCGCTCGTGGACTACGTGCCCGCCAAGGGCAACGAGGGTGAGGACGGCTATGTGCCGGCGCAGCCCGGTGGCCTGGGCGAGGAGGACATGGTGACCCTGGTGCTGCCGTATGCCAAGTCCGCCCGCGACGGCGTGCGTATCTTGGGCGACCTGCTCGAGCGCTACGGCACTTACGAGAACAACGGCATCGCCTTTAGCGACGTGGACGAGATCTGGTGGCTCGAGACCATCGGCGGTCACCACTGGATCGCCAAGCGCGTGCCTGACGACGCCTATGTGACCATGCCCAACCAGCTGGGCATCGACAGCTTTGACCTGGATGACGCCGAGGGCGCCCAAGTCGACCACATGTGCTCCGCCGACCTGCGCTCCTGGATGGCCGAGTGGCATCTGGACCTGACGCTGGGTGTTAAGGGCGACGGTCCCGCCGCGGTCTTTAACCCGCGCGAGGCCTTTGGCTCGCACAGCGACAGCGACCATGTCTACAACACGCCACGCGCCTGGTATATGCAGCGCTGCCTCAACCCCAGCGATGTGTGGGACGGTCCCGACGCCGACTACACGCCCGAGAGCGACGACATCCCCTGGAGCCGCGTGCCCGAGCGCAAGGTGACCATCGAGGACATCAAGTACGTGCTTTCGAGCCACTACCAGGGCACGGAGTACGACTGCTACGGCAGCAAGGGTACGCCCGCCACGCGCGGCGCCTATCGCCCCATCGGCATCAACCGCAACAGCCAGCTCGCCGTGTTGCAGCTGCGTCCCTATGCGCAGCCGGCCTATCGCGCCGTGCAGTGGATGGCCTTTGGCTCCAACTCGTTTAACGCGCTGGTTCCGCTGTACGCCAACGTCGAGACCATGCCCGAGTACTATGCCGACACGCAGGCTCGCGTGACGTCCGAAAACTTCTACTGGGCCAACCGCCTGATCGGCGCCCTGGCCGACGTCCGCTTCCATGAGTGCGGCCGCGCTGTGGAGGACTATCAGGAGAAGGTCGGTGGCATGGGCCACATGCAGATCCATGACGTCGATGCTGCCGTAGCCGCTCTGCCCGAGGCCGAGGTACCTGCCGAGCTTGCACGCGCCAATGAGGCCTTTGCCGAGCGTGTTCGCGTGGAGACCGATGCTCTACTGGGCAAGGTGCTCTACACCACGAGCTGCGCCATGAAGAACTCTTTCGCGATGAACGACAACGTGAGGTAGGGATTTCCCGTCGATCGAATAGTGCTAAAACGCTTTGTCGCTTTCACTCAATCTTGGGTACAAGAACGCCAATGCAGTTGTTTGTGATTGGAGACAACCATGGTTATGAAACTCGATCAGCTTGTTAACGGCGCCATTAACGTGGGCTTTGGCGCTGCCGCCGTTGCTGTTGAAGGCGGCAAGAAGGTCCTCGACGACCTTAATACCAAAGGCGAGCAGGTCCGCAAGGACACCGCCACCCCCGATATCGCCCGCAGTGTGTCCGACATGTTCGGTCAGGCCGGCGGTACCATCTCCGACCTGACCGAGCGTCTGGGCATGCAGGGCGAGACCGCGGCCCAACGCGTGCTCGACGAGCTCATTCTGGCTCGCGTCCGCGTTATGACTGCGCCCGAGCGTACGGCCTTCCTGGCCCATGTGCGCGACATCGTCGATTCGGTCGAGGACAACGTGACCTCGGTGCCCGTCGAGTCCGTTGAGCCCGACGATGCGAAGGATACCGAAGAGGCCGAGTAGCAGCGCAGATGGCAGATTCCACCACCGATTACAACAATCTAGATCCTCTGGGTGACGAGGCGGCGGTTGTCGATGAGGTCGACGCTGCCGTCTCGGGCGCTCGCAAGAAGCCACGCGCTGTCGATATGGTGCCCGAGGAGCCCGACGCGATGGCACCGGACGAGGAATACCAGCTCACGCCGGCGGGTCGTCGCGAACGCATTGGGCAGATTGTTCGCCTGGTCAAAAAGTACCGCGTGTGGGATAACCTCACGCCGGTTCGTTTGCGCCGCCTGCTCGAGGAACTCGGCCCTATGTTCGTCAAGATGGGGCAGATTCTGGCCAACCGGTCCGAGATTCTGCCGCAACGCTTTTGCGACGAGCTGCGTCGTCTGCGCTCCGACGTGGAGCCGGTGCCGTACGAGGTAGTGCTTCGCTGTCTGGAGGAAGAATACGGCCTGCGCCTGGGGGAGATGTTCGATGCGATCGATCCCAATCCGCTTGGTAGCGCATCGCTCGCGCAGGTGCACCGCGCTCGTCTGGTGACGGGCGAGGATGTGGCCGTCAAGGTGCAGCGCCCCGGTGCGCAGCAGGTTATGGCGCAGGACATAGACATCATCCGTTCGGTGGTGCGCATCGTTTCCAAGTTCGTCAACACCGATCAGTTTGTTGACCTGCACGGCGTGGTCGAAGAGCTGTGGACCTCGTTTCGCGAGGAGACCAACTTTTTGGCCGAGGCCAAAAACCTCAACGATTTCTATGACTTCCACAAAAGCGTGCATGGCGTGTCGTGCCCCAAGTCCTACCTAGATCTTTGCACCGAGCACGTGGTGGTCATGGACTACATCGACGGCATCTCCATTGCCGATCCCGAGCGCCTGGTGGCCGAGGGCTATGACTTAGAGAAGATTGGCGCCGCGATCGTCGAGGACTATTCGACGCAGGTGCTCGACGACGGCTTTTTCCATGCCGACCCGCATGCGGGAAACATCATCCTCAAAGACGGCATTGTCTACTTTATTGACCTGGGCATGGTCGGGCGCATGTCGAGCCACGACCGCGGTATCGTCAAGGACATGATTTTCGCCGTGGCCGAGGGTGACGTGCCCAAGCTCAAGGATTCGCTCATGCGCTTCGCCGTGACGCGTGGCGACTCGGCTGAGCTCGATCATTCGGCCTTTTTGTCCGATTTGGACTTTATCGTGGCTGACTTTGCGGGCCTTGACCTTAAAGACTTGGATATCGGCGAGTTTTTGACCTCGCTGTTAAACCTCGCACGTAAGAATGACGTTGAGCTGCCGAGCGTGGTGACGATGTTCGCCCGCGGCATGGTGACGCTCGAGGGCCTGCTGACCGAGTACATGCCCGACGTCAACATGATCCAGATCATCCAGACGCATATTAAAAACGAGAAAAGCACCTATGCGCGCATGCGCGAGATGAGCCGCGACTTTGCAGCGAGCAGTTATCGCGCGGCGAAGGGCTCGCTCGAGGCGGCCGAGTATCTGGGCTTGGCTTCGCGCATGCTCACACGCGGCCAGCTTAAGGTGAACACGCAGATCATGAGTAGCGATAAGGCGCTGCGACAGCTAGGTGGGATTATCGACCGCATGTCGATGGCAATTGTGATCGCCGGTCTGTTTATCGGTTCGTCGGTGGTGTACTACGCGCGCATCGAGCCGGTTGTGTTTGGTATCCCGGTCATTGGCTTTATGGGCTACGTGAGCGCGCTGGTGCTGGCGCTTATGCTGGGCCGCAATATCTGGCTCAACAGTCACGGCGGCAAGCACTAGAGGCTGCGGCCGTCACCGCATTTTCCTATCGCAAACAATAGCTTTTACCTTGGGCTTCGCCTGCGTGCGAGGCCTTTTTGCGTGATACCATTTTGACGGTAATAATCGATGGCCTAGATGGTGGTGCGGAGACGCACGAATGCGTGGTTATCCTGCGCATTTGGGAGAATCGGGGTGCAAGTCCCCGGCTGTACCAGTAACCGTAATTCCTCTTGGCTCGGGATGCTCGCGTCGCAGATCGGACGACGTGCCCGAGTCGTTAAGGTTAAGTCGGATCGCCTCCCGTCTTGCATGCGGCTGCGGCTTTTGCCGCCGGTGTGCATAGGGCTCTGGAGGGAAGGGGGTCCCCGATGGGGGAACTCGAGCGCATCATGCGCGATGACGTGGGGCAGTCTCAAGGCAACGCTCCAAGTACAGACAGTAGGAGACAAATGGATATGTTTGAGGACGAGCGCCAGCGCGTCTCGCATCGCCGTGGCGCAATTGCGCGCGGCGTAGCCAAGCGCGGCCTGGTGGCATTCCTGGCCTTCGCGATGGCCTTTGGCACCACACCGGCTCAGCTGTGGGCCGAGGGCGCTGAGGGCATTGCCGAGGCTGTGGCTCAGACTGCGACGCCGGGCGAGGACGCAGCGCTTGCGGGCGGTACCGCTGAGCAGAGCGGCGCCGAGGTTTCGGATTCCGAGGGCGCACCTGCAGCTAGTGCAGCCATAACAGAGGCAGCAACTGGCGACGAAGGCTCGGCGACGGGGGAGAGCCCTGCCACGAGCGAGCAGTCTTCGACGGCATCCGCTGGCCAAGCGGGATCTGCCGCCGCGGCTGCCGTTCAGACAGAGAACCCGACAGAAACCGGCGATGTCGCCAAGAAGCAGGTCGAGGTCTCGTTCTCGATTATCGGCACCGATGCTGACGGCAAGGCTCAGACCTGGGTGGCACCTACGCAGCTCAAGCTCGACGAGGGCGCGACGGCTGCGGATGCCTTCATTAAGCTGCAGGAGAAGACGGGCTTCAAGGCGAAGTACGAACCGAACACGGCATACGGTTTCTACCTCGAAAGCATCACATCCCCGAGCGATGGTCGCACGCTTGCCTACGATCCGACGACCTATGCCTACTGGCAGCTGTTCGTCGACGGCGCGTCTTCCTCGGTTGGCGCGAGCAGCGTCAAGCTCACCCAGGGGCAGAAGATTGAGTTTGCCTATACGGCTGGTAGCTCGTCCCCTGTCGTTAAGGACCAGGTTGCCGCAAATGTGACCGTCATTGGTCGCGATGCCCAGGGCAAGACTCAGACCTGGGTCGATAACGCGCAGTATGTGGTGACGTCCGGCTCGAGCGCACTTGACCTTACGAAGGTCGCGCTTGAGGCGAATGGCATCGACGCCGTTGCTGCGGGCTCCTTCATTCTGAGCCTTAAGTACAACGGTGTTGAACTGGGTACGCCCCAAGATTATTCGACCTATTGGCAGCTGTTCATCAACGGCAAGTCGAGTGACTATACGGCGGACAATGTCACCATCCATGTTGGCGATACCGTCACGTGGTTCTACGGTGGCTGGGGCGACCAGCTGCCCTCTGATTCTGTCCATGCTTCTGTTCAGGTTCTCGGTAAGGACAAGGACGGCAAGCAGCAGGTTTGGGCTTCGACGGGCCAGACGAGTCTCAAGGCGGGCTCTACTGCTAAGGATCTCCTTGAGCAGACCGGCCTTAAGCTCGATGCTGGCGAATCGTCTTGGGGCTGGTTCCTCAACGGCATTACTTCGCCGTTTGATGGTAAGTCCTATGGCTGGGATGCTGCGACCAAGAGCTATTGGCGCTTCTACGTAAATGGCAAGTTCGCCGACGTTGGCGCCGGTGCCTACAAGCTCCAGGAGGGTGACGCCGTCACCTTTATGTATGGTGCTGACGCCGATGCCCTCCCCGGTCAGGTGCTTGGATCCGCCGATGTTATCGGTCCCGATGTCAACGGGAACAATACGCGTTGGGGCACGGCAAGCAATGTTTCTCTGCCCGAAGGCTCCACGGCCCAGAACCTTATTGAGGCAGTTCTGAAGGCCAAGGGCGTTGCGTACAACGGCTCCCAGAGTGGTGAGTACTGGTTCCTGAATTCCATTACTTCGCCGTTCGATCACAAGCCGTATGGTTGGGATGCTGCGACCAATAAATATTGGCATCTGTATATCAACGGAGAGCCCTCCTTACTCTGCGCCAATCAGATTACGCTCAAGAGCGGCGATAAGGTCACGCTTGCCTATACCACCGATAATTCGCCCATGCCCGATCCCGACAAGATTGTCGTGGATCCGAGCGCGACGACTCCTGATTGGGATGCCGAGTGGGCCGGCTACGGCAACAGTGGCAACGGTTCGACCGTAACGGATGCCAAGACGCCTGCGCAGGCCGCCGGTCTTAAGTGGGCCTTCGATTGGAAGGCCGAGTCTGGTCAGCAGTATGCCAACTGCAGCGAGCCTGTCATTGCTAACGGCTTTGTGTACATCGCGACCGAGAACGAGCTCATTAAGATCGATTCGTCCACGGGCAAAAAGGTTGCCTCTGCGCCGCTTGCCTCTAAGGTGAGCTATACCTCTCGTCCGATCTATACCAATGGCCTTATCATCGTTCCGCTCAACGGCGGTGCGGTCCAGGCGATTACTGCAGACAAGCTGATCTGCAAGTGGCTGTCGCCTGGTTTGACGGACTTGACGCAGAGCTCCTGCACCGTCGTTTCGGACGGCGAGTACGTCTATGTAGGCTCGGTCGATATTTCGTATGACGAGAATTACAACGCGACCTACGGCAACGGCTCCTTTATGCGCATTAAGATTGCCACGGGCGAAGTTTCTTGGCAGAACATTGACGCTTCCGAGGGTTATTACTGGACTGGTGCGGCTTTGACGGATAAGTATGCCATCGTTCCTACGAGCGCGGGTACGCTTAAGTGCATTGATAAGACGACGGGCGATGTCGTTTCGACCATGGAGCTCGGCGCTGTCGCAAATGCCGATTGCATTGCCGATCCGTCCAATGGTTCGACCTTCTATCAGATGACGCACGACGGAAAGCTCCATGTGATTTCGCTTTCGGCGAAGGGTGTGCTGAGTGCACAGAAGACGGTTGATCTGGGCCTTACGAATAATCTGAGCGCCCCTGCGGTGTTTGGTGACAATCTGATTGTCGGCGGACAGACGGCTACGGGCTCTGCTCTGGTTCTCTATAACCTGAAGACGGGTAAGGCCACGATGGTCGCTGCTGCCGACGGCAAGGCGCTGCCGGCTGGCCTCAACGGTATTGCTGCTACTCCGCTGGTGAGTGTTCAGGGCGGCAAGACCTATGTGTACTTCACCGTTAACAGCGCGGATAGCAAGGATTACGTCAACTACTCTGCTGGTGGTGGCGTGTATCGCTATACGCTCGGCGATGCAGAGGCGACGCAGATTTATGATGCGGCTGGCCATTACCAGTACTGTGACTCTCCGGTCATTGCCGATGCATCTGGCAACCTGTACTACATCAATGACTCGGGCACGCTGTTCAAGCTGGGGGCCGTTGAGTCTTGGACGGTTGCCTTTAATTCCAACGGCGGGTCTGCTTGCGACACTAAGTTTGTTGCTACGGCCGATGGCAAGCTGGTTAAGCCGGCCGATCCGACGCGCGATGGCTACGATTTCGGCGGTTGGTATACCGATGAGGCTTGCATGCAGGCGTATGACTTCAGTACGCCGGTAACGGCCGATCTGACGCTGTATGCCAAGTGGACCAAGAATGCCGTTAACCCTGGCGGCAATGGCGGTTCAGGCTCCAATGGCGGCAATGGCGGCGTTGGTTCGAATGGCGGCGGCGGTTCTAGTACCGGTACTGGTTCCGGCACTGGCGCTGGCGCTGGTTCTGGCTCCGGCTCGAAGGGCGGCGTTATTGCCCCGGGCCAGAAGCCGGTGACCAAGACGACGGTGTTGACCAAGACCGAGACCAGGGACAACAAGTCCGACAAGAAGGACTCCGATAAGTCCGATAAGAAGGACGAGAAGAAGTCTGACAAGAAGTCTGACAGGAAGGACGGCAAGTCCGACAAGAAGTCCGATTCCAAGTCCGATACGGGTGCTGTTTCCACGACCACTGCTAAGAAGTCCTCTAGTGCTTCCGAGCAGGAGACTGGCACCAATCCGCTCGCCATTGTTGGCGTTGCCGCCGGCGTCATCGGTCTCGCCATCGTCGGCGTGTTCGTGTTCACCAAACGTCGGTAGGTGAGGGTTGTGTCCAATAAATCCAAGGACGCTGACCCCAAGCAACCAGATTCCTCGTTCATTCAGTTCGACGATGCAAAGCAACAGGGCGCCGCTTCGGCGGCGTCCGCCTCTCGTCGCAAGGCGCTCCTTGGCGTTCTTGCTGCCGCGTGCACCATTCTGATCGTCGTCTCGCTGGGCTTCGTCCATCCTTCCGAGAGCGGCTCCTGGTCCATTGACTGGATCGTTCAGACCGTGACGGGGGAGAGCGTCGTCGCCAAGGACACCAAGGGGTCTGGCTCGTCTGCCGCTTCGGGCGAGGCTAGTTCCAAGGATTCCAAATCTTCGAATGATGCAAAAGACGAGCCCAAGGGTTCGAACGACGCCAAGGACGATTCCGAGTCTTCAAACAAGGAATCGGACAAAAACTCGGATAGCAAGAAGTCCGAGGACCGGGGCGGCAAGAAGTCTGGCGATAAATCCGCTGCCCAAAATACGGGAGCCGGTGATACTTCCAATGCGTCTGGCGGTGCTTCTTCGGGCGGTGGCCAGTCGTCTGATGGAGCCTCATCCTCTAATGGTGGAAACGCCTCCTCGGGCAGCCAAAGCGGCTCACAGGAGTCCAACTACGTTACGGTGACGGTTTCGGTCACATCGAGCGCTGTGGGCAATCCCGTGTCCTCTGGCGGCACCTTTACCTTTAACGAAGGCGCCACCGTTTACGATGCCCTGTGCGCGCTGGGCCTTTCTGTCAACGCACACGGCTCATCGTACGGCACGTATGTTTCTGCGATTGGTGGTTTGGCCGAGAAACAGTACGGCGGCACGAGCGGCTGGATGTACTCCGTCAACGGCACAACGCCCATGACGGCCTGCAGTAACTACGTTCTCTCCAATGGCGACAACGTCGTTTGGTATTACGTAACGGGCTAGAGGCCTCGACATAGTGCGCCAGACGGGCGGTTCGGACCAACATCCGGACCGCCCGTTTTTCATGCGAATGGGACTGGGTCGCCGGGTCTCTCGGCAAACAAAAAAACCGGTTGGAACGGGAATTCCAACCGGTTATTCATTCAAGCAAATAGTGAATCGACTACGACCGTGCGCCCTCGAGGAAGAAGCGGCGGCTGAAGTAGTTGTACCAGGTGACGAGGAACGTGGCGATGGCCTTCATGGCCTGGTAGCCGATGCTCAAAAACGTGACGCCCACAAACATGTACAGGTCGTTGAGGCCCAGGCCGATCACCGACAGGATGGTGAAGATCGTGAACTCGCGCTTGCGGCTCATGCCTTCGCGGTGGTCGAACACGTACTTCATGCTGAGCCAGTAGTTGACCACGACGGACGTGATAAACGAAACCGTGGTGCTCATCAAAAAGTCGAGGTGGAACAGCTCGACGAGCGCAATGAGCATGCCCCAGTCGATGCCAAAGGAGATAAGACCCACGACAGCAAACTTGAGGAACTGCTTGGTATGAGGTTGTGCCAGCGCCTTGCGCACGTAATCACATCCAATGCGTTGATGAATCGAGCAGAGGATACTTTAGAGCTTTTACAAGGGAAACGTAAGGTCTTTGCCAAGAACTATATGAACTCGCCAAATTTTCAAGAGCTAATCCGCAAACGTTGAAAATTTGCCCGTAAACGAGCGACACCCACGGACGATACTGCGCTGAGTGTGCGTCGTCCGTGGGCGCCGTAATGCTGCAGGGGTTTCGAGCTATTTTGTCTCGTCGCCCTCCAGGAAGATTTTTCGGGTCACAAAGTTGTAGACCATGACAAGCGCGGTGGCGCAGATCTTGGCGATATTGGCCTCGAGTCCCAGGCCGGCGTTGAGCGCCAGCACGATGCCGTCGTTGAGCACCAAACCGATCACGGACAGCACGACAAAGATGATGAACTCGCGGCGGCGGCTCATGCCTTCCTTGTGCGCAAACACGTACTTCATGCTTGCGAGGTAGTTAAAGATGAGTGAGATGATAAAGCCGCTGGTGTTGGCGATTAGGATGTTGAGGCCCAGACCGTAGTGGAGCAGATTCATAATGCCAAAGTCGATAACCGTGGCAATGACACCGACGATGCCAAATTTCATAATCTGCGCAAGGAGCTTTTGCATGGTACCTGCCTTAAGCTGGCGCCGAAGCGCCGCGGGGATGACAAACTCAGCAAGTTTAGCCAATCCCCGCGGGTGGTGCTAGGTGCGCTCCTCGATAGCACCGTTTCTATATGCATCGAGCAGTTGGCGCAGATCCTGAATCTGGCTGCGAATCTTGGCGCCAGTATCGGTGTCGCTCACCATGCGGCGACGGTCTGCTTGGTCAAAGCGGTTGGTCTCGCTTTCGATGTCCACGTTGCGCGTAAGTGCCTCGGCAACCGTCGTAAAGGCCCGGTGCGACTTGAGGCGGCAGCCGCGCGAGCTCGAGATGAGCGTATAGCCGGCGATGCCCGTCTTGGGATGGTAAGCGCGGCAGAAGCCGCCATCGATGACCAGCAGCTTGCCCTCGGCGCGGATGGGCTGCTCGCCCTTGGTGGTTTTAACGGGCGTGTGGCCGTTGATGATGTGGCCGGTCGGCGAACATGCCATGGGCGCGACGCCAAACTCGCGCATGATGTCATCGCAGACCGAGGGCGACTTGGTAAGCGTAAAGTACGGGTCCATCGGCTCGACCCAGGTGCTCTTATCGGCGATATAGGCGCGCTCAAAGGTACGCACCAGGCGTCCGCTGGCGGGTGAGCTAAAGCCAATCCACAGGTACCACATCCAGTCTAGGGCATCACGGTCGCCCACGCGCCAGGCGCGGCGGGCGATGTGGTCGCAAAAATCGAGATAATCGCGGCCAGCGTGCCAGGTGCCCAGGCAGTTCATGCTGCTAAAGGTGCCGTCTTCGTTGAGCGGCACGCAGCCATGGAACAGCAGGTTGCCGTTGGCGACCTTGTACATCGAGCCGTGGGTGTAGAGGAAATCGATATGGCGATGCAGGTGATCGGCGGTGACAAACTCGGACACGAGCTTGTCGATGATGTGCTGCTCCTGGGGCGTGAGCGTATAGGGGTCCGCTGGATCGACGGTGGGGAAGTCGTTGGTCGTGAGTGGCCACACGCTGCCGTCGGCGAGCGTGACCGTGCCGGTGCCGTGCTCGATCTTGTCGAGCAGCAGGCGGTCGGTCATATCGAACTCGGGGTGGCGCTGGATAATCTGGCCCTCGAGCTTAAAGAGCAGCACGTTGATGGCCTTGATCAGCGGGGTGATGGACTCACCGGCGGTGTAGGTGGCATCGGCAAAGGCGACAAGCTCACGCAGCGAGATGCCGTAATCGTTCTCGAGGATCTCGTAATTGTCGTAGCGCAGGTTGTTGCGCAGTACCGTGGCGATGCAGGCGGGCTCACCGGCCGCAGCGCCCATCCACAGCAGGTCGTGGTTGCCCCACTGGATGTCGAGCGAATGGTAGGTGAGCAGGCGGTCCATAATCTTGGCAGCGCCGCCTCCGCGGTCGAAGATGTCGCCCACCAGGTGCAGGTGGTCGACGGCCAGGCGCTTGATGAGCGAGGCGAGCGACTCGATAAAGTCGTCGGCGCTGGCGGTCTCCAGGATGGACTCCACGATGCGCTCGTGATAGCGCACGCGATAGTTGTTCTCGTCCGGGTGCGTGTGCAACAACTCGTCAATGATGTAGGCGTAGTCGCGCGGGATGGCCTTACGCACTTTGGAGCGCGTGTAGCGGCTTGAAAGTGAGCGAGCGACCATGATGAGCTGGTCAAGCATCGTCTTGTACCAGGTTGGCGAGTCCTCGCGCCGGCTGCGGACCAGGTCGATCTTCTCGCGCGGGTAGTAGATGAGCGTGCACAGCTCGCCCTTTTCGTCAAAGGTGAGCGTGTCGCCAAAAATCTCGTCGACATGCTCGCGCACGACGCCCGAGCAGTTGTTGAGGATGTGCATAAAGGCTTCGTACTCGCCATGCACGTCGCTCATAAAATGCTCGGTGCCTTTGGGCAGGTTGAGGATGGCCGAGAGATTGATGATCTCGGTAAACGCGGATTGTTCGGTGGGGAACTGTCTCGAAAGCAGGCGCAGATACTTGAAGTCTTGCGGGTTGCGATCGAATGCGACCATGAAACACCTTCCGATGGGGCTGGTAAAACTGATAAACAGCGTCAAACGTTTACCAGTATGCGCCGCTTTTGTTTCGATTTTGCGCCAGCGGCTGAATTGTCGGCTGAACGGTTTGGTAAATCGATTTAGTTGAGGTAGATATGGCGGTTGGGTGGAGACGACAGAGAGTGTTTTCTCAGATATTTATGCGTGGGGCCGGTGGAGACGATGGTGGTAAAGATGTTCACTATTTTTGGTTCGATTTGGTAAATAGTGGACATATGTACCGCATGTAGGCTCACTGTGCGATAATTTGCGCAGCAATGAGTAAGGAGCCTCATATGAGTGATTTTGTCCTGACCTGTGAATCCGCCGCCGACCGAACCCGTGAGTTCTTTGAATCGCGCAATATTCCCGTCGCGTATTTTCATTACGAGATCGACGATGTTGTCTATACGGACGATCTGTATCAGTCGATTACGCCGGACGAGTTTTTTGCCCAGATTGCCGCGGGCGCCATGCCCAAGACGTCTCAGGTGAGCGTGGGCGAGTACGAGGAGTTTTGGGAGCCGTTTGTTGCCGAGGGTAAAGACGTGCTGCACCTGACGTTGTCGTCGGGTATTTCGGGCACGTATGGATCGGCCTGCGTCGCGGCGCAGATGCTCGCGGATCGCTATCCCCAGGGCGGCAAGGTGCGCGTCATCGATTCGCTGGGGGCGTCTTCGGGCTTTGGTCTGTTGCTGGAATATGCCGCCGACGTGCGCGATAGCGGGGCTTCACTCGACGAGACGGCCGCTTGGATTGAGGAGCATAAACTCAACCTGCACCACTGGTTCTTCTCGACCGATCTGTCGAGCTACCTGCGCGGCGGTCGCATTTCGGCCGCGAGCGCGATCATCGGCACGGCGCTCAAGATTTGCCCGCTTATGACGGTCGATTGCGAAGGTAAGCTGTCGCCACGTGAGAAGATTCGCACTAAGAAGCGAGCGATTTCCGAGATGGCTAAGACCATGATGGCACACGTGCTGGACGGTGCGGATTATTCGGGTAAGTGCATCATGTCGCACTCGGCGTGCCGCGAGGATGCCGAGGCAGTTGCGGCGCTGATTGAGGAACAGGTTCCGCAGCTTAAAGGCAAGATTGAGATCAATGACATCGGTACTCTGATTGGCTCGCATACCGGACCTGGTACGGTGGCGCTCTTCTTTATGGGCGACAAGCGCGTGGATTAATTTGCCCCATCACGTCGCTGCATGATTGCTCAAACGAAAACGGCCCGCCTCACGTTTGTGTGAACTGCCTCCCATTTCTTGGACATGAGAAATGGGAGGCTTTCTTTATGCG